>NZ_CP048286.1:3907500-4175000 GCF_010365285.1 Paenibacillus rhizovicinus
GCCGGCGATATCTTGCAGAAGTTTACCAACTATGGCGTCAAGCTTGCCATCGTCGGCGATTTCAGCGGCTATGACAGCAAGAGCCTGCGGGATTTCATCTATGAATGCAACCAGGGCAAGCAATTCTTCTTCCTCGCGGACCAGGCGGAAGCTTTGGCGGCGCTCCATAGCCTGGGCTAACGGCAGCCATCCGCTATTTCCGGACTGTCCGGCCAGGCGGGACGTTTATTTGGATATGCGCACGGGGAGCTGGAACCTTCTTCCTGCCGTTTGCATCATACGAATGCATGAGTTCTGATAAAGAGGAGTGAATGGTGTGAAAGCCTTCCAACGTTTATCGCTTTCGCTCGTGATGACGGCTTCCTTGCTTGCGCCCGGGCTTGCCGGAACGACGGCAGCCGCCGGAGGCTCTCCCGGCTCGGCAGCGGTTTCCTACTCGGTGCTGCTGAAAATCAATCAATATTATGTGCTCTACACGACGCCCGACGTACCGTATTTCGATACCCAGCAGCGGCTGATGCTGCCGCTTCGGGCCGTGAGCGAGCTGATCGGCTCGAAGGTCGGCTACGATTCGGCAAGCAAGAAGGCTACGGTTGCTTGGGAGGGCCAAACCGTCGAAGTGACGCTGAATTCGAAGCGCGTTGCCTATAACGGCAAGGAGACGAAGCTCGATACGGTGCCCGTGCTGAAGAACGGTCAGCTGTTCGTTCCCGTTAGAGCGCTGCTGAACGGGCTGCATATCAAGAGCACCTTCCGCGACTACTTGCTGACGATGACCGACGAACGTTTCTACAAGAGCAGCAAGCTCTTGTCGGAATTGGAAGCCAGCGGCGGCATCTCCCCGAGCGGGTCACCTGCCTCGACCGCGGAACCGAGCGCGATTCGGCCGCGCGCGGTTACGCTTACGCCTCCCAAGCCGGGGACGGAGACAAGCACCGTGACGATCCGGTCGGAGAACGTTTCCGGTTACGATCTGCCCGCGGGAGCCGAGAACCTGCAGCCGATCTTCGTGTGGGACAACGGCAAGTGGGCATTCGCGGATGCCGCTCGGGCAAGGCCGCCGGTGACGGCTTCGAACACGTATAAACTGTCCTTCCCCGTCGGTCAAGCGAACGGATCGCTGAAGTACGTGCTGGCGGTCGGCGGAATGATCGGCGAACGTCATGCCGATTCCGATTGAGTCCGTCCCGCTAGTCTAAGGCCTCGCGCGAAGAAGGCGGCTGTCCCGGGAGACAACCGCCTTCTTCATGAATGGACAACCTTGCCGTTCTTCGCCGGTACGCGCATGCGCGCTATTCCGTTTCCAGCTTCAGCAGCCCTTTCTCGAACGTGTAGGCAATATGCAGTTCGTGAACGGACGAGCCGTCCTTGGCGCTCGATTCGTAGATCGTCAGTACGCCGGTCGGGCTGGTCGGCATGTCGGTCAACGTTACCGTAAACTCGAATTTCCCCCATTCCGGCGCGCCCATGTCGGCCATGGCATGGCCTTCCGCCAGCACATTATGTCCGTCTTCCAAGGAGTAGCTGAACGCCGCTTCGAAGACGCTCGCCTCGCCTTTCACCGTAAATGCCTTGCCGATTACCGCATCCGGCGCCGGTTCATAGACCCGGAATGCTTCATTCGAGGCGACGATCTTCGGCTTCCCGTCGTTGGCCGCCGTACCCGAATTCGTTCCTGCGTTTGTCCCCTGATTCGTACTCGAATTCGTGCTCGTATTGCCGTCCGGCGTATTGGCCGGTTCCGTTACCGTACCGTTGTTTCCTGTATTCGTACCGCTGCCCGGTGTGGCCGTATCGCCGCTGCCTTGATTCCCTGACGGCGCATTGCCTGGCGGATTGGCTATGTTTTGACTGTTCCCGGAGCAGCCGGCAAGCATGGAGAAGACCAGCATAAGGACAACGGCGCCTATCATGAACGAGAAGATTCTCTTCATCCCGCATCGACCTGCCTTTCGTATAATCGGATCATGCTTCATAGGAGCGCGGGTGCGCTAAAAAATCGTTTAATATTGCGCGGACGAGGTTGCCTGGGCTCTTGTATTTAGTATACGCTGGAAAGAAAGCATTGAATCACCAATGGTCCCATGAGGGAGTGATCGCCAGCATGTTCGAGTGGAAGCGGCTGCTTCGTTTTAATCGCTATTTAGGGAATAACGGACGGGATGAGATCGACTACCAGTGGCCGACATCCAAGTTTCCCGTCATTAGCGTCCGCACGAGCGCGGGCAGAGGAAGACCGAAAATCGCCTTCGGCCTCATCGCAATCGGCGACATTGCGGTCGGCCTGGTTGCAGGCGGCGCGGTAGCGGCCGGCATCCTGTCGTTCGGCGCGGTTGCCCTCGGCGGGATGCTGGCGCTCGGCGCCGTCGCGATATCGAGCGGGCTGTCCGCGGGAGCAGTTGCCATCGGGGACCTCGCCTTGGGCGCGGTAGCGATCGGCGAATCCGCGCTAGGCGCTGTCGCCATCGGCGGGAACGCGCTGGGCGCCGTGGCCATCGGGCAGCACGTGCTCGGCGCGGTAGCGATCGGCGAGCGCGTCTATGGCCTTGTCGCCATCGGTCAACACGGCTTCGGGCTCGTGCCGATCATCGGCGACTTGATCCGCTGGATTGCGGATAAGTTCTAATTGCATCAACGCGCGTGCGGGGGTCCCTTAGCGTGTCAGTCGAGATGCCGGCCGCGGATGGCCGGCTTCTTTCGCCAGCATGCGCCCTATGCTACAATAAGGGACAGCAAACGTGTGCAGAGGAAGGTGAAGTATGGATTCCGTCAAGATATTGGGCGTACCATTCTCGAAAATGACGCTTTCGGATACAGTGAAAGTGCTTCAAGGCAAGCTGGCGGGCGAACGCTCGCAGTCGCGGCTGTTCCACCTGATTACGGCTAATCCCGAAATCGTAATGGCAGCCAAACAGCAGCCGGAGCTGCAGCAGATCGTCAATGCGGCCGATCTGATTACGCCTGACGGCATCGGCGTCGTGCTGGCGGCAAAATGGCAGGGCGTACATATTCCGGAGCGCGTGACCGGGTTCGACTTATTGATCCGGCTGCTTGAAGGCGCGTCGAAGCGCGGCTTCTCGCTGTATGTCGTCGGAGCCGACGAGGAGACGAACGCGAAGGCCGCCGGCATCATTGCGGACAAGTATCCCGGCGTGACGATCGTCGGCAGGCATAACGGATACTTCAAAGGCGATCAGGAAGAAGCGCTCGTCGCCGACATCGAGAGGAAGCAGCCCGATCTGCTGATCGTAGCGTTCGGCGCGCCGAACGCCGAGAAATGGATCTACAAGCACAAGAGCCGCCTGAAAGCGAAGGTCGCTTTCGGCGTTGGCGGCAGCCTCGACGTTATCGCGGGCAAAGTGAAGCGCGCGCCGGTCATCTGGCAGAAGCTGAACGTCGAATGGCTGTACCGGCTGCTGAAGCAGCCTTCGCGCTGGCGCCGCCAGCTCGTGCTGCCGAAGTTCGCGCTCACTATTCTGACGACGAAGCGCCGTTGATAGTTGCGGGACGAGAGCGGAAGCTGCATGGGGACATGCGGCGCTAGGAACGAACGCGTTCGTATACGAGCGGCAATAAAAAAGGACAATCCCCGAGAATCCTCGAAGATTGTCCTTTTTGCGTACTGTCTATGATCGTTACGCGTTCGTCGGCGGAACGAATGTCCGCGCGGCGAACTCGGTATCCAGCATGAAGAAGGCATTGCTGTCCTTGTCGATCCGCTTCAGCTTGTTGATGATGCTGTCGAACATGGATTCTTCTTCGACCTGCTCGTCGATGAACCATTTCAGGAACTGGATCGTCGCATGCTCGCGGTCGTTCATGGCGAGATCGGACAGGTGGTAGATGCGCTTGGTGACTTCTTGCTCGTGATGGTAGGCGTGTTCGAACGCTTCGAGAATCGAGCTATAGTCATTGTTGGGTGTGCTCATGCCGTCTAGCTTGACGCGCTTGCCGCGGTCATTGAGATACTTGTACATTTTCATGGCGTGGAAACGTTCTTCCTCCGCTTGAACGATAAAGAAATTGGCGAAGCCGTCCAGGCTTTCCCCGGAACAATAAGCGGCGATCGCCATATACACATGGGCGGAATAAAACTCGAAATTCATCTGCTCGTTAACTGCTTCGCTTAGGACTTCGTTCATCATCGGCCGCACCTCCCTTGTCATATTGGTTATGGTAAACGTAAAGAGAAGAAGTCTTCCGTATCCTTCAGGATAGCGGGAGCTTCTTCTCATATCGTACCATACTATTCCATATTAGCCTATCCGATGCTTCAGTTTTGCATACAGCACGTCTGCGGTCGGGGCGACGATAACTTCATTCTTTCCAATGAGCACCATGCATTGCTTGGAACACAGCTTGCAATTGCTGAGGCAGTCCTTCTTCTTCTGTTTCAAGTCGGGAAACTCCTGTTTGAGCGACTTGAACACGGATTTGGAACCATGTTTAAAGTTGCGGCAGCAGTATTTGATTTTCTTCATGCGTCCGGAACCAACCTCTCTGAAAGGCAAGATGTGTTTGCATACCTAATGATAGTGATTCTCATTATCGCTGTCAACGGGAAAATGGGCGAACGGCCCAAATCTTTACTTCACTTGTTCGCTGGCTTATGATGTGTACAGAAAAAAGCCATAGAGGGAGTTACAACGTATGAGCACAAACGGACAACAGCGTTCCAACATCAGACCCGGTCTCACGGTCGACATCGTATTGAAGAAAGACCAGCCGACAGGGCGGCTTACCCGCGGCGTCGTGAAGGATATTTTGACGAATTCGCCGAATCATCCCCACGGTATCAAGGTGCGCCTGCAAAGCGGCGACGTGGGCAGAGTCAAAACAGTCATTACCGAAGGGAGCTAGGATAATGATCTTCAGCGATTTGAACAATTGGGAGAATGAAAAGCATACGTTCCCGGCCGGCGTACGCCGCGCCATCGAGCGCTTGCAAAGCATGGACCTGGATGCGCTTCCTGCAGGACGGCATGAGCTCGGCGAAGAAGGCATGTTCCTGCTCATCAATGAACCTGAGACGCGTCCTTGGCGCGAGGTGAAGCCGGAGACGCATATGCTGCATACGGATGTGCAGCTGCTGCTGCAAGGGCGCGAACAGATGCGCGTTGCCAAAGTATCGGAGGATCAAATCATCGTGGACGACCGCTATGAAACGCAGGATATCGCCTTCTATGGCGAGGTACGGAACGAGAATGCCATCGATCTGGTGCCTGGAGACTTCATCGTCCTGTTCCCGACGGATATCCACCGTCCGAACTGCTCGGTGGAGGAGGACATGCCGATCCGCAAAGCGGTCGTGAAGATTCACCGGGATGTCCTCGCCTAGAGCGTGATAGATAGCCGGCAAATGGCGGCGTTTGCAACGGCGGCGCAAAATAGGTAGGATAAGAGAATATGTCGAAACTAGAACGAAACCGTTCAAAAGGAGTGCGTGTTGATGAGCTTTCTCCCGCAATCATTCTCGTTCGGGCATGCCGCATCGATTATCATCACGCTGCTCTCGGGCGCAGCGGTGATGTTTCTGCGGTTGCGCGCCAGCAATCGTCCGACGACGATGCGCAAAATCATCATTCCGCCGCTTGGCATGTCCACCGGCTTCCTCATGTTCGTCGTGCCCGAGACGCATATCCCGTGGACATGGGCGCTGCTTGCATTTGCCGCCGGCGCCACCGTATTCGCCTACCCGCTTATCCGCTCGTCGAAGCTGGAACGAGTCGGAGACGAGATCGTGCTGAAGCGGTCCAAAATGTTCATTTTCATACTGCTCGGCTTGCTCATCGTGAGGCTGCTTGCACATGATGCGATCGAGAGCCGGGTGTCGATACCGCAGACGGGAGCGCTGTTCTTCGTGCTCGCGTTCGGGATGATCGTCGTTTGGCGAATCGCGATGCTGCGCGAATTCATGAAGCTGCAGCGAGTGAACGAGAAGGAATACGGTTGACAGTCTTGACGTCAGCTGATATTCTAACCACATAAATTGCATGCAATTTAATTGTGTAGATATACAGTCACAAGGAGAAAGAGGGAGACATGAAATGGAGAAGAGTGCGCAGCTCGAGTTGGATAACCAGCTCTGTTTTGCCCTCTATGCCTGCGCGCGCGAGGTGACGAAGCTGTACCGTCCGTTCCTGGACGAGCTTGGCATAACGTATACGCAGTATGTCACCTTGCTTGCCCTGTGGGAGAAGGACGAAGTGCCCGTGAAGGAGCTCGGCCGCCGGTTGTATCTCGATTCCGGGACGCTGACGCCGCTGCTCAAGAAGCTGGAAGGCATGAAGCTGCTGCGGCGCGAGCGCGATCAGCAGGATGAACGGAGCGTGATCGTCCGACTGACGGACGAAGGGCGCGGCCTGAAGGATCGCGCGGCTGCCATACCGGAGCGCGTATTCTGCCAGACGAGCTTGTCCCCGGGCGATATCGTCTCGCTGCGGGAGCAGCTGCGGAAACTAACGGCAGACGTGCATGCGCGCGACTGCGACGTTTCCGAGAGCTGACAGAGATCTTGAAACTTCATATGGCATAGGCAAAACAGCGGCTGTTCCCGTCATTGGCGGGCGGCCGCTGTTTTTTTGCGTGCGGTTCGAGGGGAGCGGGCGGCCGTCAGTTCTCCCACCACGTGATATTGGCGAAGCACGCGAGCACGCCGGCCACGCTGAGAGCTCCGCTGACCGTAACGGAGATCGACTGGTTCGGCGGTACGACGAGACTGCCGTTGTAATCGAGGCTGAACAGGCCCGGTTCGATCGGGTAGTTGATGAAATCCGTGCCGCCGCTAATGGCGCTCGCGGAAGAGCTGGCCGTCATGACGCTCGCGGCGGCGCTGCCGAACAGCGTATTGAACGGGGTTAGCGTTGAGGGGGACGCGATCGTTCCGGCGCGATTAAGCGTCATCGAACCGTTGAAGGAAGAGAGCAGGCTGAGCGAGATCCCGACACCGCCCGTTATTCGGGAGACATAGAGCGTTCGTCCGCTGCCGGAGGGATTCGAGATTTGCATGGTCGCGATTACGCTGCCACCAAGAATTCCAAGGGAGGAGGAAGAGGTGAACGTGGCAACAAACTCCCGTGCGTTGACGGCCGCGTTGTTATCCGGCGGGGCGACGGTGCCCGGCGCGGCATACGTATTGACGAGCTTCCCGAAGAAATTGCTGTTGCTCTGGTCGAATATGAAATGATTCGGCATCTCTCTACGCCTCCCACCAGGTTAAATTGATCGAGCCTGTCAGCGCGCCGGTGCCGAGCGTCAAGGAGAGGGTCTGGTTCGCCTGCACGATAAGACCGCCCGAGAGTTCGACATTGTACATGCCTGCCGTGAGCTGCATGGCCATAACGGTTGTCGGCGTGCCGCCCAAGGTGCCCGTGTTCTGCTTGGTTGTCACGACGCTTGTCGTGGCGCTGCCGAACAAGGCGTTGATCGGGGTAGGCGTCGTGCCGCCCGTAATCGTGCCGCCGGACAAGACCGTCAGCGTGGCCGCGGCGGTCGTGCCTCCGGTAATGCCTGAAATGTACAGCTTCTTGCCGCTGCCGTTCGAATTCGTTACTTGCAGCAGAAGAGAGCTGCCGCTGCCAGCGGCGACACTGCCGCTGGTCAGGATAAAGAGAAAGCCGCTCTTGGCGGCGTCGAGTTCCGGCAAGCCGTTAATGCCCGGCGATGTGAAATTGTTATTTTGCTGCATATAAACAGGGTTATGTTCGGTGTTAAACACATTGTAATTGTTCATGCAGCACCTCGGTGGTCATAGGTTGGCCCCGCCTTGCGGCAGGCAGCCTCTGATTCAGTATATGGACGAAGGGGGCCGGCCCGCCCTAGGGAAACATGGATTTATGCAAGGGCAGACAATCAAACTACGGACATGTGCCGTTTCCGGATTTCGAATGCGAACATAGAGTAAATGAGCGTTGACCAAGGGGAAGATGACATGAGCCAAAAAAGACGCCGCGATCGCCACAAGGGAAGAAGTTGCCTTCCCCCGCGTCACAAACGAAACGGCGATTCGAAGCACGCTTGCAGCACCAAGCGCAAACCGCCAGCCCCTTTATTCTCGGAACAGGTTTTTGCAGACGTGTCAACGACGGATGAATTTGTCGCGCTGCCCCCGCAGGATACCTCCAATAAGAGCGTCTATTCCTATGCGGTCGTCAATAGGGGGAGCGAGCCCGTTATCGCACAGGTGGAAGTCGGTCCCAACGGGAGAGATTATGCGACCGATGCCGAAGAAATCGTCCCGGATGGCGGCACAGCCATTGTCGTGCCGATCAAGTTTCAACGGTACACGAGATTACTGGTGAAGTCGCTGAACGAAGGCAAACCAACGGGGGTGACGGTGTATTTTCAATCGCAACGGGTCAGATGATGCTCGGAGTAGAAGGCAAGAACTATTTTTAAACCGAAAGTAGTGTGAGGAACGATGCCGAATTTTTCGGCCTTTAATCCGAATCCGGACAAATTGCGCACCTTAATATTCGGTCAGGATGCGACGCTGACGCCGCAGCCGGTAGCAACGGATACGGAAGGCCATATACTGAATATTATTTTGGATGGCACGCTTAGCAATGTGTCGATTTCAGGCGGGACGGTGTCGGTCGGCACGATCGACAATTTGCTAAACGGTACGATCACGAGCGTGATGGGAGCGACGATCACAGCGGGCACGTTGACGAGCGTGCTTGGGGCGACGATCACGGCAGGAACGTTGACCAACTTGCTGAACGGTACGATCACGAGCGTGATGGGAGCGACAATTACAGCAGGTACGGTGGCGATCTCCGGCGGAACGGTGACGGTCGGTACGATCGATAACCTGCTGGACGGAACGTTGACCAGCGTGATGGGAGCGACGATTACAGCAGGTACGCTCGACAACTTGCTGGATGGTACGATCACGAGCGTCATGGGAGCGACGATCACGGCAGGAACGTTGACGAACTTGCTGAACGGTACGTTAACGAGCGTGCTTGGGGCGACGATCACGGCAGGAACGTTGACCAACTTGCTGAACGGTACGATTACGAGCGTGCTTGGGGCGACGATCACGGCGGGCACGTTGACGAACTTGCTGAATGGTACGATTACAAGTGTCATGGGAGCGACAATCACAGCTGGTACGGTGGCGATCTCCGGCGGTACGGTGACGGTCGGCACGATCGATAATCTACTGGATGGTACACTGACGAGCGTGATGGGGGCGACGATTACAGCAGGTACGCTCGACAACTTGCTGGATGGTACGATCACGAGCGTCATGGGAGCGACGATCACAGCAGGAACGTTGACGAACTTATTGAACGGTACGATTACGAGCGTGCTTGGGGCGACGATCACGGCGGGCACGTTGACGAACTTGCTGAACGGTACGATCACGAGTGTAATGGGAGCCACGATCACAGCCGGTACGGTGGCGATCTCCGGCGGTACGGTGACGGTCGGCACGATCGATAACCTGCTGGACGGAACGTTGACTAGCGTCATGGGAGCGACAATTACAGCAGGTACGCTCGACAACTTGCTGGATGGTACGATCACGAGCGTCATGGGAGCGACGATCACAGCAGGAACGTTGACGAACTTATTGAACGGTACGATTACGAGCGTGCTTGGGGCGACGATCACGGCGGGCACGTTGACGAACTTGCTGAACGGTACGATCACGAGTGTAATGGGAGCCACGATCACAGCCGGTACGGTGGCGATCTCCGGCGGTACGGTGACGGTCGGCACGATCGATAACCTGCTGGACGGAACGTTGACTAGCGTCATGGGAGCGACAATTACAGCAGGTACGCTCGACAACTTGCTGGATGGTACGATCACGAGCGTCATGGGAGCGACGATCACAGCAGGAACGTTGACGAACTTACTGAACGGTACGATTACGAGCGTGCTTGGGGCGACGATCACGGCAGGAACGCTGACGAACTTGCTGAACGGTACGATCACGAGTGTAATGGGAGCCACGATCACAGCCGGTACGGTGGCGATCTCCGGCGGTACGGTGACGGTCGGCACGATCGATAATCTACTGGATGGTACACTGACGAGCGTGATGGGGGCGACGATTACAGCAGGTACGCTCGACAACTTGCTGGATGGTACGATTACGAGCGTCATGGGAGCAACGATCACAGCAGGAACGTTGACGAACTTACTGAACGGTACGATTACGAGCGTGCTTGGGGCGACGATCACGGCAGGAACGCTGACGAACTTGCTAAACGGTACGATCACGAGTGTAATGG
Organism: Paenibacillus rhizovicinus; assembly: GCF_010365285.1. NCBI lineage: Bacteria > Bacillati > Bacillota > Bacilli > Caryophanales > Paenibacillaceae > Paenibacillus > Paenibacillus rhizovicinus. The sequence continues at coordinate 3,917,748 of NZ_CP048286.1, forward strand.
GAGCCACGATCACAGCCGGTACGGTGGCGATCTCCGGCGGTACGGTGACGGTCGGCACGATCGATAACCTGCTGGACGGAACGTTGACCAGCGTGATGGGAGCAACGATCACGGCGGGCACGTTGACGAACTTGCTGAACGGCACGATTACGAGCGTGCTCGGAGCAACGATTACGGCGGGAACGCTGACGAACTTGCTGAACGGAACGATCACGAGCGTGCTTGGAGCAACGATTACGGCCGGTACGTTAAGCAGCGTAACGTCGATTTCGCAAAAAAGCTTCATTGAACAGGCGAACACCTCGCTCGTAACGGGCAATGCCTTTACATCTCTGAATCCGGTGACGACGAGCGTGCTCGGAACGTATTCCTTCTTCGTGTATAACCGGGGTCCCGGCACGAACAAAGCGGATGCCCGCGTAGAGATCAGCGCCGACGGCACCAACTGGTATGCGGATGTCGACACGTCGACGGGCATATCTTCCGGCAGCGTGGACGTTCTCGTGCCGCAGCGGTTCTTGAAGTACACCCGGCTCTCCTATCGTTCGGCGGCTTCGGGCAGCCCGACGACCATCGATGTCTATTTTAACGCGCAAGGCACTTAAAATGGGAGCGTGATTCCATGCTGCTCGGCATTCATGTCCTGGCTTGCAACGAAGAAGACGTCCTTGGCCGCTGTCTCGGGAGCGTACAGGGACTCGCGGATGAGATTGTCGTTACGGACACCGGCTCCATGGACGGGACGATCGACATTGCCAACGCGTTCGGGGCAAGAGTTGTCCGGGCGGCATGGGAGGATGATTTTGCGGCGGCGCGCAATGCAGGGCTGGATGCGGCGCGTACGGTGTGGGTGCTCGTGTTGGATGCGGACGAATGGCTGGACGCCGGAGTGGACCGGGCAAGCCTTCGCCGCCTCTTGCGCGAGGCGCAGAGCGACAGCTTGTCACTCGTCATTGAAAACCGCTATGGTCATGGAGCAAGCGATCTGTTGTCGCATGATGCGGTGCGGCTGTTCCGGGCAGATTGCGGCTTTCGCTATACCGGCGTCATTCATGAGCAGCTTGTCCGGCCAGGGATTCAGCCGTACGCGGTTGACGGGCCGCCGAGCGGGCTTCGTCTCCGGCATGACGGCTATTTGCCGGAAAAGATGGCACGCAAGGCGAAGGCTGCGCGCAATCTCCGCTTAATCGGCAAGGCGCTGCGCCTCGAACCGGATCATCCGTTCCATTTGTACAATCAAGGTGTTGCGTTCTGTCAATTGAACAAGCCAAAGGATGCCGCGGCGGCATTTGCTTTGGCTTGTTTGTTTGCGCCGGCAGACGCGCCATATCGGGAGATGCTCATTCGGGACCGGGCCAAAACGCTGCTGGCGCTGGGCGATGCCGACGGCGCGTCTGCCTTGCTGCATCGGGAGGTTGACCGATACGCCGATTATCCGGACGTCCAGCTAGCGTACGGCGACAGTCTCATGGCCCAGCGGCGCGCGGCGGATGCGCGCAGCGCTTATGAAGCGGCACTGCGCGCGGGCGATGCCTCGCGCGGCGCCGTGCGGGAAGCGGGCGCGGGAACCTATCGCGCCCGCTGCGGGCTTGCGGCTGCGGAGGCCGCGCTTGGCCGCGGCGAGCACGCGCTGCGCTTGTACGCGGCGGCGGCCAAGGAAGCGCCGCGTTACGGGCCTGCCCTGGCCGGCTGGGCGGAGCAGCTGCAGGCCGCGGGCGAGGGCGACGAAGCCATCCACGAAGCGCTGGCTTCGAGCCTGGGCAAGAGCGAGGCGGCCTCCGGGGATGGGGAGGCCGCGAGGGGGGCTGCGGCGCCGGGGGATTCGGCGCTGCTTGCCCGGGTGCTTGGCGGCATAGGGGCGCATGCCGCCGCGCTGGTTTTGTGGCGCGAGGCCGGGCCGCTCGCGCCGGATGATGCCCGCGCCTATGCGGCGAGCCTCGCGGGCGCGGGGCATGCGGGCGCAGCCCGGGCGCTGCTGCTGGCGGCGCTTGGGCGGCGCGGGCGCAGCGCTTTTGGGGCGGCGAGCGGGCTGGCTGCGGCGGCTCGGAGTGAAACGACTGGGCCGGAATTCGGCGAAATTGCCGAAAGAGCTGCACCCCGTACACTACATGGGCCGGAATCCGGCGAAATCGCCGAAAGAGCTGCACCCCGTGCACTACATGTGCCGGAATCCGGCGAAACCGCCGAAAGACCTGCACCCCGTACACTACATGTGCCGGAATCCGACGAAAGCTCCGAAAGAGCTGCACCCCGTACACTACATGTGCCGGAATCCGGCGAAATCGCCGAAAGAGCTGCACCCCGTGCATCACACGACCCGGATTCCGGCAAAACCGCCGAAAGAGCAGCACCCCGTGCATCACACGGCCCGACCACACAAGCCTCGAGCGCCGCATATGCCTCGAGCGCGGCACTCGAGGTGAACGCATTGTCAGACACGAAGAAGCTCAACGCGTCGCCAGAAGAATCAGCGTCGGCGCCGACGTTGGATCCTGCGCAGGCAGCCGGCTTGTGCCTGGATGCCGCGTTGTATAGCTGGGAAGCGGGCGTGCCGCTGGGCGGCGAACTGCGCGAAGCAATATCCGCCGCGTCCGAGGAACTGTCGGTACTGTTCGCTGCCGTCGAGCGATACGCCGCGCCTTACTTAGCGGTTCGGCCGATCCGTACCTCGGGCGTGGACTCGTCGCTTCCGGGCTGGGTCTCCTTTGTCGGCATGCTGGTCGAGCGCGCGCTGGAGCTTGGGCTGCTGGCGCTTGCAGTCAGGCTGCGGCAGGCTGCTCCAGCGTTAGAGGAACAATTCGCGTTGTCGCTCTACCGCCATGGTTATGCTCAAGCGGCAGCGGCGAGGCTGCTGCAGGCGATGGAGCAACGGCCGCTTCTTGCGGAGGAAAGCTTTGCGTTCGGCGAGCTGCTGCTCTTAAAAGGACTGTACAGCGAGGCGCTGGCCATGTTCGAGGCCGCAATCGACAGCGAGGACGAGGCGATGCAGGCGCGCGCCCGGTTAGGCGCAGCCTTTTGCTCGCTGACGCTGGCCCGGGAGGCGCTGCTGCCTTGGGTGGAGCACGCATCGGCGGCATACGGCGGCGGCTGGCCGCTTGCGGATATCGAGCAGCTGCAGCTGGCGATGCTGCAAACGGAAGCGATGGGCTGGCGGACGCCATGGACCGCCGCGCAAAGGAGGCGCATGAACGTTGGCGAAGCAGCCGAAGCTGATTACGCTCTGCATGATCGTTAAGAACGAAGAACGCGACCTGCCGCGCTGCCTCCAAAGCGTCAAAGGCATCGTGGACCAGATCGTCATCGTCGATACGGGTTCGACGGACGGTACAGTGGATATGGCACGAAAATCCGGCGCGTCGGTCGTGCGCAGCGCGTGGACGGGGGATTTTGCCGGGGCGCGCAACATCGGGCTGGCGCACGCGGAGGGGGAGTGGATCCTCTTCCTCGATGCCGACGAAGAGCTCGATGCCGGAACGCGGGAGCAGCTGCGGGAGCTGGCGCTTCACCGGGAGATCACGGGTTTCTTCCTGAACGTGTGGAACTATTCCGGGGACGGCGGCGACGGGGCGACGATCAATCCCGTGCTGCGAATGTTCCGCAACGACCGGAGATATCGGTTCGAAGGCAGAATTCACGAGCAGATCGCGGTGCCCATTATGCGGCATACGCCGCAGGCGCGTTTTCATCTCAGTGACGTGATCATCCATCATTACGGCTACCGGCGCGAGGTCGTGGCGGCTAAGGATAAAGTGCGGCGCAACCGCACGCTGCTTGAACAGGCGATTCAGGAGGAGCCGGACAATCGGTTCAACTGGTATAACCTGGGTGTCGAGTATTTTCGCGCGGGCGAGGTGGAGGAAGCGCTGCGGGCATTTCGGAGGGCCCGGGACGGCATCGATTACGCTTCGCTCAGCTATGCGCATCTCATAGTGAAGCATGAAACGAGCTGCTTGCAGGTGCTGCGCAGATGGGAGGAAGCGCTGCAGGCCGCGGAGGAAGGGCTGGGGTGGTACGGGGAATATCCGGATTTGTGGCATGCCAAAGGCGTGAGCCTCGCCGCGCTGGGCAGGAAAAGGCAGGCCGCCGAAGCATTTGCCGCCGCGATGGCAATCGGAAAAGCGCCCGCCCTCTATCACACGGAAGACGGCATGGGCACCTACCAGTCGGCTTATTGGCTTGGCATGATGCATGAGGCGGAGCTGGATCCCGAGACGGCAGCGCATTGGTACGCCGAATCCGTGCGTTTCAAGGGCAGCCTGCTTGCGCCGCTTTATCGGCTCTGCCGGATGATGAAAGTCACCGCGGCGCCGGAGCGGCTGGCCGAATTCGCTTGGTCGCGGTTTGCGCTGGAGTCGCCTCAGGCCGTCGAGAAGCTCGCCGCCATCATGCTGGACTGCGGCTGTCACGAAGCGTTGATGATGTGGCTGGAGAAATGGATGGAGCGAGCGGGAGGCGGGGAGCGAGCGATTTTGCAGCTTTGGCTGGACCTTGCGGGCGCAGGCGCGCGCTTGGCCGCGGGACTGCCGGGGGACAGGGAAGCCGGAGGCGACGCGTCCGCAGTTGCGAAAATAGAAGGCCAGCAAGCACAAGACGTGAACCTTTCGTCCGGCACAGAGAGGGGCATGCAGCCTTCTGAGGAAGCAGCCGCCGAGCTTGCGGAAGGGCTGCAGCCGGCAGGAGTGTCGCCGGAATCCGGCCGCGAAGCCGTAGCGGCTGCTCCGGCACCGGGAACGGCGAAATTCCGTATGGCTGCCCTGAACCAAGCGCGGTCGTGGCTGGACGCCGGGGAGGATTCGCTTTATCCGCCTGCAGCTTGGGAGTGGCTGCCGTCGCTGCTTGCGGGCGGCGGGGATGGCTCGGCGCTTGCGGCGCAGCGCATTCGAAGCGTCGTCGGAGCGCTGCTGGACGGACGGCCTGCCGGGGATGCGGCGGTAAATACGGCGGCGCGCGACGGCGTGCGGGCCGGCGTAAAGGCGCTTGTTGCGCTGGCCGACCGGCAATTGGCGGCCGTACAGCAGATGGCCGGGCATGCGCAGGCGGTGCAAAGCTTGCGATTGACGCTGCCGTCTTCCGGCAGGGGGTGAGGGCAGGCGATGGGGACCGAACCGGAAGAGACGAACGGTTTTGGCGGCAATGACCATGAAAACAGCAATGAAAACAGCAATGACAGCAGCGGCGATGGCGGCGGATCCGAAGGAGGACCGCTTCCGGTGTCGCTGTGCATGATCGTGCGGAACGAAAGCCGTTTTCTGGCGGATTGCCTGCGCAGCGCGGTTCCTTTTGTCATGGAGATCATCGTCGTCGATACGGGGTCGACCGATGATACGGCGGTGATCGCGGAGGCTTTCGGGGCGAGGGTTATTCATGCGGCGTGGAAGGACGATTTTGCCGAGGCGCGGAACGGCTCGCTCGCGGCAGCCGCGCAGCCCTGGATTCTCGTGCTGGATGCCGACGAACGGCTGGCGGTCGGAGATGCCGACGCGTGGCGGGCGCTGCTCGGCGATGCCTCAAAATGGGGCTATTTCGTCAAGGTGAACAGCCGCGTCGGAAGCGGGGCGAACGGGGATACGGTGACGGATGCCGTGTGCCGGTTGTTCCGACGAGATACGCGGATTCGGTTTCGCGGCCTCGTGCATGAAGAGACGGCGACCGCCGTTTGCGAAGCATTTGGAGATGCGGCAATCGGCTATGCGGAGGGCTTGGAAATTCGGCATGAGGGGTATCGCGACGAGGTCATCGCGGAGCGGGACAAGTTCGCGCGCAACCGGCGGCTGCTGGAACGGGCGCTGGCCGTTTCCCCGGAAGATCCGGCACTGCGGTATGCGGCGGGGGCGGAGCTGTTCGCATCCGGCGAATACAGCTCTGCGCTCAGCTGGCTCGAGCCGCTCGCGCAGTTGGAACGGGATCCCGGCTACGGCTCGGATCTGGCGCTGAAAATCATCCACGCCTGCCGCGCGGTCGGGCGCTTGCCGGATGCGGAGCGCTATGCGGCTATGGCGGCGCGGCGTTATGCGGATTTTGCGGACGTGCACGAAGCGCGGTGCGAGGTGCTGCTCGCGCTTGACGCGCCATTGCCCGCGCTGTGGAGCGCGGAGGCGGCGATGTCGGCGGGTCCGGCGCCGGCCTGTTATTCCACGGCGGCCGGCGCGGGAACGTATCGCGCGCTCGGTCTGGCCGGAGCGGCCCTGGAACGGCTGTATCGTTATCGCGAAGCCGCGGAGACGTACGGCGCGGCCATTGCGCAGCGGTTTGATCATGCGCCAAGCTGGCAGCGGCTGCTGCTGCTGGGGCAGCTGGATGCATCGCTGCGGCCGTTGTGGCTGGAGGCTGCAAGAAGCTCTGCCGCTGCAAGTGCCCCGCCATTCCCTTGGCTCGAAGGCCAGCTGCTGGAATGGCTGTGCGATTTGCGGCAGCCGGACGAGGCTGCCGCGGTGTGGGCGCTCGCAGTCGGCGGCGCGGGCGGCCGTTCGCCGGGTGCGCTGGCGGAAGGATTGTGGCTTGTCCAACGCGGTGAAGCGCAGCGCGGACGACAGGTTTGGGATGCCGCATGCGAGGCTGGCGACGCTGATGCGGCAAGGCTTGCGGTGTATGGTTTTGCCTTGGCGCTGGGCGAAGGAGATGCGGAGCGCGCGCATTTCATGCAGGAGCGGCGAGTGGGCAGCGAGTACGCGGCCGCTGCCCGGGCAGCGCTGGCGGCATGCGAGGGAGCCGCGCAAGCGATGCCGCCGGACGCGGCCGGCAGCGCCATCGCCCTGGCGCTGCTTCGCCTCGGGGCCGTGCCCGCATGGCTGCGTCTCCATGCGGCCGCGGCCCCGGCGGCACCGGCGTCGGCGCGGGCGGCCCTCCGCGCCGTGCCGCCGCTGCTGCTCGCGGCGCTGCTCCGCACCGCGCCGCCTGCGCAGCTCGCGGCGCTGCGCGCCGCGCTTGCCGCGGGCGGGGCCGGCCTGCCCCGGCCGCGGCTGCGCCGCACCGCCTGGCGGCCGGCTGGGCCGCGGCCGCCGGCGGCGAATGGCGGGCAGCGGCGGAGGACCTCGCCGCCGCCCGAGCGGAGGGCGCGCGCCCATGGCAGCGGCGCGCCGCCTCCGCAGGGCTCGCCGCCGCAGGCGCGGCTCTGGCGCGCGCCGCGGGCACCCCGTGCGCGGGCGGAAACCTGCCCGCGCTGTACAGCGAAGAGGCCCTGCCGCTCATCCTCGGCACGGCCGTCTTCCCGCCTGTATAAGCCGCGGAGCAGCCAGGCGCTATTTTCTTGGCGGTCCGAGCCGTGAAGCGGCAGCATGCAGCCCGTCAGGTAAGCCATTCACGCCTGCCATGGACTGCAGCAGGCCCGCCATCAGCTCCCGTTCCGCGCGAACTGCTCCTCCAGCAGCTCCCCCCAGCGCTGCTTCCACCGTTTGAGATCGAAAGCAGCCGCCGTCCTCGCGGCATCCGCGCCGTACTTTTCCCGAAGGCCGGCGTCTGCCAGCAGCTCTTTGACGGCGGCGTGGAGCGCATTCACGGTCGGCGCGGCGAGCCGGCCGTTATAACCGTCCGTGATGAGGTCGTTTAAGCCGCCGACATTCGTGGCGACGACCGCTTTTCCGCAGCTCATGGCTTCCAGGCAGGAGAGGGAGGTGCCCTCCGAATAGACGGTGGGGATGATGACGACATCGGCTGCCCGGTAAGCCTCGCGTATCGTTTCGAACGAATACGTGTTGTGCAGGATCCGCTTGCGGGCCTGCTCCGTTTGCGTGTCGAGCCACAGCTGAAAAGCGACGGCCACCGGCGTTCGTTCGACCAGCTCACCCGCGAATTCCACCGTCAGCGCAGGGAACTCCGCCAGCAGCCGGTCCGTCAGAAGCATCATCGGCACAATGCCGCGCTCATAGCTGAGACGTCTAGGAAACAACAGCCGCAAAGCGCCGTGTTCCGCAACATCGGCTTCAGCACTTATACCCGCACCCGCACCCGCACCCGCACCCGCACCCGCACCCGCACCCGCACCCGCACCCGCACCCGCACCCGCACCCGCACCCGCACCCGCACCCGCACCTACATCTGCATCCACGCCTGCATTTAATGCGCCTTCTACCTCGGACCCCCTCGCGCTATTCCCTGCACCAAGTCCCGTTTCCGCGTACTCCGCTGCAAACCAATCCGTGTCCACCGCGTTCGGCAGCAGCACGAGCTTCGCCGGATCGTCGAACGTACAGACCGAGCGGCAGTACGTCTGGAAATGCGAATCCACCGACACCAGCCGGTCGAGTCCGTCCACGGCGAGTTGAATCATGTATGCGACGCCGCTTTTCACCTTGTCGCCAAAATCCGGCCAATCCCAGTTGATTCCATGGCAAATCCCGATGCTGCCGGGCTTGTAGGCGATCGGGTGCCAGATGCAGCTTGCATAGATGATCAGCCCCTCCGCGTCCGCGGCCATCCGATCAAAAGCGCCAGCGATGTCGTTCAGCTCATAAGGATAACCGCGTACGATCGTGCCTTCGTAGACGGTATCGAAGCTCTTGTAATAGGAGAGCTGGCGGATGACGGGCTGCCAGCCTTTGTCCCGAATGACCGCGCAGAGATCATGCATGTAGCGTTCCAGTCCCCCGCCGAACGGTCGCGTGAAGCCTTCTCCCTCCGTGTAGCCGTTCAAATAGCTGTGCGTCAAAATCGTCACCGTTCTCAAGGTTTGCCTGCCTCCTCGTCCTCTTGCCAGCGAACGAGCGCGGGGCTGGGGTCCAAAATCGATTCGTATTGGGCCAGACTGCCCCATTTCCCGTCCGGATCGATCGTTTTGTACCGCTCGTATTTGGCTCGCCGTTCCGTTTCGCCGCCAGCCCAGCCGTAATGCTTCACCCGCAGCTCGGACTGGAAGCCGGGCAAGGCAGAACAGGTAAGCGGCAAGCGGGGTACATGATGATTCCAATCCGGGTAGACATACGAGTAGAGGGGGAGGTAGCGGACAAGCATCATCGTGTGGCGCTTATGCAGCTGCCATAGTTCGTCTTCCCGATAGTAAGCGAGCGAGCCCCAGAAGTCGTACATGCGAAAAGAAACCCAGTCGTAGCGGTCTTGGTTAATCAACGCGCGGATTTGCGTCTTCGCTTTCCGTTCGAAAAATTCGTCCGCGTCGATCGACAGCAGCCAGTCGGGCTCCGTTTGGACGGCCGTCTGCCAGAGCAGCTGACGGAGCCGGCCTTCTTGGCCGAACAGCGGCGTCGGCAGCTGAACGAGCCGGACGACTTTCGGGAAGGAGCGGCAAATGTCCGCCGTCGCATCCTCGCTGGCATCGTCCACGATGACGATTTCATCGACGAAGCCGGATAATTCGGCAAGCGCGGCCTCCAAATAGCGGCCTGCTTCATTGCGCACCTGCAGCATCGCGGTCAGCTTGTTGCCGGCGGACTTGCGCAGCAGCGGCGCTTCGCTCACGTCAATTCCCCCTCTTCCAGTTTTTTGGCTTTCGCGCGGGCAGATGCGATGCCGGCGATCGCATGCAGCGGCTCCAAGCCGGTCATGGCTGCTTGCAGCAGCGCGCATACGGCATCATGCAGCCTGCCTTCAAGCGCAAAAGCGCGCCCCTCCAGCAAATTCCGCCGCAGCCGCTCCTTCACGTTACGCGGCGAAGGGAGCAGGGCGAGCACGGCTCCCGGCCGGCCGCTCCGTTCCTGTACGTCCAGCAGGAGGGAACGGGCACGCTCCCGGAGCGCGCCTGCCGTATCAAGCACGGGACTTGTCGCGGAGGGCTCTGCGTCCTGAGGCGCGGAATACCGCTCCAGCACGCGGTTCAATAGCGCCGCGGCTTGCCGGAAATCATCATTCGCGCGGTACAACAACGCTGCCGCCAGCTGCGATTCGCCGGCAGCCTGCAGGACGGCCATCTCCTTGCAGGCTGCGCGTTCTTCCTCGGTCACCGCGGCGATTCCATACGTTGCGATCGCGTCGTCCGCGCGTCCCTGGAGCAGACGAATCGCGGAGAGAAACCGATAATAGGTCGCCACCGGGGCCTCTTCGGCGCCTAGGATGGCGAGGTGAAAGGCGTCCAATGCCCATCGTTCGGCATTCTCGCCTTCTCCCAACAGATAGTAGTAGACCGCTTGAAAGAAAAACTGCATCGCGGAAGGACGCAGCGCTTTCAACTGCTCCTCCCTGAAATCCACGCGCCGCCGAAGCTGGAGCGCTGCCAGCGCATCCACCTGCTTGCCCGCGGCGGCATCGGCGGCTGCTGCGTCGGCGAGCAAATCGGAGGCCGTGTCCAGGCCGTCCTGGAGAAAAACCCGGCCCCGCCTGAACCACTGCTCGAAGTAAAAGGGCTCCGAGGATGTCACGACGGCCGTCGCTAACGCGCATAATTCATCGCGGCAGTCCAAATAATCCCGCTCGCCGTTCTCGAGCTCGGCCGGAAGGAGCACAAGCAGCGCAGCCGGCTTCCGTCCGGCGATTTCATACACCCAGCTTGGATGCGTCACGATGGCCACCGCCCGTTCCCACGGGAGGCCGTTCAGCGCTTCGAGCGTAATCGTGCCGTACTGCCGCGGCGCGCCGGCCATGGCTTCCGCGCTCGCGACGAAGAGGACGGACCGGCCCCGCCCAAGCCTTTCGATCAAGCTTCCGTAAGGAAACGTCTCCCACGCGCAGTGGGGGAATACAACGACCGTGTCCATCAGTCACGCCTCACTCCCGCCGTTCCGCGCCGGCCGCAGAAGGGCGGCATGCGCAGGGCTGTATCTTCACCAGTTTATGGTAAAAGGCAGGGCAACATGCCTAAACAAGCGGCTGTCTCGCGCCGAGCCGGCCCCGGACCTCGTCCCATCCGGCTTAACCTCCCCGAGCCAATCGACCCAACAAAAAAAGGCCCCCGATAAATGGCAATGAAATTGCCAATTACGGGGACCTCCTGTATGCATAACGATTAGTTCGCTTTGCCGGCTTCGATCTCGATCGTGAACTTCACTTCGTCGCCGATCAGAACGCCGCCTGTTTCGAGGACGGCATTGTACGTCAGGCCGAAGTCGCTGCGGCGGAAGGAGCCTTTGCCGCTGAAGCCGACTTTCTCGTTGCCCCATGGGTCTTTGCCCGTGCCTTCGTAGCTGACATGGAACGTTTCGGAACGCGTCAGGCCGTGAAGGTTCAAGTTGCCGACGACATCGTACTCGCCGTCGCCCGTTTTGCTGATGGACGTCGATTGGAACGTCAGCGTCGGGTATTTCTCGATATCGAAGAAATCGCCCGTGCGGAGGTGGTTGTCGCGGTCGGCGTTGCGTGTATCGATGCTGGCGAGCACGATGTTGAATTGGATGTTGGCCGTCGTCAGATCGGTAGGATCCGCTTCGATTTCAGCGCTGAATTCATGGAACGTGCCTTTGACTTTCGCAATCATCATGTGTTTGATCGTAAAATCTACGCTGCTGTGCGTGGCATCGACGAGCCATTTGGACGTGGACATGTTGGAAAACCTCCGTTTATTTAGTTACATTAAGTAATAAACTTTATTATATAAAGTAAGTATATATGGAGATATTTCCCTCTGTCAATCTTTGTTTTCTTGCGATTTTGTAAGCCTGGATTCTGTAAGTCTCGTTGACAGCGGTTGCCTTTCGGGGGTATAGTCTAACCATGAAATCCACTAGGGGCGCCCGCACGGGCTGAGATAAGGCGAATGCCTTGGTCCCTTCGAACCTGATCTGGGTCATGCCAGCGTAGGAAAGTGGGAATGTACGTGCGACCCGAGCTTGCACGGCATCGTCGACGGCGTTTACCCGCCCGGCATGCCGCAAACTCCGCCCGCCGCCGAGACACCCGAGAGGGTGCCGCGCAGCCGCGGGCAGCCGACCGCGACATTTCACCGCTCCCTCGCCGGAGCGGTTTTTTTGATTTCTAGGACTTTTTTCTATGAATCTTAGCGGATCGCGCTTCGGCTGGGCGGCGGTTGGAATCTAGCGTTCGTCTCATTTCGTGCGGCCCCGGAGTTTCTGCGGCATGCATGGGGCAGCTGTTCGATTATTCGTAAGCGGCGGGCGGCTCGGCGCTCGCCTGTAAAGTTGAACGGAACGAGGGAGCGTTGAATCATGGGGAAAAACTGGCGGGACTTCAAGCTGTATGCCATAACGGCAGCGAATTACCACCCTGAGCGAGATATGCTCGAGGTGATGGAGCAGGCGATTCTCGGAGGCGCGGATATCGTGCAGCTGCGGAAGAAGGATGCTTCGAAAGAAGAGCTTTTGGCGGATGCGAGGGCTCTTCGCGCGTTGACGGCCCGTTACGGGGTGCCGCTCATTATTAACGACCATATCGATATTGCGCTTGCCGTAGGCGCGGACGGCGCGCATTTTGGCCAAGACGATCTTCCGCTTGCGGAAGCGAGGCGGATTCTCGGGCCGGACGCGATCATCGGCATCTCTACGCACAGCTTGGAGCAGGCGCTTGCGGCTGAACGGGGAGGCGCGGATTACATCGGCGTCGGTCCCGTTTACCCGACGGGCACGAAGCCTGGGAGAACCGCGGTCACGACCTCGTATGTGCGTGAAGCTGCGGCGCAGGTATCGATACCGTGGGTCGCCATCGGCGGCATTACGCTGGGCAACGTGGATGAGGTGCTTGCGGCGGGAGCGACGCGCATTTGCGCGGTATCCGCCATCGTTGGCAGCGAAGATCCCGCGAAAACATGCCGTGCATTCCGTGTGCGATTGGATGCCTTCGCGGCTGCGGCTAAGGGAGCGGATGGCGAGAGCGGACGCGGACGGGCGCAGGCGGAAACGGCTGTAGTTGGCGGGCTCGGGAGCGAGGACTTGTCGGCTGGACATGAAGGAGACAGCGCCGACGGTCGGTCGGGGACGTTCGCCGTCACTGTCAACGGACGCCGCGAGGAAACATCCGCCCGGACCGTGAGCGAATTGATTGAAGCGCTCGGCCTGGTCGGCAAGAGCCTGGTCGTCGAGCTGAACGGCGAGATTATCGCCCGCGAGTCGTGGGCGGCTGCAGGGCTTGCGGACGGCGCCGTGCTGGAGTTGGTCCATTTTGTCGGAGGAGGCTAATAACGTGACATTGTTCGATGAGTCAATCTATAGCAGCGGGGATGAGTTGGTAATCGGCGGGAAAAAGCTGCGCTCCCGGTTCTTTCTAGGCACGGGCCGGTTTCCGAGTCCGTCGGTATTCAGGCAGGCGCTGGCGGCATCGGCGGCGGAAGTCGTGACGTTCGCGGTGCGGCGCATTAATTTGGACTATACCGAGGACGATGCGATTTTGCAGCATTTGGACGGAGACAGCTATATGTTCTTGCCGAACACTTCGGGTGCCGGCAATGCCGACGAAGCGGTGCGGATTGCGAAGCTTGCCAGGGCGGCGGGGCTGAGCGATTGGATTAAGGTGGAGATCAGCGCCAATCCGCGGACGCTGCTGCCGGATCCGATCGAGACGCTTCGTGCGACCGAGCGGCTGGTGAAGGAAGGATTCGTCGTGCTTCCGTACACGTCGGATGATCCGATCCTATGCAAAAGGCTGGAGGAAGCCGGCGCGGCTGCCGTTATGCCCGGCGGCGCGCCGATCGGCACGGGGCTTGGTCTGCTGAACCCGTACAACTTGGGGCTGATCGTCGAAGAAGCCCGCGTGCCGATCATCGTGGACGCGGGCATCGGCTCCGCCGCGGATATCGTGCAGGCGATGGAGCTTGGCGCTTCCGGCATACTGGCGAATACGCCTGTGGCCAAGGCGCAGGATCCCGTTGGCATGGCTTACGCCATGCGGCTTGCTGTCGAGGCGGGCCGGTTGTCGTATTTGTCCGGCCGTATCGCGAAACGCCGTTATGCCTCGGCCAGCAGCATGGAGGAAGGCGTCTCGACGCCGCACGCGGGCGTAGCCGAATCATCGGCGGCGGGCTTGGCGCGGGCGAAGAGCGAAACGCCATGAGCCGGCATATCGTTGTCCTGGGCGGCGGCATTGTGGGCCTGTCCTGCGCGTTCGAGGCCGCGCTCGCCGGCGATGCGGTTACCGTCGTCGAGCCGGGGAGAGTCGGCGGCCAGGCTTCGGGCGCCGCGGCCGGCATGCTTGCTCCGTTCACGGAGAACGGCGAACAGCCGGATGCTTTTTTTCGGTTGTGTCTGGACAGCTTGCATCGCTACCCGTCCTGGGTGCAAGCCGTCGAAGAGGTGTCCGGCCTGTCTGCGGAGCTTGTTGCGAGCGGCAGCTTGACGGTGGCGATGCACGAGGCGGATGTGCAGCCTTTGCAGGCGCGGCTTGCTTGGCAGCAGCGCTTCGGCGCGTCCGCGGAGCTGGTCGGTCCGGAGCGGCTGCGGGAGTTGGAGCCCCGGCTGCATTCGGGCGTCGCCGCGGCGCTGCATTGCCCTGCGGAGTCGCATGTGCATGCGCCGAAGCTCGTGGCTGCGCTGGAGGCGGCATGCCGGAAGCTTGGGGTGCGCATTCTCGAGCACGCGGGAGAAATCGTGCCGCTGGCCGGTGTTGGCGTTGGTGAGGGCAGCGGTACGGTGGAAGCTGCCGTGGAGACGAGCGCGCATGGCCGGGTTAGCGGCGATGCGCTTGTCATTTGCGCCGGCGCGTGGGCGAACGCCTATGCGGAGCTGTGCGGGTTTCCGATTCCGGTCCATCCGATCCGAGGGCAGATCTGCGCGTTTGATCTGACGGGGGCGGAGGTTGGCGGTGCCGCTCCCGGCGAGGCGGAGAACGTGCGCCATATGGTGTTCTCCAGCCAAGCCTATTGGGTGCAAAAGCAGGATGGCCGGCTGATCTGCGGCGCCTCCGAAGATTCGGCCGGTTATGACAATTCCGTCACGGAGCGCGGCATCGACCGGCTTACGCGCTGGACGCCGCGCGTGTTTCCGTTTCTGGACGGACGGGCGCCCGTCATGCGCTGGGCGGGGCTTCGGCCGGCGACGCGCGACGGCTGGCCGCTGATCGGCGCGGTTCCGGGCAGTCCCAACGTGCTGCTTGCCGCGGGCCATTACCGCAACGGCATCCTGCTAAGCCCGGCGACCGCCGCGATGGTCGGCTGCCTGCTGCGCGGCGAGGCGCCGCCGGTAGCCGGAGCGGAGGCAAGCTTCGCGCCGGACCGTTTCGCCAGAAGGCCCGGCGTTCCCGCGCTGCGGTAAAGCGGGACCGGTCATATTGCCGGGCCGGGTGGAAATCCGGCAGAACCGCCGCAAGAGTTGTACCCAGCACAGTACATGTGTCGAAATCCGGCGGAACCGCCGCAAGAAGTGTACCCCGTACACTACATGGGCCGAAATTCGGCCGGAACCGCCGCAAGAAGTGTACCCCGTACACTACATGGGCCGAAATTCGGCCGGAACCGCCGCAAGAGTTGCACCCAGTACACTACATGTGTCGAAATCCGGCGAAACCGCCGCAAGAAGTGTACCCAGTACACTACAATAGTTATAACAAAAGCCCTCTTCCGATCAAGCTGAGCTTGATGGAAGAGGGCTTTCATATGCTGTTTATATCGAGCACCCGCCGACTATGCGTTGCCTGCGGCTAGCGCCTCCGCCGGCTAGGCGTAACTCCCGCGGGGGCCACGCCCGCCGGCCAGGCCGCCCGCCCCGCAGGCTCTAACCAACGTCCAGCGTTCGCTTCTGGCTAAACTGGCTCTCGTACAGGTCGGCATAGAAGCCGCCTGCCGCGAGCAGTTCCTCGTGCGTGCCCTGTTCGATGACCGTGCCGTGGTTCATGACGAGGATGAGGTCCGCGTCGCGAATCGTGGACAGCCGGTGCGCGATGACGAAGCTCGTGCGGCCTTCCATCAGCTCGCTCATGGCGCGCTGGATGTGGATCTCGGTCCGCGTATCGACGCTGCTCGTCGCTTCGTCGAGAATGAGGATCGCCGGATCCGCCAGGATGGCGCGGGCGATCGTCAGCAATTGCTTCTGCCCTTGCGAGATGTTGGACGCTTCTTCGTTCAGCACCGTATCGTAGCCTTCAGGCAGCGTCCGGATGAAATGATCCGCGTACGCCGCGCGGGCAGCCGCGAAGACTTCCTCTTCCGTCGCTCCGTTTCGCCCGTAGGCGATGTTGTCGCGGATCGTCCCGTTGAACAGCCACGTATCCTGCAGCACCATGCCGAACAGGCTGCGCAGATCGCCGCGCTTCAAGTCCGTGATGGCCGCGCCGTCGATCGTAATGCTGCCGCCGTTCAGCTCGTAGAACCGCATGAGCAGGTTGATCAGCGTCGTTTTGCCGGCGCCGGTCGGTCCGACGATGGCGATCATCTGACCGGAGCGGACATGGATGTCCATATCCTCGATCAGCGGCGTATCTTCCTTGTAACGGAAATTCACATGGTTGAAGCTGACGTCGCCGCGCACCTTCATGCCGCTGCTGCTTGCCGTGAGCGCGACCGGATTTGCCGCTTCCGGCACTTCCTCTTCCTCGTCCAGCAGCTCGAAGATCCGTTCCGCCGACGCGATCGTCGATTGAATAATGTTGGCGATCTGCGCCGTTTGCGTAATCGGCATCGCGAATTGGCGCGAGTAGGAGATGAACGCCTGCACATCGCCGATGTTGATTCTGCCGTGCAGGACGAGGATGCCTCCTGCCACGCTGACGAGCACGTAGCCGATGTTGCCGATGAAGCCCATGATCGGCATGATCATCCCGGAGACGAACTGCGCGCGCCAGCCGGATTCGTACAATTGTTCGTTCACGTCGTTGAATTTGGCAACGGATTTCTTCTCGTGTCCGAACGCTTTCACGATGTTATGCCCCGTGTACATTTCCTCGACGTGGCCGTTCAGCTCGCCGAGCGCCTTCTGCTGGCCTTTAAAATACAGCTGCGAACGCTTCGCGATCATCTTGATCGCAATGAAGCTGAGCGGCAGCGTCACGATCGTGATAAGCGTCATAATCCAGCTGATCGTCAGCATCATGACGATAACGCCGATGAGCGTGACGAACGCCGTAATGAACTGCGTTAAGCTTTGCTGCAGCGTCCCGCTGATATTGTCCACGTCGTTGACGGCGCGGCTCAGAATTTCCCCGTGCGTACGGGAATCGAAGAACTTGAGCGGCAGCTTCTCGAGCTTCTCGTTCACGTCCTTGCGCAGGCCGTAGACGGTTTTCTGCGCGACGCTCGCCATCACGTATTGCTGGATGAAGCTGAACGCGGCGCTGATGATGTAGAGCACGCCGAGCACGGCGAGAATTTGCCAAATGTAATGAAAATCGATCTTCGCGTCGGCCTGGCCGTTGATGCGGGCCATGATGCCTTCGAACAGCTTCGTCGTTGCTTTGCCCATGATTTTCGGGCCGACGATGGAGAATAACGTACTGAGTACGGCCGTTAACAGCACGATGAGCAGGGCAAATCGATGCGGTCGCAGGTAGCCGATTAAGCGGCGAAGCGTACCTTTGAAATTCTTCGCTTTCTGCACGGGCATGCCCATGCCGCCGGGGCCGCCGCGGCCGGGACCGAAGCCGAAACCGCCTGGTGGCGGGCCTCCCGGACGCTGCCCTGGCGGGCCGCCAGTTCCGCTTGGTCCGCCGCCAGCGGGACCTTTCTGTTGCTCGCTCATGCGATTTCCTCCTCTGACAGCTGTGACGTCACGATTTCGTGGTAGACGCTAGACGATTGCAGCAGCTCGCGGTGCGTGCCGATGGCGGATACTTTGCCGTCATCGAGGACGATGATCCGATCGGCATCCATGACGGTGCTGACCCGCTGCGCCACGATGAGGACGGTTGCCTCGGTCGTTTCGCGGCGCAGCGCGGCGCGGAGCTTGGCGTCGGTCTTGAAGTCGAGCGCCGAGAAGCTGTCGTCGAACAGATAGATCGACGGCTTGCGGACGAGCGCGCGCGCGATCGACAAGCGCTGTTTCTGACCGCCGGAGACGTTCGTGCCGCCTTGCGCGATCGGGGAATCGAAGCCGTCATTCATCTCGGAGACGAAATCAAACGCCTGCGCCACGACGGCGGCATGGCGGATTTCCTCGTCCGTCGCATCGGATTTGCCGAAACGGATGTTCTCCGCGATCGTGCCCGTGAAGAGCATGGCTTTCTGCGGCACGAGGCCGATGCCCGCGCGCAGATTCTCCTGCGTGATCTCGCGCACGTCCACGCCGCCGATCTTGATGCTGCCGTCCGTAACGTCGTAGAAGCGCGGGATCAGGTTGATCAGCGTCGATTTGCCGGAGCCCGTGCCGCCGATGATGGCCGTCACTTCGCCGGGACCGGCCGTGAACGAAATGTTGGAGAGCGCGGGCATTTCGGCGCCCGGATAATGGAACGAAACGTTGTCGAACGTAAGCTCTCCGCGTCCCGAAGCCCGCTTCGCGCTGCCGTCCGCCGGATCGTTGATGTCCGGGACCATGTTCAGCACCTCGTTGATCCGCGCCGCGGACGCCGATGCCCGCGGAATCATGACGAACATCATGGAGGCGAAGATCAGCGCGAACATGATTTGCCATGCGTATTGAATGAAGGCCATCAGGTCGCCGACCGCCATGTTGCCGCTGTCGATGCGCAGGCCGCCGAACCAGATGATGAACAAGCTGGCGAAGTTCAAGACGAGCATCATGATCGGCATCAAGGAAGCCATGATGCGGTTGACTTTGATGGCCGTGTTCGTCAGGTCCAGGTTGGCGTCGTTGAAGCGCGCCTGTTCATGCTTCGTGCGATTGAAGGAACGGATAACGCGGATACCCGTCAGGTTCTCGCGCAGAACGAGGTTCAGCTTATCGATCTTGACCTGCATCACTTTGAAGAGCGGAACGCCGCGGCTGACGATGGTCAAGATGACGATTGCGAGAATCGGTACGATCGCGATAATGATCAGCGAGAGGTGGGCGTCCTTGTAGAGCGCCATAATAATCCCGCCGAAGCACATCATCGGCGCCGCGACCATGACCCGCATCATCATCATCAGCACTTGCTGGACTTGCGTGATGTCGTTGGTCGTCCGCGTGATGAGCGAAGCGGTGCCGATTTTATCGAATTCGTGCAAGGAGTATTTCTCGACGTGCGCAAATACGCGGCTGCGCAGGTCGCGGCCGAAACCGCCGGCCGACTTGGCCGACAGGAAGCTTGCTCCGATGGAACAGATTCCGCCGACAAGCGCGAACAGCAGCATGAAGGAGCCGATTTTCCAAATGTACGGATAGTCGCCTTTGACGACGCCATTGTCGACGATATCGGATAGCAGCGTCGGCAGATAGAGGTCCGACAACGATTGGAGGAACACGAACAACAGGACGAAAAAGACGAGCACGCGATAGGGTTTCAACATGCGCAACAGTTTCAACATAAAGACTTATTCACCTTCTTTGGGAGTAGTGGGGGAATTCCATCCGGGTCTGCACCAAGTGCCGCTTCGGGGATCCGGTTCGCCGTCCATGCTTTGGAAGAACGTAGTGACCTCGTCCAGCAGCTCGACGAGCAGATGCGCCCGTTCCGAGCCGAGATGGGAGGCGAGCGCCTTCATGCGCGCCTGCATCGCCTCCTGCGCAAGTCCGGTGAGACGCGCGCCTTCTTCCGTCAGCGTAATGCGGACGGCCCGGCGGTCGCTCGGATCCGCGCTTCGCTGGAGCAGTCCCTTGGCGACGAGCAGGTTGACGCTCTGCGTGATCGTCGGAGAAGCGACGTTCAGCATGCTGCCGAGCTCCGAGGCTTTGACCCCGGCGGGGTTGTCGGTGGTTGCCCGGCGAATGCAGAACAGCGTCATCGTTTCGCTCGGCGTGCAGTTCTCGATGGGATTGCGGCTGTTCCAAGGCAGCTGGCGCAGCTGGCGCAAGGAACGAATCAGCTCGTGCGCGGCCGGCGGAGGGTGTACGTGGTCATAGTCGTCTTGCATGGAAGGCGATGCTCCTTTTATTTTAGTTTGTTTAGCTAACCTAAGTATATATTCGGCAGACCGAAAGTCAAGATCGTTATCGGCGCCGCCCATTCAGCTTGGCGATTAGGATAAGAATTTCTTCTTTCCATAGACTTGCAAACTTTATTCATTCTTATGTGGTTATAAAGAAGGCTAAAATTCTGTATACTAGTAGGATGAGAAAACCTCTATCGAAGCTATTCGAAGATGAGCGACCGCGGGTAGAGGTTTGTTTGATCGCCACTAAGGATTTGTTCATTCCATAGACTCGGAATCGAATAGATTCTTATGTGGACAGAAATTTTGTTTGGGAAAGGTTGGTCGTTATGGAGAATAAGACATCATCCTCTAACTTTATCAAGAACATCGTGAGCGACGACCTGCAGTCCGGCAAGGTGAGCGAGGTCGTTACCCGTTTCCCGCCGGAGCCGAACGGCTACCTGCACATCGGACATGCCAAGTCGATCTGCCTCAACTTCGAGCTTGCCGACGAATTCAAGGGCAGAACCAACTTGCGCTTTGACGACACGAATCCCGTAAAAGAAGATACAGAGTACGTGGAGGCGATTCAAGAGGACGTTCGCTGGCTCGGCTTCGAGTGGGACGACCTGCGCTTCGCTTCCGATTATTTCGAAGAAATGTACGATCGCGCCGTGCTGCTGATCAAGAAAGGCAAGGCATTCGTCTGCGACCTGTCCGCCGAGCAAATGCGCGAGATGCGCGGTTCGCTGACGCAGCCCGGCCAGAACAGCCCTTACCGCGACCGCAGCACCCTCGAGAACCTCGACCTGTTCGCTCGCATGCGGGCCGGCGAGTTCAAGGACGGCGAACGCATCCTCCGCGCCAAGATCGACATGGCATCGCCGAACATCAACCTGCGCGACCCTGCGCTGTACCGTATCGCGCATGCCCATCATCACCGGACCGGCGACGCTTGGTGCATCTACCCGATGTACGATTACGCGCATCCGATCGGCGACGCGATCGAAGGCGTCACGCATTCGATCTGTACGCTGGAATTCGAAGATCACCGTCCGCTGTATGACTGGGTGATCGAGGAATGCGAGCTGGAATCCAAGCCGCATCAATATGAATTCGCCCGCCTGAACGTCACGAATACGATCATGAGCAAACGGTACCTGAAGATGCTGGTCGACAAAGGCGTCGTCGAAAGCTGGGACGATCCGCGCATGCCGACGATCAGCGGTCTGCGCCGCAAAGGCTTCACGGCGGAAGCGCTCCGCGCGTTCTGCCGCGAAATCGGCGTTGCCCGCGCGTACAGCGTGGTCGACGAGCGGATGCTGGAATTCTTCATCCGCGAGGATTTGAAGCTGAAGGCGCCGCGCACGATGGCCGTGCTTCAGCCGCTGAAGGTCGTCATCACCAACTACCCGGAAGGGCAAGTGGAGATGCTGGACGCCGAGAACAATGCGGAGAACGAAGAGATGGGCATCCGCCAAATTCCGTTCTCGCGCGAAATCTATATCGAGCAGGACGACTTCATGGAGAATCCGCCGAGCAAATATTTCCGTTTGTTCCCGGGCAATGAAGTTCGCCTGAAGAACGCGTATTTTATCCGCTGCGAAGAGGCGATCAAGGATGCGGACGGCAACGTTGTCGAGCTTCGCTGCACCTATGACGTCGAGACGAAGAGCGGTTCCGGCTTTACCGGCCGCAAGGTCAAAGGCACGATCCACTGGGTCGAGGCTTCGCAAGCCGTTCCGGCGGAATTCCGCCTGTTCGAGCCGCTGCTTATCGACGAGGAAGGCACGGACGACAAGGAGTTCTTGGACCGCATCAATCCGAACTCGCTTACGACGCTGCAAGGCTTCGTCGAGCCGAACATGAAGGACGCGAAAGGACAGGATAAGTTCCAGTTCTTCCGCCATGGTTACTTCAACGTCGATCCGAAGCATACGAACGCGGAACGCGTCGTGTTCAACCGCATCGTGTCGCTGAAGAGCTCGTTTGATCCGAAAGCTTGATCCGGTATTTGAATGAAGGGGCTGTCCCATAGGGGGCGGCTCTTTTTTTTCGCCGATTGCCAGCCGTTCCGGTTATGCCCGTCATGCTAGTTATGCATGGGCAGTGCGGGCTTATCCAGCAAGGCTTGCAGCTGAACGAGACGGCCCTCGTCGTCAGCTTCATGGTTCGGCTCTTCATAGACGATAAAAGCATCGGGCGCTGTCCACCTGACACAGGCGGCCGACTTCGTATCCTGGAAAATATGACGGGTTTCGCCCGTGTACAGATTGATCAGATCGATGGTTTCGTCCGAAGCATCGGCTTGGACCTGATTGACCAGAACGGCCCATGAGCCGTAAGGGGAAGGATAGATTTGACGAATGGCGTTCAACCCCGGATAGCTGTAGGAAGCGGTTTCTCCCGTGACCAAATACGTGATGGTCAGTTTGCCCAAAGCTTCTTGATTGATTAAATAGGGATACGAGACGGCGGCAATCAGGGAGGAAGGAGCGATTTCCGTCTCCGTGCCGCGGGAGGTGTCCACTTCCGTGATTCGGTCGAAGCGGCGAATGAACAGCTCGTCCTTCAGGCCCCAGCCGAGGACGGAATAGCCGCCCGGCAAGAGGGCGCACTCCTCGCCCGTATCGAGATTTTTGCGCCACAGGAAGCCGTCATAGTTGCGGTCGTACGCCGCGTTGCGGTTGGAATAATAGATCAGCGTACGGCCGTCCGGACTGACGGTCGCGCTTCCGCCCCATATGGGAGATGCCGAATCTTCAAGCGTGTCTTTCTCTACCTCCTGAAGCTTGTATATGCCGTTCTCGTCCTCCAACAGCTTGTCCATGCGCGTCGTTACGAGGTCGATCGTATACAAATTGATGCCGGCTTCCGCGATGACCTTCGTCGCATGGCCGGGCCAGGGATGGATGGAGACGCCGTTGCTGTAGCTATCGAGGAGTAATGTGCCGCCGCTTGTTTCCATGGCGTCGAGCGTCAGTTCCAGCGGCTTGCCGTCGAAGCTGACAGTAAGCTGTTTATGTGTAATCGGCGCGCGGCCGACAGCATCGGTTTCCGAGGACTTACTTGAAGAATCGTTCGCCGTCCGCGCAGCGGATGACTGTGCCGCCGGGACCTTCGATCCGGTGTCCCGCAGCGCCGGCAAGGCTTCTTCGGCCTTCCGTTTCTCCGGCAGCGCGGTTAAGATCGCCGCGGCAATGACGATGCAGGCGAACGCTGATTTGCTTGTTCGGTTCATCGGGATCCTCCCTCATTTACAGCTCGTTTACAAGCATAGCATAGGAAATTGGAACAAGCTGTCGACGCTTGTCTGCCGGCGAAAATTTTGGTTTCCTGCGGAGGGACGATCTTGAGCGCACAGCAAAAAAAAGCCGGACGGTGCCCGTCCGGCTTCAAGCATTTTCAGATATCCCTAGGATTTTACCGTCATTTTCTCGAGCAATCCGATAATTTCCGCTGAATTCGTTTCCGATGCCGTCTGCAAATACTTAATCGCGTTCAAGGAAGCCTGATGCGCTTCGGGGCTCGAGCCGCGTACGCAGTCATGCATAATGCGAACGTAATAATCGTGCTGATGCGCATCGGCGGACGTGTAATGAACGCAGACATCGGTCAGAAACCCGCCAATGATGAGCGTTTCCACCTTCAGTCCTTTGAGCAGAATGTTCAAGTCCGTCGAGAAGAAACAGCTATACCGGCGCTTGCCGATCGTGAACTCGCCTTTCATCGGTTTCAAGTCGTCGAGAAATTCGACGTCCTCGGAGCCCTCAAGACAGTGCACGTCCTCGACGCCTTCGAGCTCTCTGCCGAAGTCCACCATCTCCGGACGGTGCAGCTCCTGGAAGAAAATAATCGGAATCTGCGCCTGCCGGGCTGATTCGAGGACGACTTTGATGTTATCCACCGCGGTTTGCGCGTCAAAGATCGGGATCGGCGTTTTATCGGGCGGAAGCAGGGAGCCCTTCGTTACATCGATAATCAACAGCGCTGCTTTTCCCACGATCGTATCGATCGGTTGTTTCATTGGAAATCACTCCGTTTCGGTAGAATAGGGGTTATTAGAGGCTATTGGTATAAAAAATTGTCGAAGAGGTCGGGGGCCTTGATGTCGTTCTTGATTAATTTCTTATCCAAGAAGAAGGAGGAGAAGTCTTGGGCATGCTGCTCGAGGCTGCTCAGGCCGTCGGTCATTTTGAGCTTGACCTCGCTTTGCGGGATGAGCTTGACGCCGTCCATCATGGATTTCACGTCATCTTTGCTCGCATCGAGCTTCTCGCCCACGATCGTCGCTGCTTCGTCGGTATCGGAATAGTAGAATTGCGTGCCTTTATCGATCGCGTCGACGAGCTTGCGGATCTCGGAACCGTGGTCTTGGATGAGATTTTCGGAGGCGACCATGCCGTCGATAATCAAATCGGGCGCTTCCTTCGTGGAGAATAGCAAGTTACCGCCTTTGGCCATCGATTGCGAGAGGTAAGGCTCCCAGGTTACCGCGGCGTCCACCTTGCCGGACATGAACAGCGGGCCCGTTTGTTCAGGCGCGACATTGCTCAGCTTCACATCGGATTCGGAGAGGCCGGCTTGCTTGAGCGCGTGATCAAGGAGAAAATGGTTCACGGCGCCGATCGTCGCGGCGACCGTCTTGCCTTTCAAATCGGCAATGGTCTTGATATCCTTGTCGGCTACGATACCGTCCGCGCCGCTGGAGAGATCGGTGAGGCTGAATACTTTGAGGTTCTTCGACGCTTCGTTCGATTTGACCATAACCGCGGTATCGAGCGTCGTCAGCGCGATGTCCACGTTGTCGCTAAGCAGTGCTTGAGTAGCTTCCGTAGGGCTGGCGAATTCAATTAGCTTGACGTCGATGCCGGCGTCTTTGAAGTATCCCTTGCTGTCGGCGATAAACAGGCCGGCGCTTCCGACCCATTGGTTGTACGCGACCCGCAGCGCGATGTCCGCGTCCTTGGAGCTGTTCGTTCCGCAAGCGGATATCGCTGCGATGGAGAGCAATGCCGCGGGAATGAGCAAGTACCGGTTGCGTTTATTCATCTTGCACCCCTCCTTTTCAAAATAAAAAGCCCGGGAAATTAGATCGCTCTAATCTCCCGGGCTTTTATCCCTCCGTGTAGCCGCGCGCGCAGCCGCTCTCTCTCGGTCCAGGCTTTGCCGATCTGCCGCCAGCAACAAATCGATAAACGGAACCCTAGAGAACAATTTTGTTAGGTTTTATAACATAATCATAACACCTAACTCGGGATAGTCAATATAAAGAGTGGGTATTTTTGTTTCATCAGCTTTTAATGTTATGAAACATTACGCCAAATCTGCTTTAGTGCCACTTCACGACGTCCGCATAAGGCAGGAAGGTGCGTTCGCCCGGCGTCTCGGCCGGCCGCCCGTAAGGCATCTGAGCAACGAGTGCCCAGTCGTCCGGAATTTCCCACTCGCGCATGACCTTCTCGTCGATGATCGGGTTATAGTGCTGCAGCGATGCGGCAAGGCCCTGTTCGGTCAAGCCGAGCCAGACGGCGTACTGCAGAATGGCGCTTCCTTGCTGCGACCAATTGTGGAAGTGCGCCTGGTAGGACGGCGGCGATTTCTCCTGCGTCGTCTTGACCAGGGCTTGGTCCTCGAAGAACAGCACGGTGCCGGCTCCGGCGCGGAAGCCGTTCATGCGGTCCTGCGTCGCGCCGAATTTCTCGGCCGGTACACGGGCGCGCAATGTCTCCGTGACGATATCCCACAGCTGCTCGTGGTGCGCGCCGGTCAATACGACCAACCGGCCGCTCTGCATATTGAAGGCTGAAGGCGCATGGAGGGCAAGCTTGATGACTTCCTCGATCTGCGACCGCGGCACCTCCGGCTCGTTGGTCAGCTTGCGAATGGAACGGCGTCCTTTTACGATCTCTTCCAATGACATCTGAATCATCCTCCCTGGTTGCTCTCGCGTTCATTCCTGCTTCAAGCGTAGTCTTCTAATACTTCCCGTTGTAAAATCGTCCCCGCCACCTGCTTGACCGTCGCTTTCGCAAGCTCTGCCTCCATCGCGGTTTGTGCATGAGCCAGCGTATCTTCGAGCGCGGACGTAATATGCCGGCCTACCCGGCAAGCCGGATTGGTATCTTCATGCAGGGAGAACAAGCCTTCCTGCTGTTCCTGCCTTACCGCGCGGTACACGTCGAGCAGCGTGATTCGGTCTGCATCGCGAGTGAGCTCGGCACCGGCAACGCCGGCCGTTGTGCGGATGAGGCCTGCTTTGCTCAGCATCCCCATCATGCGCCGAATGACGACGGGATTGGTGTTGACGCTGCCCGCGATCCGCTCCGAGGTCAAGCGGGCCGGATGCGTGACATCGAGCAAGCACAAGACGTGGACGGCAACCGAAAATCGACTGCTGATGGCCATATGGACTATCCTTCCCTAATTGGTCGTTCTCTTCCTGTAATTATTATAGTTACAGCTCGGACGCGCGTCAAAGCCGAGCCCGAGCTTCGGCATGCCGCAGGCCGGGCCTTCTTCACAATCCATTCACCGCCATTTATACTGGGAGAAACAGGAAAGCGGAGCGGTGTAGGGAGGAGGGCGCGGATGCGAAGCGACAAGGGCCGGAAAATTATCGTGCTGGCAGCCCTATTGCTGCTAGTGATTACGGCGGTTTGCGCCTGGTGTCCGTGGGTCGGCCGGAGTTATGCGGCCGACAGGACGACGGCGCATTTTCGGCTGGAATGGAAAGACACGGCGGATGGATGCGGCTTCGATTGTCCCGATTGCGGCGTCAAGCAAACACGGAGAACGATGTTCGGCACGAAGGTTTCCGTTGCCTACCAATGCGGGCAGCTGCCGAGCGAGCCGGCTTCCGCAGACAACAGAACGAAAACCTATTTTGTGTCCTTCCTAGGGACTGTCCATGAATAGTTGCGGGAAGGAAGTCTTCTCTTGAATCTCTGCGTAAGTAATAGGTATCGAACGATAAAAGGAGGGTGGCTATGAGAGCGGAGGAAGTGACCGGCGTTATTCTTGCAGGCGGGCTGAGCACGCGCATGGGAAGTGACAAGGCGCTGCTGCCTGTGGCGGGCAAACCGCTTATTCGTCATTTGGCGGAAGGGATGCTGGCGCTCGGTATCCGGCGCATTGTCGTCGCTTGCGGCACGGAAGAAAGGGGGCGGGATTACGGCAACCGGCTGCAGGGGCTGCATCAAGGGCTGACGGGGGAGATTGCTTTTGCGGCTGACCGTTACCCGGGCTGCGGCCCGTTGGCCGGTTTGCATGCGGCGTTGTCCGCGATGCCGGAAGGCGGGTATGCCTTCGTCATGGCATGCGACATGCCGATGGTTTCGGCGGCGCTGTTCGACCGGCTGCGGCAGGCCGTTACTGGCACCGAGGCGTTACTCGATCCAACGCCGCAAGCCGTCTTAACGCCGAACCAGCCCTTCCATGCGCTCTACCATGCGAGCGCGCTTGGGGAGCTGGAGCCGCGGCTGGAACGAAGCGATCTGCGGGTCATGTCGCTGCTGGGCGCGCTGCGGACCATAAGGGTCGCCATATCCGAGGAGGATGAGGCGTCGGCCTTCATCAACCTGAATACGCCCGAGCTATACGAGCAGTTTGCGCGCCGCAGCGAGTAGGCTTATCTGAGAGCGAATGAGAAGGAGAGGCTGGGGCTGGCGGACGGAACTCGTCAGCATCTCAATAAAAGGCAAGGCCGTTGTCGCTGCACAACGGCCTTGCCTTTTATGTTTTTGCCGAAGTCGATGAATCAGCAGACAGACAGGCAGCGGGCAGCGTGCCGCAAGCCTCGTGCCGCAAGCCTCGTGCCGCTAAAAGCTCATCGGTTAGGATGCAATCGTGCCCTGCACATTCGCGTCGCCGCGGGCTTTGCCGCCGCTGCCGATCCAAGATTTCTTCCAAGCGCCTTGAACGAGCAGAATCAGCGTGATGCAGACGAGCGCTACGCCGCTCAGAATGAGGAAGCCCGACGAGTAAGAGCCGGTGGACAGCTTCAGGTTGCCGAGGATCTTCGGCAGGAAGTAGCCGCCAAGCCCGCCCGCGGCGCCGACGATGCCCGTGACGATGCCGATCTCGTTCTGGAAGCGGAGCGGAACGAGCTGGAACACGGAGCCGTTGCCCATGCCGAGCGCCATCATGCCGATGAACAGGAGGACCAAGATGACCGGCAGCGAGGGAAGGGACGAAATGCAGCCCATCATGATCGCGACGATGCCGTAGAGCAGGGTCAGCATGCGGAGACCGCCGACCCGGTCGGCCAGCCAGCCGCCCACTGGACGGAAGAAACTGCCGGCGATAACGCAGAGCGTGGCGAAGTCCGCCGCCCGCACCGGGCTGAGTCCGTATTGGGTGTTGAAGAAGATGGTCAAGTAATTGGACATGCCGACGAAACCGCCGAACGTCACGCAGTAGAAGATGCAGAACATCCACGTATCGCGCTGGCGCAGCACGGCGCCGTAATCGGAGAGCTTGCGCGGCGCGGGCTGGTTCGGACTGTCTTTGGCCAGCAAAGTGAAGAGGACGAAGACGAGCGCGATCGGAATGATCGCAAGGCCGAACACGACATGCCAAGTGCCGAAATGCTGCGCGATCCGATTCGCGAACAACGTCGAGAACACGGTTCCGCTGTTCCCTGCTCCAGCGATGCCCATGGCGAGACCTTGATACTTCGGCGGATACCAGCGGCTGGCAAGCGGCAGCGCCGCGGCGAAGGACGCGCCGGCGATGCCGAGCATCAAGGCGACGATGTACAGCTCATTCAACGAATCGACGAATTTCCATCCCCAGACTAGAGGCACCAGCGTCAAGATCAGACCCATTTGCCCGGTGCGTTTCGGCCCGATGACGTCCGTCAGATAGCCCAGCACGAGTCGCAGCACCGATCCGCCGAGAACGGGCAGGGCGACGAGATTGGCTTTCTGCGCGGCATCCATTTGATAGTCGCTCATAATGACGACGGCCAGCGGGCCAAGCAGCGACCAAACCATAAAGCTTAAATCGAAATACAGGAATGCGCTTAGCAGCGAGGGGCCATGCCCGCTCTTCAAGAAACTTTTGCGGTCCATCATGATACAAAACTCCTCTCCAGGTTGGAAGTGCTCATCTCTCTCTGTCTCTCTGTCATTGCAATCGCGCCGAGCGCGCAGAAAAGGCCGCATCGCAGTCTAGAGAAACTGCAATGCGGCCTCGTTGCCATCGGCAGCACGTCGGTGTGCGCGCCTAGTGATCGATCGGATACACGTCTTTGTGATCTTAGTTTGCATTATAGGGGGACAGAAAACGTGATGTCAATATACCTCACACAAAATAATGAAAATGTACGATCCGGCTGTCAATTGCCATACCTGCTCCGATGCCGCGTCGTTATTTCAGCCGTGAATGAGCTGGTACACCTTCACGATCGAGGCGGAAACATCTCCGATCCGCTTGCGTTCGTTCATCGCTTGCTTGCGGAGAAAATCGTAGGCCTCGGCTTCGGTAATCCCTTTGATTTCGCACAGTACGGCCTTCGCTTGATCGATCCACTTGCGTTCTTCGATCCGCTGCGTCAGCTGCTCCCGTTCCTCCGCCCAGCGCTTGCGCTGCTGGAAGTTACGGAGTCCCCATTGAAGGGCGACGTTCATTTCAGGGCTGTTCATCGAACCGAATAGGACGCCATCGAGCGCCAATCCCCAGTCGCTGTCTGTGGGCGCCGCGCCGTCCGGGCACAGCCACAACGTCGGCAGCCGACGCATTCCTGCGATCGCGGACTGCCATTCGCCCAGCTCTTGGTGCGGCACATGGAGCACGACCGCGTCGGTCGTGCCGATGCTGCGCCGGACGTCGTTCACGCTTGTCGCCCGTTGCAGGGTCTTGCAGCAACGCTGCAGATTTTGCACGTCGATAGGGGGTGAATCTTTCTCAACCAGAAGAATGGATTTCAAACGGTTATCACCTCGGTGGATGGGGCATGGGGCTTAATGAATAGGCCGAATCAGGCTCGTGGAGTGTAACGGAAGGTGACATTGATTAGGACGGATTACGAACTAAAAAGAAGCCTCTGGTAGTATTATTAAACGAATGTACATTTCGTGTCAAGAATGTTGACATATATCTGAGTACGAAATATAATCGAGTCAAGATCTTCGATTAGGGCGGCACAACGGCGTGCCCTCGCGATCAGGCAATGGAGCCTATCTCAAGCGTCTATGTTTTATTTGACGCGGGGATGGGCTTTTTATGTTCCCGGGGGATCACGCCATTAAGCGGTGACGCGGGCAAGACTCGTAACACTTATACGTGAAGGAGAGATTCGTTATGAAAAAGAAGCTCGTCATGATTGGAAACGGCATGGCCGGCGTTTCCTTCGTCGAACAACTATTGAAGCTGAATCCGAGCGGCTACGAGATTTCCATTATCGGCGCGGAGCCGCATCCGAACTATAACCGCATCATGCTGTCGTCCGTTCTTGCGGGGGACGCGAGCATGAACGATATTATTTTGAACGACTGGCACTGGTACCGGGATAACGGCATCCGGCTGCTGGCGGGGCAAGAGGCGGTCGCGGTCGATACCGCACAGCGATCCGTGACTACGAGCGCGGGAGAGAGGCTGCAGTACGACGATCTGGTATTCGCGACGGGTTCGCTGCCGTTCATGCTGCCTCTGCCGGGCGCCGACAAAGCGGGGGTCATTGCCTTCCGCGACATCAAAGACTGCGAGACGATGATCGAAACCGCCAAGCGCTACCGCAAGGCGGTCGTAATCGGCGGCGGCTTGCTCGGTCTCGAAGCGGCGCGGGGCCTCATCAACTTAAACATGGAAGTCAGCGTCGTCCATATACATGGCTATTTAATGGAGAAGCAATTAGACGAGACGGCATCGCGCATGCTGCAAGCGGAGCTGGAACGTCAGGGCATGAAGTTTCTGCTGGCAAAGCAATCGGATGCGATCTTGGGCGAGGAACGCGTGACGGGTATCGCTTTCAAAGACGGCACGCGCGAAGACGCCGATCTGATCGTCATGGCGGTCGGCATTCGGCCGAACGTTCTGCTGGCCAAGAGCAGCGGCGTCGAGGTGAACCGCGGCATCGTGGTGAACGACTTCATGCAAACGAACGTTGCGAATATTCACGCCGTCGGCGAGTGCGCGGAACACCGCGGCATGGTTTATGGATTAGTGGCGCCGCTGTACGAGCAAGGCGCGGTTCTGGCCAAAAGGCTGGCCGGCGCGGAGAGCGGCGGTTACCACGGGTCGGTGCTGTCGACGAAGCTCAAGGTGTCCGGCGTGAACGTATTCTCGGCCGGCCGCTTCGCCGAACAGCCGGGGACGAAATCGCTCCGCGTTCAGGATGATTTGGACGGCGTCTATAAGAAGGTGGTGTTCGAGAACGGCAAGGTCGTCGGCGCGGTGCTGTTCGGCGATACGAGCGACAGCTCCAAGCTGTTCTCGGCCATCCGCAGCGGCAAGGATTACACCGGTTCGGAGAGGGAGGTCCTGTTCGGCCCTGCCGGCAGCGGCGGGGGCGGCAAAGGCGGTGCGAGCACGGCGGATCTCGTCACGGCCATGAGCGGCGACGAAATCGTCTGCGGCTGCAACGGCGTGACGAAGGATGATCTCGCCCATGCGATTACCGAGAAGGGATGCGCCAGCGTTGCCGACCTGAAAGCCTGCACGAAGGCATCCGGCGGCTGCGGCGGCTGCAAGCCGCTCGTGGAAGCGATCCTGACCGCGACGCTCGGCGCCGATCAAGTGGCCCAAGCGAAGGAAGGAATCTGCGGCTGTACGACGCTGTCCCGCGACGAAGTGGTCGACGCCATTCGGAAGATGCGGCTGACGACGACGAAGGAAGTCATGCACGTGCTGGATTGGCATCATCCGGAGGGCTGCTCCAAATGCCGCCCCGCGCTCAATTATTACCTCGGCATGGCGTTCCCGGAAGAGCACGAGGATGAGCAGGAATCGCGCTTCGTCAACGAACGCAACCACGCCAATATCCAGAAGGACGGCACGTATTCCGTCGTACCGCGCATCTACGGCGGCGTGACGACGCCGGAGGATCTGATGAAGATCGCCACGGTCGCGGAGAAGTACCGGGTGCCGCTCGTCAAATTCACCGGCGGCCAGCGGATCGACCTGCTCGGCGTGAAGAAAGAAGACCTGCCGGGCATGTGGAAGGATCTCGACATGCCATCCGGCTATGCGTACGGCAAGTCGCTGCGCACGGTCAAAACCTGCGTCGGCAACACGTTCTGCCGCTTCGGCACCCAGGATGCCATTAAGATGGGCGTCGATCTGGAGAAGAAATTCGAACGCTTGAACACGCCGCACAAAGTGAAGCTGGCCGTGTCCGGCTGCCCGCGCAACTGCGCGGAGGCGACGATCAAGGATCTTGGCGTCGTCGCCATCGACGGCGGCTGGGAGATCTACGTCGCCGGCAACGGCGGTACCCGCGTCCGCGCGGCGGATCTGCTGACCAAGGTCAAGACGGAGGAAGAAGTGCTCGGCTGGACCGGCGCTTACTTGCAGTACTACCGCGAAACGGCGAATTATCTGGAGCGCACGAGCGAATGGTCGCTGCGCGTCGGGCTGGACGCGATCAAGCGGGCGCTCGAGAAGCAGGAGGATCGCGATGCGCTGAACGCGCGCATTGATAAAACGTTAGAGCTGACGAAGGACCCATGGAAGGAAATCATCGAGAGCGACAGTTTGCGCAGCGCGTTCGAGACGCTGACATCGCCGGCAGGGTCGTAGGCGGTTAGCGGGCAGTGGCAAGGCAAGCAATCAGTTAATATTGCATACCACGACTATAGAGATAACGCTGCCGCCCTGGCGGCAGCGTAAAGGAGCGGAAGAGCGATGGGCAAAGTGATTGTAGGTCATATTTCCGAATTTCCCGAGCGTTCGGGCCGGGTGTTCCGGATGGGCAGTCTGGAGCTGGCGCTGTTCAAGCTGTCCGACGGCACGGTCAAGGCGATCGAGAACCGGTGTCCGCATAAGCACGGCAAGCTGTCCGAAGGAATCGTGTGCGACCATCATGTGTATTGTCCCCTGCATGATTGGAAGATCGATCTGCATGACGGGATCGTGCAGGCGCCGGATCAAGGCTGCGTGAATGCGTACCGGGTCGAGGTGGACGGCGACGGCGAAGTGATTCTGTTCCTGGAGGACGGCTTGGAAGCGAAAGTATCCTAGGGAGCGCAGGCGCAAGTGAGCATGATGCATCATCACGGCTTCAATAGAGCGGAATCAAGATAGGAGGCGGCGACAATGACGGCAGCGCGACTGGAAGGGAAAGTCATAGCGGTAACGGGACCGCGCAAGGCGGACGATTTCGGCAAACTGGTGGCCAAATTCGGCGGGACGGCGGTGTCTCGCCCGGTGCAGGGTCAAGTTTACTTGGATGAAACGACGATCGAGGAACAGCTGCGCGCATTGATCGCTCATCCGGCGGATTGGCTCCTGCTGACGACCGGCACAGGCACGGAAGCGCTGCTCGAATCGGCAGAAAGGCTCGGACTTCTTATGGCGTTCCTCGCCGCGCTCGGCCGAATGCGGATTGCGGCCCGCGGCTACAAAACAGTGGCGGCGCTGCGCAGGTTCGGCCTGGCGCCGGATGCGCGCGACGACGACGGCACGACGGCCGGCCTGCTTCGCGCGATGGAGCATTGCGACCTTGCCGGGCGGCGGGTCGCGCTCCAGCTGTACGGCGATCCCGCCCCGCGCATCATTAGCGAGCTCGAAGCCCGGGGCGCCGTCTGCGAAGAACTGCTCCCGTACCGTCATCTGCCTCCCGAGGACGGCGACGTCGGCCGGCTGGTCGATGAGATCGTCGGCGGCGAGGTGGATGCCGTCGCCTTCACGAGCACGGCGCAGGTCCGCTGCGTCATGGGCTGGGCGGCCGAACGCGGCAAGCTGGAAGCGGTAAGGGAGGCGTTCGCTGGCCGAGTGCTCGCGGCAGCCGTCGGCAAACTGTCGGCGGAGGCGCTGCATGAGGAAGGCGTGGAACGGGTGCTGTTCCCGGAGGAAGAACGGATGGGCAGCATGGTGGTGGCGATCGGCAAGTTTTTCGCCGTATCCGAAGAAGACGTCGCTTAAGGAGGGAACGGGCATGAGCCGCAGCGGAAAAGTTTACTTAACGGGCGCGGGACCGGGCGACCCCAAGCTGATCACCGTGGGCGGCTTGGAGAGCATCCGCCGGGCGGACGTCATTATATACGACAGGCTCGTATCCGAAGCGCTGCTGAAGGAAGCGCGCAAGGATGCGGAGCTGCTCTACGTCGGCAAAGCCTCCGGTCATCATACGATGAAGCAAGACGAGATTAATGCGCTTATCGCCGCGCATGCGCAGCGCGGACTCACGGTGACCCGCCTGAAGGGCGGCGATCCGTTCGTGTTCGGCCGCGGCGGCGAAGAGGCGGCTTATCTATCCGAGCGAGGCATTCCGTTCGAAATCATCCCCGGCATTTCATCCTGCATCGCCGCGCCGGCGTATGCCGGCATTCCGGTCACGCAGCGCCAGCTTGCGGCTTCGTTCGCCGTCATCACGGGCCACGAGTGCGCGGACAAAGACGGCGCATGCGTGGATTGGGCGTGGGCGGCCGGCGCGGAAACGCTCGTCATTCTGATGGGGCTGCAGCAGCTGCCCGAAATCGTGGAACAGCTGCTCGGGAACGGCAAGCCGCCGGCCACGCCGATCGCGCTGATCCAGAACGGCACATGGGAGGAGCAGCGGGTGGTCGTCGGCACGCTGAAGACGATTATGTCGATGCCGGAGACGGCGCAGCTTCGCAGTCCGGCCGCCATCGTCATCGGCCCGGTCGTCGGCATGCGGGACAAGCTGCAATGGCGGCCGGTCGAAGCCTTATTGCAAAATTAATATTTATTTTCCGAGAATCGGCCCTATTGCCGAAACCCTAGGATTGCGAACGGATTGACGTCTGAAGCGCTTACCTTTATACGAGGTTGGCGTTTTTTACATGCGCGGAATTTGTCGAACTGCCCATTGACACATCAAAATGCCGCTATATAATAAGGGTAATCAACTCGCAACACGAAACGCGAACGTCCTCGTCCGATTATTTAACAAAATTAAATAATGATATTAAGAAATAACATTAATTAATTGAGGAGGCGAAAAGGTGAAGTCATTCCTGCCAAACGACATTAAAGACGAGAACCGTAAGATCGTCTTCGATATCTTGATGCAGCATCCGGAATTGGCCAAGGTGGAAATTACGGAGAAGACGGCCATGAGCTTCGTCACTGTCAGTAAAATCGTCAATTACTTCGAGCAAATCGGCTTGTTGACGGCAACGGGCGAAAGCCGCGAAGGCGCCGGCGGGCTCGGACGGAAACGAACCGTCTACCGCTTTAACGAAAACAGCTACGTCACGATCGGCATACAGACGATCGGCAAGCAAATGACGGCGCTGCTCGTTAATTTGTACGGCAAGATCATCGATTCCTATCCGGTCGAAACGCCGATTCCGTTCTACAGCGAGCAGTTCGCCGCGGTGTTCGACGAAATCATCGCGCGGATGAGGAAGAAGGCCGAAGAGGCCGGCGGCGTTATTCTAGGCGTCGGCATCGGCGTGGACGGCGCGATCAACCGCCGGAAGAAGACCATTCGCATTCATACGACGGATCGTCTCGAGGAAGATTACCTCTATGAACCTATTATCGAGAATCTAACCAGCCGCGTACAGCTGCCGGTACTGCTCGAGAACGACGTTAACGCCTCGATCCTGGCCGAGTTCCGAAACTTGGAGAACGATGATGAAATCGTCAACGATCTCATTCATGTCTCCGTCGGCGACGGGGTCGGCGCCGGCATCATTTTGAACAAAGAGCTGCACCGCGGATTCAACGCAAGCGCCGGCGAGCTGGAGTATATGTGCTTCGATCCGGACTATCGGAAGACGCCGTCCTCGGTCGGCTGGCTGGAAAGCAAGCTCGGCATCGAAACGCTGCTCAGCAGTTACGACTTGACCTCGGAGACGGCGCGCGAAGCTTGTGCGGATTATGTTTCCCGTCATCTCGCTTTGGTAATCACCAATATGATCAGCATCTTGGATATCAACCGCATCGTGATCAGCGGGAAGACGGTAGCGTTGTTTCCGGAAAACATCTTGAAGCGGACGAGCGAGTACGTGACGCAATATACCGAATGGGAACCGAAAATCTCGGTAAGCGACTCCGCGCACTCGACGGCCATCGGCGCGGCCATCCTTATTCTTCAGCAGGAAATGATTCATGTCCTAGCGGACTAACGGAAAGGAAGTGGCAAACGCATGATTCGAGTATTCGAAACCGAGGCCGAACTGGCCCAAGCGATTGCAGACGAAATGCAGCATGACCTAGCGAACGAGGAGCATCCGGTGTTCTGTCTGGCCTCCGGAAGCACCCCTCAGAAGAGCTATCGCAAATTCGCGGATGCGATCGATCCGGCAGGCAAAATCAAGTCGCTGCGCATCGTTAGTCTCGACGAGTGGGTCGGCATCGATCGCAGCTCCGAGGGCAGCTGCTACCAGATGCTGAACGAAGACTTATTCTCGCAAGTGCCGCTCGACGGCGCTTTGATCGAGTTCTTCGATGGAACGCAGGACGATCTGCAGGCAGAATGCGCAAGAATCGACCGTTATATCGAGCAGCACCCGATTACGTTCAGCCTGATGGGCGTGGGCATGAACGGGCATATCGGCCTGAACGAGCCGGGCTGCCCGGTGCTGGATGCCAGCAGCGTCGTGGAGCTGTCGGAAACGACGCGCGTCGTCGGCCAGAAATATTTTAACGAAGCGGCGAAGCTGGAACGGGGCATTACGCTCGGCCTAGGGCAAGTCATTCGCAGCAAGCGCGTGATCGTAGCGATTACGGGCGAACGCAAAGCGGAAATCGTCCGCGAGATCTTCGGCAATCCGCAAGCGAAATTGCCTGCGCAGGAACTGCTCGGTTTCGAGCATATCGATTTCTTCCTGGATGCGGAAGCGGCGAAGCATATGGACGGCAATAAGAAATAAGGAGCAGCAAGCATGAATGATTGTGTGATCGGCGTGGATATTGGAGGTACGAATGTCAGGGTCGGCCTGGTGAGCGATAAGCTCGAGCTTATTCGCAAAGAGACGGCCTTGACCGGCAGCTTCGGCAGCGCCGAAGAGCTGTTTACGGGAATCAGGCGCATGATCGACAGCGTGGATCCCAAGCGGGAAGCCGGCAAGATCGGGATCGCAATGCCCGTACCGTGGAAGCACGATACGACGAGCATCGTGGATTCCGTCAACATTCCTTATTTGGAAAATGTGCCGACCAACGCGATTACGACGTTCTTCCCCGGCTACAGCGTTTATTTTGAGAATGATGTAAACGTTATCGCATGCCTGGAATCGGAACAAGGCGCCTCCAAAGGCAGCGGGCATTCGGTATACATTACCGTCAGTACGGGTATCGGAAGCGGCATCATCATTCATAACGAAGTTCTTCACGGCGCGCACGGCTATGCCGGCGAAATCGGGAGCATGATTATTTCGGATAAGGACAACAAACACGCTTCCTTATATAGCGGGACGCTGGAATCGCTTTGCAGCGGCAAAGCCTTGGAAGAAGAGAGCAAGAAGCTGTACGGCGCGGGCGCGACGACGTTGACGCTGTTCGAGCGGTACCATCAGCAGGATGAGCAAGCGGTTCTCGTCATCGAGCTCTGGGTGGAGTACTTCTCAAGGGCCATCGCATCGCTGATGCAGACGATGGATCCCGACGTGTTCGTCCTAGGCGGTTCGGTCATCGACAACAACCTGTGGCTGATCGATAAAGTGCTGGAGAACGCCAGAACCAAGGTGCTGGAAAACCTGAAAGACGGCATTCGCATCGTAAGTCCCGTATTCGGCGGCGACGCCGGCGTAATCGGAGCCGGATATTCGGCCCGGAAGCAAGCTCAAAAAACCACACTGCGAAAAACAGTATAAAGGAGATCAAATCATGAAAAAGATGAAAATCGCACTAATCGGAGCAGGCAGCGTATCCTTCGCGCTTGGCGCCTTGCAGGATATCGTACTTTCGCCGCGTTTGAAATCCCAAGTAGAGCTTGAAGTCGCGCTGATGGATATCGACTCCGATAACGTTGAACGGACTCACCGTTACGCGAAAGAAATGTTCGAATCCTTCTCGCACCCGGCAGCGATCTGGGCGACGACGGATCTGGAGCAGGCGCTGACCGGTGCGGATTTCGCCATCGTAGCCATCGAAGTGAACCGCTACTTCTATTGGTCGCAGGACTTCCACGTACCTCGCTTGTTCGGCAGCAGACAAATCTACGGCGAGAACGGCGGACCGGGCTCCATGTTCCATACGCTTCGCAACCTTGGGCCGATGCTTGAAATCGCTCGCATGATGGAGAAGGTTTGCCCGGATGCATGGTTCATCAACTACACGAACCCGGAAGCGAAACTCGTTGAGGCGATTTCCAAACTGACGACGATCAAGATCGTGGGCCTCTGCCACGGACTCGACATGGGCGTTCACCAGCTGTGCGAATTCCTGGAGATGAAGGAAGAGGAAATCGGCTTCGAAGGCGGCGGCTTGAACCACTTCGGGTTCTTCACGAAGGTGTGGAACAAGGAGACGGGCGAGGACCTGTATCCGCGCTTCCGCGAGCAAGAGAAGAAAGCGAATCGTCTGGCGCAATTCGACCACATTGCCCTGTCCAGAACGATGTACCAAATTTACGGTTACTATCCGTATCCCGGAACGAATCACTGCGGAGAATATGTATCGTACGCGGCTGACTTCTATGCCGGCCTGTCGCTCCAATACCGCTATGATCCGATGCGCGAGCAGCTGTGGCAAGAGGGTTCGAGAACGCCTGACTTCGTCTACGCCGCGAACGGCGGAAGCTTGGACAAAGGGTTGTTCGACAAAGTCCAAACGCAGGAATCGTGGGTAGAGCAAGCCTACACGTTCGACAAAGACAACGTGAAGCCGAGCTGCGAGTATGCCATTCCGATCATCGAAGCGATCTTCTTCGACGACGAGATCCACATCAATGCCGTGAACTTGCCGAACAAAGGCGCGATCAAAGGCCTGCCGGACGACATGGTCGTCGAAACGCAAGCGATCGCGAACGGACAAGGGATCGTCTTGAAGCCGATGACGGTGGAACTGCCGACGGCCGTAATCGGAACGATCCACATTCAAGGAACGATCCACAAGCTGCTGCTGGAAGCATTCGCGGAGCAATCCAAGAACAAGCTGCTGCAAGCGATTCTGCTCGATCCGCAGGCGCCGACGTACTATCAGGCATGCGCGATGATCGATGAGATGTGCAGACTGCAGAAGGACATCTTGCCGGCGCTGGAATGGAAATAACGCGAATTAGCCCGACATATCTGACGAAACCGATTCGGTTTTCATTATAGAAACGTGAGGCTTGAACATGAATAACAACCAACTGCTAGAGCTGCTGCAAACGATGACGCTGGAAGAGAAATTCGGCCAGCTGACGCAAATTACCGGCGAATTGTACGTGGGCAAGGTCGATTCCGAAATGGTCGAGACCGGCCCGGAGTACGCCAGCCATGTGCTTGGAGACGGGACGCTGTACACGATCGGAAGCGTGATCGGCGCCTCCAGCGCCAAGTTCACCAATCTCATTCAATCCGAGTACCTGAAGCGTTCCCGGCTGAAGATTCCGCTGCTGTTCATGCATGACGCGATCCACGGGTACAAGACGATTTTCCCGATTCCGCTCGGGCTGTCCTGCACCTGGGACGAAGAGGTTCTGGAGACGGTCGCGGCCGTCACCGCCTCGGAGCTGCGCGCGACCGGGATCCACGTCAATTTCTCGCCGATGGTCGATCTCGTGCGCGACCCGAGGTGGGGCAGGGTAATGGAGTCGTTCGGAGAGGATCATCTCTTGTCCGGCAACCTGGGGCGGGCGATGATCAAGGGCTATCAGAAGATTCAAGAGGGACGGATTTCGGAGGCCGGCGTCGCGGCGTGCTTGAAGCATTTTGCGGCGTACGGCGCCGGGATCGGCGGCAAGGACTACAATACCGTCGACATGTCCTTGCGAGAGTTTTTCGATTTCTACGGCAAGCCTTACGAGATTGCGTTGAAGGAACGTCCGAAATTCGTCATGAGCTCGTTCAATACGTTCAACGGTACGCCGGTGACTGCGAGCAAGCACATGATGAAAGACGTGCTCAGAGACCGTTACGGCTTCGACGAGCTGGTCATTTCGGACTGGGGCGCGGTGGCGGAATTGCAGAAGCACCGCGTGGCCGAGAACGGCAGAGAAGCGGCCGAGCTTGCGATGAACGCAGGCATCGACATCGAGATGGTGTCGACATTGTATCTGGAGCACTTCGAGACGATTGTCGCGCAGCAGCCTGCCTTGCTGGAAGATATCAACGCTGCGGTCATGAAGGTTTTGCAGTTGAAAAACGAGCTTGGCTTGTTCGAGAATCCGTATACGAACGAAGAAGCGGAACCGGCTATCCTGATGAATGCGGATTTCCTGGCAGCGGCCGAGGATGCAGCCCGCAGAAGCTGCGTGCTGCTCAAGAACGACAACGACCTGCTACCCCTGCGCGGGGAGCATCGACATATTGTTCTGGTCGGGCCGTTCGCCGGCACGAAGGAACTGCTCGGCAATTGGGCCTGCAAAGGCAGCTTCGACGATGTCGTCACGCTTGCGGACGGCTTGAAGCAAGCCGATGCGTCGCTCGCGGTCGATGTCTACGAAACGCTGGCGGATTGCCCGGCGGACGTGCTTAAGCGCAGCGATTATATCATCGCGGCGATCGGCGAGCATTGGGGACTGAGCGGCGAAGGCCACAGCAGCGTCAAGCTCGAGCTCGAAGAGAGCCAGCGGCAGTTGGTTAAAGCCATCAAGGCGACCGGAAAGCCATATGCATGCGTATGCTTCTCCGGCCGGCCGCTCGCGCTGCAAGACATCGCGGACGACATGCCGGCCCTGCTGTGGTGCTGGTATCCGGGAACAAGAGCGGGCGCCGCGGTTGCTTCGCTCCTTACCGGACAAGCTACCCCGTCGGGCAAGCTGACGATGTCGTTCCCACGTTATTCGGCGCAGACGCCGATTTATTACAACGAGTACAGTTCGGGCCGGCCGGCTAATGCATCGAGCTATAGCAGCCGGTACCAGGATTGCGAGATCGGGCCGTTGTTCCCGTTTGGACATGGACTCACGTATGCAGGTGCGACGTATTCGGATTTTGCGATATCGAGCACTGACATTACGGCTGATCAACCGGTCAGCGTATCCTACACCATCGATAACCCGAGCGATTATGCCTACTCGGAGATCGCGATTCTCTATATCGAAGACGCGGTATCGAGATCGGTTCGCCCGATGCGCGAAATGAAAGCCTATCAAGTCGTTCAAGTGCCGGCTCGCGGCTCCGTCCGCGTGACGATGTCCGTGACCTTGGAAGATCTGAAGTACCTTGACGCTGAGTTGCAGCGGACAGTCGAGCGCGGCGCTTTCCGAATCTACGTGAATGACACGGCGCAGCCCGTATTCACCATAACGTATTAAAGAACAGACGAGAGGAGGAACTAGCATGAACCTCAAATTCATAGACAGGTTGAAGGCGCAATGGCAGCTGCAGGCTATGGTCTGGCCGGGGATTCTGCTGATGATCATCTTCTCGTTCATTCCGATGTTCGGTTTGATCATCGCCTTTCAGGATTACTCGCCGCTGGACGGCTTCAGGAACTCGGAATTCGTCGGACTCGACAATTTTAAAGCGTTCCTCGGCGACAGCGACTTCTATAATGTACTGACCAATACGATCGGGATCAGCTTGCTGAAACTGCTCATCGGCTTCCCGCTCGAGATCGTGCTGGCGATTCTGATCAATGAATTGCGGACCGGTCCGTTCAAGAAATTTTCGCAAACCGTCTCTTATCTGCCTCACTTTCTGTCGTGGGTCATCTTGGGCGGCATGTTCATTACATGGCTGAGCTCGTCGGGGCTGGTGAACAGCCTGCTGATGGCGCTGCACCTGACGAACGATCCGATTCCGTTCCTGACGAACCCGAACGGTTACTGGTGGGTGGCGACGTTGTCCGACATCTGGAAAGAAGTCGGCTGGGGCACGATCCTGTACTTGGCCGCGATGGCGGGCATCGATCCTTCGCTGTACGAAGCCGCTCGCGTCGACGGCGCGAAGAAGTTGAAGCAAATCCGGTACATTACGCTGCCGGGAATCAGCCACATTATCGTCTTGATGTTCGTCCTTCGCGTCGGCTCGGTATTGGGTTCGAACCTGGAGCAAGCCTTGGTGCTGCAAAACGGTTCCAACATCCACCGCAGCGAAGTCATCGATCTGTACGTGTATCATCTGGGCCTGACCCAAGGGGACTTCTCGTTCGCGACCGCGGTCGGCATCTTCTCTTCGGTGGTATCGGTCATCCTGCTGCTCGGAGCCAACTTCTTGACCAAGCGGGTTAACGACAGTTCAATCTTCTAGAAAGGAGCTAGACCTATGCCATTAGAACGGGGAGAAAGATGGTTCCAAATCTTCAACGTGATCTTCATGTGCATCTTCGTGGCGGTCATCATATTCCCGCTCATCAACGTTATCGCGCTGTCGCTCAATGACGGCTACGACGCGATGAAGGGCGGCATATATCTCTACCCGAGAAAATTCACGCTCGTCAACTACGAGACGATCCTGAGGGACCATACGATTTACCGGGCGCTCGGCGTTACGGTGATGAAGACGCTGGTCGGCGTCGCCGGCCACCTGGTCATTACGGGGATGGCGGCTTACGCGATGAGCAAGTCGAACTTGATCGGCCGCAAGCTGTTCATCCGTCTCGGCATCATTTCGATGTTTTTCTACGGCGGTTTGATTCCGACGTTCTTGGTCATCAAATCGCTTGGACTGGCTAACCATTTCCTGGTGTACGTCATTCCGGTGCTGTACAGCTTCTACGATATGATCATTCTGATGAATTTCTTCCGCGGGCTCCCGGATTCCATCGAAGAATCGGCGAAGATCGACGGAGCGAGCGTGTTCCAGATTTTCTTCAAAATCGTTATGCCTTTGTCGCTTCCGGTATTCGCTACGATCGCATTGTTTCACGGCGTTTACCAATGGAATGATTTCTTCGTGGCTAAGTTGTACGTCACGGACAAGTCGCTCTATCCGATCCAGTACTACCTCTATCAGCTGCTGACCAGCACGGGGGCGGCCAACGCTTCCAAAGCCGGAGTCTATATTTCAAAAGCGTTCACGACGCAATCGCTTCAGCAGGCAACGATGAT
The DNA here is from genome assembly GCF_010365285.1 of Paenibacillus rhizovicinus. Lineage (NCBI taxonomy): Bacteria > Bacillati > Bacillota > Bacilli > Caryophanales > Paenibacillaceae > Paenibacillus > Paenibacillus rhizovicinus. Next base: position 3,960,791 of record NZ_CP048286.1, read on the forward strand.
CATCACGACGCTGCCCATCATGCTCGTTTATCCGTTTCTTCAGAAATACTTCATCAGCGGCATGCTGGTCGGCGGGGTCAAAGAGTAATGCATCACCAACACGTTATGCATCACGAAAGGGGAAGCAACATGAAAAAGACAGCAACAGTAGCAACGCTTATCGTCAGCGCCCTCGTATTCACTGCCTGCGGCAGCAAGGGCGGCGGAGGCGGCAACCTGGCCGATGCCAGCTTCACGGTCGACGCGGCGACGCCAAGCTGGAAGACCGACAAATCGACGGCCGATCTCAGCTGGTACATCAACTTCGACTGGTTCGCGCAAACATGGGGCAACGATACGGCGACGAAATTCATTACGGAAGACACGGGCGTCAACGTTACGTACCAGAACGGAACGGACGACAAGCTCAACACCATGATGGCCTCCGGCGACCTGCCTGATATCATCACGATCGACGGCACGAGCCCGCTGATCAAAGATGCAAGCAAATTCGCGATTCCGCTGGACGAACTGGCGAAGAAATACGATCCGTACTTCCTCTCTTCGGCGGCCAAACCGGATACGTTGAAGTTCTTCACGCAGGACGACGGCCATGTGTACGGTTACCCGAACTTCTCCAATACGCAATCGGACTATGAGAAGGGCGGCGTCTACGGCAACCAGGCATTCATGGTGCGCAAAGACATTTACGAGCAAATCGGCAGCCCGGATATGACGACGCCGGAAGGCTTCACGGCCGCATTGGAAGCGGTTAAAAAGCTGGGGCTGAAAGACGCGCTGGGCAAGCCGATCGTGCCGTTCGGCACGCAAAACTTCAGCGACGGCTCGGAGAAGAACGGCGTATTCGACCGTACGCTGGCGGACTTCATCGGCGTGCCGATGCTGACGGACGACGGCAAGTATTATGACCGTCTGACCGACGCCGACTACCAGAAATGGCTGAAAGTGTTCGTGGCAGCCCGTCAGAACGGCCTGACGGACAAGGACATGGTCACCATGACGAAGGATGACAAAGACGCGCGTTTGACGAACGGCAGTTACTTCGTCTACTTCGACAACGATATTATCGGCGAGACGGATCCGATGACGGTGTGGGCCAGCGAGAACCCGGACAAGGCGTACATTGCCGTCGAAGGACCGAAGTCGACGGTGGGCCGCAAACCGGCGCTGCCTGGTACGTCGATCGAAGGCTGGACGCAAACGTTCATTTCGAAGAGCGCCAAGAACCCGCAGAAGGCGATGGAGCTCGTTGAGTACCTCGTCAGCGAATACGGCGACACGGTCATGAACTTCGGCCGCGAAGGCCAAACGTATACGATGAAGGACGGCAAGCCCGTGCTGAATGCGGACTTGCTGCAATTGAAGCAAACCGATCCGTCAGCCTTCGAGACGAAGGTCGGCTTGACGACGCATCTGTGGCTGCAGGACAGCGCGCTGCTGTCGCGCCAAATGGGCATCGACCAATTCCCGAAATATTTGCAGCAAGCGAAGCAGTGGACGGTCCAATATACCGTGCCGCAATTCGAAATGGCGAGCCTCGACGTATACCTGTCGCGCGAATCCGCGCGCAACGTGGAGAAGATCAACCAGGATTGGGCGCAGACGATCGCGAAGATTCTGAACGCCAAGTCGGACTCGGAAGTCGACCAGGACATGGCCGCTTTCGTCAAGTACCGTCAAGACAACGGTTGGGACAAGCTGGTTGAAGAGCGCAATACGCAAATCGAAGCGAACAAGAAGAAGCTTGCTCAATAGTTCGAGTATGACGTGACGGCGTTTAGCCGCATGGACAGCCCTATCCCGGCATTTGCTGGGGTGGGGCTGTTTTGTTTGTTTGGTTGGAAACGGGCCGGGGGGAAGGGGGGGGGGGAGAAAGGAAGGATGGGGCATCCGGTAGGGCTTTCTGCTATAATTCGATCCAAAAGGAGGCGGCTATGAATGGCGGGAACGGAAACGGCAGTTAGCGCGGCGGCATATTCGGACAAACTGGAGGCGTTGTTTCGCGGGCATGCGAATGCCGAACAGGCGGCTGCAATGAAGGCGTATATGCGGGAGCAATTCGATTTTCTGGGCATTCGTACGCCGGAGCGCAACGCGCTGATGAAGGCGTTCGTGAAGGAACACGGCGTGCCTTCCGGTGCGGAGCTGGAGGCGACGGTGCGGCGGCTGTGGGCGCTGCCGGAGCGAGAGTATTTGTACGCGGCGATGACGCTGATGGACAAGCGGAAGAAGGAGCTTGGTCCGGCGCAGACGGAGCTGTTGGAATTCCTGATTACGACGCATGCATGGTGGGATACGGTCGACCTGCTGGCAAGCCATCTGGCAGGCACGTTGTTCGGCAAGCACCCCGAGCTGGTGCCGGCGTTTACGGAGAAGTGGATCACTGCGGAAAGCCTCTGGCTGCGTCGCAGCGCGCTGCTGTTCCAGCTGGGGTACAAGGGACGCACCGACGCGGAGCTGCTGTTCTCGCTCGTTCGGCGGACGGCGCACGAGAGCGACTTCTTCATGCGCAAGGCGATCGGCTGGGCGCTGCGGGAGTACGGCAAGACCGACCCGGACGCGGTGCGCGCCTTCGTCCGCGAGACGGAGCTGTCGCCGCTCAGCGTGCGCGAGGCGTTGAAGCATATCGGGGAGTGAGCGGCCGGGGCGGGCTCGAGCGTCCGAGAGGCAGGGAGGCCTAGCCGGCAGGGACACGGCGCTGGGTGAGGGATTGGCGCCAGGAGGGCTGCCGAAACGGCAGGAATTCGGCACCGAAATTCGCTCGGGCGCCAGAAAAGCGACTCAACGCGCGAGCCAGCGCGACGCTGGAGTTTTGTACGAAAATCATAACAAAGCATCGTGCGAAGCAGTCCGTCACTGGGGTTTTGTACGAAAAATCGTACAAAGCACCGTGTGATCCAGCAAGTCGCTGGTGTTTTGTACGAAAAATCGAACAAAGCAACGTGCGAACCAGCGCGTAAGCGGGCCCTTTCCCACGAAAACGGCCCGATTTATCGCCCCACCACGAATGACGAAAAGGAAATTGACGGCATGCGCATTCCGTGTTATTCTAATCCCAACAAAGTTGGTAGGAATTATAGGAATAAGGTGGTGCCGATCATGAATCATTCCATAACAATCAAGAGCGGCGAGGTCGAGCTGGCCGGCGTGCTGCAATACCCCGTCGTGGAAGCAGGGGCCAAACGTGCGGATAAACATCCGATCGTGATCATTTGCCATGGTTTCATCGGCAACCGGATGGGGACGGACCGGCTGTTCGTGGAGGCGGCGGAACGGTTGACGCGCAGGGGATATTTGGTGCTGCGTTTCGACTACGGCGGCTGCGGCGAAAGCTCGGGCGATTACGGCAACGGCGGGTTGGATGAGCTCATCGCCCAGACGCGCACGGTGATCGACTACGCTTCGAGCCTTGATTTGGTCGATTCGGAGCGCCTCATACTTGTGGGCCACAGCCTCGGCGGCGCGATTGCGGTACTTACGGCGGCACGGGATGCGCGAGTGAAGTCGCTTGTTCTGTGGGCGCCTGTCGCGCATCCGTACATGGACATTCGCAATATTATCGGTACCAAGGCAATCGAGGAGATCGACACTGCCGGCCGATCCGACTATATGCATTATCAGTTTACGAAGCGGTTTACCGATTCCCTTGCGCAGTACCAGCCGCTGACGGAAACGCGCGGGTACGCCGGCGACGTATTGATCGTGCACGGCACGGCCGACACGGTTATTCCGGTCGATTACTGCTTCCTTTATCAGAAAATGTTCTGGCTTCGCAAAGAGGGCAACTGCGATAAAGAGGTCATTTTGCAGGGCGACCATACGTTCTCGAACAAAGCTTTGCGTGACGAGCTGTTCGATATCTCGCTCCGCTGGATTGACTCCATCGGCAAACGCCGCAACGACTGGAGCTTATGGACGATTTAGCGAGATCACTTATACGGCCGCTTCCGCTCGAATAGAGCAGGGGGCGGTTTTTTTGACGCCTGCTTCAGGGTCCCTTGCCTACGGGCGAACAATCGGATAAACCGCTGCAACAATTTGCGTGTCTTCTTTCGTATGATAGGGTAAGACTATGGAGAAATACGCGAATGAAACAGGTGGTGGAATCGATGCGAAAAATACTGCTGGCCGCGCTTGTGCTTTCGATCGGACTGGCGGGCGGCTGCGGATCGGCAAACAATCATGAGGGAACTGGCGGCCAGACGGGCTCTTCGAATTCGGCTGGAGGCGCGGTCGAGCCGCCGGTGAAGACGCCGGCCAACGGGAATGCGCCGTCGCAGCCGGGCGACGCCGGAAATGAGCCGTCTCAAACGCCGTCGCAGCCGGGGAACACCGGAAATGCGCCATCGCAAACGCCGTCCCAGACGCCGTCGCAGAACGGCAATGCCGGGAACGCGCCGTCGCAGGAACCGGCTACGCACACGGCGACGGCGGCGGAGCTCGTCGCGCAGAAGCTGCGGAAGATGACGCTGGACGAGAAGCTGGGCGAGATGATCATCGCCGGGCTTGACGGTACCGCGGGCAGCGAGCAAACGAAGGCGATGATCCAGCAGAAGCATATCGGCGGTTTTATTTTCTATAAACAGAATGTGACGACGCCTGCGGGCGTGGCTGCCTTCGTCAATCAGCTCAAGGCGTGGAACAAAGGGAATCCATCCCCGCTGCTGATCTCGGTGGACCAAGAGGGCGGCCGCGTCGCCAGGCTGCCTGGACTGCTTAAGATCCCTGCAGCCAGAGTGATCGGAGATACGGGGGACAAGACGTATGCGGCTTCGATCGGCAGCGCTTTGGGGCAGGCGAGCAAGCTGATGGGCTTCAACGTGGATTTTGCCCCGGTGCTCGACATTAACAGCAACCCGAAGAACCCGGTCATCGGCGATCGTTCCTTTGGCACGACCTCGAAGCGGGTGGCGGACATGGGCTTGGCGGCTATGGAGGCGATCCGGAAGCAGGGCGTGATTCCGGTCGTGAAGCATTTTCCGGGTCACGGGGATACGTCGGTAGACTCCCATCTGGAGCTGCCGGTCGTGAACAAAACGTTGGCGCAGCTGAAGGCCTTCGAATGGATACCGTTCAAGGCCGCGGTCAAAGACGGCGTCGACATGGTGATGGTGGCGCATATTCTGTTTCCGAAAATCGACAAGAACGTCCCGGCTTCCTTGTCGAAGACGATTATCACGGATCAGCTGCGCGGCGAGCTGGGCTTCAAAGGCGTCGTAATCACGGACGATATGACCATGGGCGCGATCGCGAATCATTTCGGGCTGGCGCAGGCTGCGGTCACGTCCGTCAAAGCCGGAAGCGACATCATTCTGCTCGCGCACGGGTACGAGGATGCGACGACCGTGCTTGCGGCGTTGAAGCAAAGCGTGCAGAAGGGCGAATTGACGGAGAGCCGGATCAATGAGAGCGTAACCCGCATTCTGACGCTGAAAATGAAATACAAGCTGAGCGATGCCGCCGCTTCGGCGCATCCCGACGTCAGCGGCGTGAATGCGGCCATTAAGAAGGCGGTTGCCGCGCATTAGATCGGTCGCAACTGTATCGACTGTTCGTGTCGAACCGTTCGGCGAGAGCGCGAGCGTGTTCCGCCCTCCCGCACCTCGCGTATCTCGCGCCAGGCTGCGATCGCCGAAAATAAAAACCGCGTAACTACCGGCTTGCTGCCGGTGGTTACGCGGTTTTTGCTGTGCGCAAGTGCCTGTTGCTGTGCGTAAAGCACCTTTGGTGCACGAAGTGCCCTTTGCTGTGCGCAAAGGACCTGCTCGTATCAGCCCCGATTAGCCGTCGGGGAAATCGAAGATTCCCGAACGATAAGCCGATGGGGAATGATAATCTGCTTCTGATTCAGCGGCTCGTCCTGAACGACGCGCAGCAGCGACTGCGAAGCGGTATACCCGAGCTGATACGTGCCGATGTCGATGGAGCTGATCGGCGTCGAGGCGAGCTCGGAGAGCGGAATGTTGTTGAAGCTGACGAGGCAGATGTCCGCGGGCACGCTGTAGCCGAGCTCGGTCAGTCCGCGCAGGACGCCGAAGGCCAGCAGGTCGTCGAATACGACGAGCGCGGTCGGCCGTTCCGGCAGGCTCATGAAGAACGACATGGCCCGAAAGCCGCTTTCCTGCAGCAGGTCGCCTTCCATGATCCATTCCGGACGGATGTCCAGCCTATGCTCTTTAAGTGCTTTTCGATACCCGTGCAGCCGGTCCTGCGACACGACAAGGTTCGGCGGCCCGCTGATGAAGCCGATCCGGGTATGGCCCTGTGCAATGAAATGGTTCGTTGCGTCGTAAGCGGCCTGGATATTGTTGTTGTCGATCGACAGCACGTCCGGGAACTCGTCGCTGCGTCCGATGAGCACGAACGGGAATTGATGTTCCTGAAGAAAGCCGACGATCGGATCCGACGTGCGCGAAGACAACAGCAAGATGCCGTCAATGCGGCGGCCCATCACGAGGCGGGTAATCGTTTCAAGCTCCGTGGTTTCCGACGTCACCGTCGTCAGCAGCATATCGTACCCGGCGCGGGCGGCCTGCGTGACGATTCCCCGAATCAGCTCCCCGAAGAAGAAGTTCTGGAACAGCTCTTCGGCAGGCCGGGGCAGAAGGATGCCAAGCGTCTTCGTCGTCTTGGAGACGAGGCTCTTCGCCATGATATTCGGATGGTAGTCCATCTCTGCCATGATCTCTTTAACCCGGCGCGACGTTTCCTTGCTGATCCGCGGATGGTTGGATACGACCCGGGATACGGTAGAAGGCGAGACGCCGGCAATGCGTGCTATATCTTTAATTGTGACCGACATATTGGATCCCCCAATGCAATGCGCAAACGTGTGCACTGCAACTGATTTGTTACTAGTTCATGTAAGACAGGTGAAATCACTAGAATACTTAGAGTATATCATTGAAAAGATTTTCATGCACAAATTTAATTTTCTGAGTAAACGGGAGTAAATCGAAGAAAATTAAAGATCGGATTGTATTTATCCGTAAAAACAGGCTGTGCAAACGTTTTCCCAACTGAATATTCGTGTTGTATGATTAGGACGTTGAAAAACGCTTTCTTTTCCTCGAAATAACGGCTGGAATGTATTTCTTCTCGCCTAATTATGCCCAGTTGTTCAAACGTTTGCACGATGTTTACGACGGTATCATTCGCGGAAGGTGCAAGCCTGTAATAGGATACCGATTATTGGTTACCCTACATGGCATAGCCGGATTCAGGGAAATAGAGGTGTTGCCCGGCATATTGCCGGCGATAAGCTTGATCTAAATGAGAGGGGTTCTTGTACAGATGAAAAAAACCGTATCCTTACTGATGGTATTAACGCTTGCCGCTACGATGACCGCTTGCGGTTCGAAATCCGAGAACAACACTGGCAACACCAATACGGGCACGGCGAACAACGGTACGGCCAATAACGGCGCAGCGGGCAACGGAACGAACGCCGGCGGCGAAGAAGCGGAACTGACACCCGAGCCGGGCGCGACTTTGCTCGTATGGGAAGCCAAAGAAGAACGTCCTTTCGTAGAGAAAATGATGCAGGAATTCAAAGATAAATACGGCGTAGAAGTGAAAATGGAAGAGATCGGCGCAGGCGACCAAGTCGCGAAGCTGACGACGGACGGTCCTGCGGGCATCGCGGCAGACGTCGTATTGTTCCCTCACGATAACTTGGGCAAAGCGGTTTCCTCCGGCCTCGTGCTGCCGAACGACGAGTTCGAAGACGCAGCCAAAGCGGAAAACAGCGAAATCGCCGTGAATGCGGTCACTTACGACGGTATCCTCTACGGTTACCCGCGTGCGGTCGAAACGTATGCGATGTTCTACAACAAAGACCTGATCGCAACGCCGCCGACATCGTTCGACGAAGTGAAGACATTCGCTAAGACGTTCAACGACAAGAAGAACAACAAGTATGCCTTCATGTGGGATATCGGCAACTTCTACTTCAGCTATCCGTTCCTGTCTTCGACCGGCGGCTACGTGTACGGCAACGGCGGTCAGGACAAAGCGGATATCGGCCTGAACAACGAAGGTGCTATCCAAGGCGCGACTTACTTCGCATCGCTGAAGAAAGACGTGCTGCCGCTTAAATCCGGCGACGTGACGTACGACATCAAGAAAGGTCTCTTCACGGGCGGCACGCTGGCGATGAACATCGACGGTCCTTGGGCAATCGGCGACATCAAGAAATCCGGCATCAACTTCGGCGTGGCTCCGATTCCGACCATTGATGGCAAACCGGCTGTTTCCTTCTCCGGCGTTAAAGCTTGGTACGTCAACTCGTTCACGAAATATCCGAACGCGGCGAAGCTGTTCGCGCGGTTCGCGTCTACGAAAGAAGCGCAGCTGGAGGACTTCACGCTGACTGGCGCTATCCCGGCCAATAAAGAAGCGACGGAAGATCCGAAGATCCAAAACGACGAAGTCGTAAAAGCGTTCATCGAGCAATTCAAAAACTCGCAGTACATGCCTTCGATTCCTGAAATGGGCAATGTATGGACGCCGATCGGCGCAGCGCTCTCCGACATCTGGAACGCGGGCAAAGATCCGAAGACGGCGCTCGACAACGCGGTCAAACAAATTCAAGATGCGAACGCGGCGGCTTCCAAATAAGAAACAGGCAAGCGATCCGTCTGCAAGTATTCAATTCAATAGTACGCCATTACCCGCCCTTTCATTAATAAGGGCGGGTGAAACGGCTTTAAATTCGCAAACCGGAAAGGAGTTGGGGGTGGGATGCAGCGCCATCGAAGAACAGCATCAATTCTATCATTCATTGCCATGGGTCTTGGGCAATTGTACAACCGCCAATTCGTGAAGGGCATCTTGCTGCTTTGCGTGGAAATTATGGGCGGCTACTATTTCGTGTCGAAGCTTCCGCATGCGATTTGGGGCTTGGTTACGCTCGGCGACGTGCCGACGCATCTCGTGAAAGTCGGCAAGCGATACAAGAACGTCGTTGGCGACCATTCGGTCAATCTGCTGATCGGCGGACTTGTCATCCTGATTTTGTTCAGCTTGTTCATTATTATCTATGTCATGAACGTCAGGGATGCGTACCGAACAGGCAAGCAGCGGGACGAAGGCATCAAGCCTTCATCGTTCAGGACATCCATGAGCTACGTAGCGGACAAGAGATTCCCGCAGCTGCTGCTTACGCTGCCGGCGATTTCCGTCTTGTTCCTTACGATCATGCCGATTATGATGGCGATTCTGCTCGCCTTCACGAACTATTCCGCGCCGGAGCATATTCCGCCGGCCAAGCTTGTCGATTGGGTCGGATTTCAGACGTTTATCGATTTGCTCTCGCTTAAAACGTGGAGCCATACGTTCTACGGCGTCCTTATTTGGACTGTCATTTGGGCGGTTATCGCGACGGTCACCACGTATTTCGGCGGCCTGCTCGTCGCGCTGCTGATCGATCAGAAGGGCATTCGCTTCAAAGGACTGTGGCGCTCGCTCTTCATTATTCCTTACGCGATCCCGCAGCTGATCTCGCTGCTCGTCATGCGTAACTTGTTCAACGGTCAGTTCGGTCCGATCAACCAATACCTCAGCTACTTCGGTCTTGGCAAGGTGCCGTGGCTGACGGATCCGACTTGGGCGAAGGTAACGGTCATCCTCGTCAACATGTGGGTCGGTATTCCGGTCTCCATGGTGCTCATTCTCGGGGTGCTTACGGCCATTCCGAAGGATATGTACGAAGCCGCGGAGGTGGACGGCGCGACGCCGTTCCAGAAGCTGCGCGTGATTACGCTCCCGTTCGTGTTCTTCGCGACTACGCCGATTCTGATCACGCAGTTCGCGGGCAACATCAACAACTTCAACGTCATCTTCCTGCTGACCAACGGCGAACCGGTCAACGGAAATTATCAGTACGCGGGCAGCACGGATTTGCTCGTCACCTGGCTGTACAAGCTGACGCTGAACAACAACAAATACAACTTTGCATCGGCGATCGGCATTATTATTTTCGTGCTCGTGGCTTCGCTCTCGATCTGGGGCTACCGTAGTTCGCGTTCGTTCAAAGAGGAGGATATGATCCAATGAGCATGAAATCGAAGAATGTTTTCCGGCTCTCCGTGTCCTATGTCATTCTGATTATCCTGGCTATCGCGGCCGTCTATCCGGCGGTTTGGGTACTGTTCTCGGCGCTTCGCCCGGGCAGCTCGCTCTTCAGCAAGTCGTTCTTCCCGTCTCATCCGACGTTCACGCATTTCAAAGAACTGTTCACCTCGCCGAGCTTTCAGTTCGGCCGCTGGTACTGGAATACGCTGAAGATCGCGACGATGTCGATGATTCTGTCGACGTTGCTGACGACGCTCAGCATGTACGCCTTGTCGCGCTTCCGCTTCCAAGGCCGCAAAACGATCCTGACGACCATGCTCGTGCTGGGCATGTTCCCTGGCTTCATGAGCATGGTGGCTATCTACATTCTGCTGCTGCAGCTCGACCTTCTGGATACGCATACGGCGCTCGTCCTTGTGTATTCGTCCGGCTCGGTGCTGAGCGGTTTCATTGTCAAAGGCTTCTACGATACGATCCCGCGGAGTCTTGACGAAGCGGCGCGCATCGACGGCGCGAACCACCTGACGATCTTCTGGCGCATCATGCTGCCGTTGTCGCGTCCAATGCTGACGTATATCGGCCTTACGACGTTTACGGGCGCTTGGGTCGACTTCATCTTCGCGCGGCTTGTCCTGCGGACGAAGGAGAAATGGACGCTCGCGGTCGGCATGTGGGATATGGTGGCGAATTTCCAGAACAGTAACTTCACCTTATTCGCGGCAGGTGCCGTGCTGATCGCGATTCCGATCATGATTCTGTTCGCGTTCCTGCAGAAGTTCCTTGTCCAAGGCTTGACGGCGGGGGCTTCCAAAGGATGATCAAACCGGCGCTGGGCAAGACATTCCTTGCGCGCGGTGCCGGTTTGGCGGCTGCGGCCGCGCTGCTTCTCGGAACGATGGGCTGCTTCTCCGCGGGCAAGCACGTGGAGGAGCAGATCGCGGCGGGCAGCACCGAGAAGAAGGCCGCCCCGGCCGTTCAGATCGATGAGCAGCCGGGTACCGTGTATTACGAGATTTTCGTACGCTCGTTCTATGATTCCAACGGTGACGGCATTGGCGACTTGAACGGCGTGACGGCGAAGCTGGATTACTTGAAGGATTTAGGCATCGGCGGGATCTGGCTGATGCCTATTCAGCCATCGCCGAGCTATCACGGTTATGACGTAACGGACTATTACGGCGTCAATAAGGATTACGGCACGCTGGCGGATATGAAGCGGCTGACGAGCGAGGCGCATAAGCGCGGCATCAAGGTGATCATGGACCTCGTCGTGAACCATACGAGCAGCGAGCATCCGTGGTTCAAGGCGGCGCTGGCCGATCCGAAGAGTCCCTACCGCAACTGGTACCATATCGAGTCGAAGGATGCCCAGGTGAAGGCCGACGGCGCCGTTGGCGGCGATCCTTGGCATCCTTACGGCAACGAGAAATATTTGGGCGTCTTCTCGGAAGGCATGCCGGACTTGAACTTGGATGAGCCGGCCGTTCGTCGCGAGATGATCAAAGTCGGCAACTACTGGCTGGAGAAGGGCATCGACGGCTTCCGAATGGATGCGGCGAAGCATGTCTACGGCGATTTCGCTTCGACGATCAACTCCGATGCGGTGAAGGCGAAGAACCAGCAGTGGTGGCAGGCGTTCCGCGCGGGCATCTCCGAGACGAAGAAGGATGCCTATATCGTCGGCGAGGTATGGGACTCCCCGGTCATCATTGCGCCATATCTGGACAAGGCGTTCGACTCGGCCTTCAATTTCGACACGGCGAAGAAGCTGCTCTCCGGCGCTGATCAAGAGCGAAACCCGGATGTCGCCTATACGCTGCAGCGCATTTACGAGATGTACGGCAAGTCGTCGGGCGGTACGTTCCTCGATGCTCCTTTCCTGAGCAATCACGATCAGAATCGGACGATGAGCGCGCTGGGCGGCAATGTCGATCATGCCAAGATGGCAGCGGCGCTGCTGTTGACCTTGCCGGGCAATCCATTCATCTATTACGGCGAGGAGCTTGGCATGAAAGGCATGAAGCCGGACGAGGCGATCCGCGAGCCGCTGCCATGGTTCAAATCGGAAGGCGGACAAGGCGGCCAGACGACCTGGGAGGCTGCCCGTTACAATGCGGCGCCGGATCGCGTATCGGTGGAAGCGGAGGCGGCGGATCCGAATTCGCTGCTTGCCCATTATAAGAAGCTGATCGCCTGGCGCAACCAGCTGCCCGTGCTGCGAGATGGCGCAATCGCGGATTATGCGCAGGATAATCCGGCGGTCGCGGCCTATTTCCGGGTTACCAAATCCGAACGCATGCTGGTCGTCCATAACCTGTCCGGCCAAGCGCAGACGGCGGATCTGACTGGCGGCTTCGAAGCCGGGCATGAAACGTCGATCGTCCGTACCAGCAAAGAAGGCTCCAAGTTGGAGGACGGAAAGCTGGAGCTGCCGCCGTACAGCACAGTGCTCGTGCAATAACGCATTATGGAAAGCCGTTTCCGCTAGACGCATCGCGCGTTGTTGGCGGGGACGGTTTTTTTGTCGCGCGGCGGATGGCTGATGCGGGGACGGCTTGTTTTTGCTATTGAAGGGAAGCCTAACGTATACTGTTCGGAGTCATGTTAAAGCGAATCAAGGAGGTACGCTATGCCGATCATCGACGAGAACATCGTCTCCATGCTGGACCGGAATATCGAGACGATTAAAGGAAAGAACGGCACCATCATATTAGTGGGACCCATTAACCTGCCTGTCAATTTGGACGGAGAGACGGCCAAATTCCAGTGGTATTGCTGGCTCCCTTGCAGCGATCTGGTGCACAAGGAAGGAGGCTGCAAGGAGAAGGAACGGACGGAGTTTCTGATCGAGCAGCTGTCGGCGTCCAATCTGGCGGAGAAGCAGCAGTCGAGCGTGCTGGTGTACGGCGATTTCGCGAATGCCGAGGATGCGCTGATCCGGATGCACAGCATCTGCCATACGGGCGATATTTTCGGCAGCAAACGGTGCGACTGCGGCTACCAATTGCATCAATCGATGAAAATGATCGTGTCGCACGGGACGGGCGCGCTCTTCTATCTGGCCAATCATGAGGGGCGCGGCATCGGGCTCTTCAGCAAAGCGATGGCCTACCTGCTGCAGGAGCGGGGCTACGATACGGTGGAAGCGAATCTGGAGCTCGGCTTCAAGGACGATACGCGCAGCTATGACGATACGCTTGTCGTACTGAAGCATCTGCGCAGCAACCCGGTCACGTTGATTACGAATAATCCGAGGAAGCTGGAGGCGCTGAAGGCGTCCGGCATGAACGTCGACGGCCGCGTGCCGCTGTGGGGCGATATTTCGGAGTTTAACCGCAAGTATCTGGAGACGAAAGTGAACCGTTCGGGGCATTTTGACGAGGAGATGAAGATTCCGTAAAAGGGGTCGCGGGGCAGTGGATGGCAGGTGTCATAAAAACAGACAAAAAAGAAGCCGGGGCAGTGCCTCGGCTTCTTTAATTATATTCACATGATAGGCGTGACTAGGGGGACGATTCGTCTAGCCGATTCTAGCCAAGATGCTTGTAGACGACGAATTGGCCGGCTTCCAGCTTGATCGTGAGGGACTTGTCCTTCGCCTTGGCCGTCTCGCCGGTGAACGCGTCCTGCCACATGCCGCCTGCTGCGTGAACCGTCAGCTTGCGGCTTGTGTCGCCCGCGTTCATGGCAATGATGAACCGCTCGTCTCCGCTGCGCCGCTCATAAGCGATAGCCGCATCTTTCGCTTCCGCGTGAAGGAATGCGAAGTCCATGGAACGCAGCGCGGCGTGCTCTTTGCGCAGGGCGATGAGCTTGCGGTAGAAATGGAGCAGCCCGCCGTTCTGCCGGGATTCGTCCCATACCATGCACTGCCTGCAGTCCGGGTCGCCTCCGCCGGACATGCCGACCTCGTCGCCGTAGTAGATGCAAGGCGTGCCCGGGTAAGTGAACTGGAACAGCGCGGCAAGCTTCATGCGGCGCTCGTCGTCGCCTGCGAGCGTCAGCAGACGCGGCGTATCGTGGCTGTCCAGCAGGTTGAAGGCAGCCTCCGACACCTGCTGCGGATAGTTCGCCAGCTGGGTGCCGATGGCGTTGGCGAAGCCGCGGCCGTCCAGCTTGCCGTAAGCGGCGTAGTCCAGAACGGCGTTCGTGAACGGATAGTTCATGACGGCGTCGAATTGATCGCCCTGCAGCCAGGTCATGGAGTCATGCCAAATCTCGCCCAGAATGTAAGCGTCGGGATTGACGTCCTTGACCGTATTGCGGAACTCGCGCCAGAACGCATGATCCACTTCGTTGGCGACGTCCAGCCGCCAGCCGTCGATGCCGATTTCCTCGACCCAGTAACGCGCCACGTTCAGCAGGTACTTCTTCACGTCGGGGTTCTCGGTATTCAGCTTCGGCATGATCGGTTCGAACGCGAACGTGTCGTACGTCGGGATGCCGTCTTCGACGCGAAGCGGCCAGTCGCGAACATGGAACCAGCCGGCGTAGCTGGAGTCGGCGCCTTTCTCTTGTGCGTCCAGGAAAGGACCGAATGTCGCGCCCGCGTGGTTGAACACGGCGTCGAGCAGCACTTTAATGCCCCGCTTGTGACAGAGGTCGACGAGGCTTTTCAACAGCTCGTTGGACCCGAACTGCGGGTCGACCTTCATATAGTCGCGCGTATCGTACTTGTGATTCGTCGTCGCTTCGAATACGGGAGTGAAGTAGATCGCGTTAATGCCCAGCTCCTGCAAATAATCCAGGTGATCGATGACGCCCTTCAGATCGCCGCCGAAGAAATTGCTCGGCGTCGGCTTCGCGCCCCAAGGTTCGATCCGTTCGGGATCCAGCGAAGGGTCGCCGTTCGCGAACCGCTCCGGGAAAATCTGATAGAACACCGCATCCTTCACCCATGCCGGCGGCTGGAAGACGTCGACCGGATTAATGAACGGGTAGTCGAAGAACGTCAAGCAGTCGTCCGGCAGCTGTTCGACGAAGCCGCTTTCCGTCAAGTACAGCTTGGATTTGCCCTGCTTGAAGCCGAATGCGTAGCGCAGGCGCCTGAACGGCGGCTCGGCCTCGGTCTCCCAATAGTCGAACAGCGCATCGGAAGCGAAGATCCGCATTTTCACCTTGTGCTTCGTGCGGTCCCAAGCGTATTTGTCCCCAACGATGGCCTGCACGGAATCCATGTCGCCGCGTTTGGTGCGCACCCGCAGATGAATCGTGGAGCGGTCGTAGGCGTAGGCCCAGTTTTGTTTCGGGCGGTGGTAAATGGCTTCGAGAAGCATGGTCGTTTCACTCTCCTGATGTTGAATATCCGGCGCATGCCATGCAAAAAAGGTACAGCCTCATCATAGAATGACGAGGTTGTACCTTTGAGGTAGCAGGGCCTTTGAATTGCTTTTAGTATACCACAGCAAGGAGGGGGTATGCATGTTGAGGTTTGGAATTACGCATGTATGACAAGGAAATCCCTCAGATGACAGCTGGTTACTTGATCGTCATTTCAATAGGAAGGATCAGAAAACCAGTCACCTCATACTAAATCTGATACCTTATGTCCGCGCATCCGACACGATATGATAGTGGAAGAAAGGGCTTACATTGAAATTTGGAGGTAACGGCTATGTTAACGGACGCAAAGGCGCAAGAGACCAAAGCGCTGAGGAAGCGGGATGCGCGCCAGGGTACGACGGCAGGACTGCTTCGCAAAATCGCCGCGCAGCGTTACTTGCAAGGCATGGCGATACTCGGAGCAGCATGGATGATAATATTCAACTACGTCCCGATGTACGGCGTCATCATCGCATTCAAGAATTATATGATCGCCAAGCCGATCTCGGAGGCGCCATGGGCAGGCCTCGAGCACTTCCGGGAATTCCTTCAGGACGATAACCTGTGGCTCATGATCAAGAACACGCTCGGCATCAGTTTCTTCAAGCTGCTAATCGGCTTTCCGCTTCCGATCCTGTTCGCGCTGTTCCTGAACGAGCTGCGCTCGGTTCGGTTCAAGAAGGCGGTTCAGACGATCACCTACCTGCCGCATTTCCTGTCCTGGGTCGTTCTGGGCGGCATCGTGGCGACGTGGCTGGCGGATACCGGCATCGTCAACGACGTTCTGATGCGGCTGCATCTGATCGACGAGCCGATCTTCTACTTGGCTGAGCCTGGCTATTTCTGGTCGATCGTGATCGGATCCGACATATGGAAGGAGCTGGGGTGGTCGGCTATCATTTATTTGGCGGCCATCGCCGGCGTATCGCCCGAGCTGTACGAAGCGGCAACCATCGACGGCGCAAGCCGGTTTCAGAAGATGCGCTACGTCACGATGCCCGGCATCAAGGGAACGGTATCGATCCTGCTCATCTTGGCGGTCAGCGGCATCTTCAACTCGAACTTCGACCAAATCTTCGTGCTGCACAATTCCTTGAACAACAGCGCAAGCAACGTCGTGGACATCTATGTCTACCAGACCGGTATCGCATCGGCCAGATATTCGTACTCCGCCGCCATCGGGCTGATCAAGTCGATACTCGCTCTGCTGTTGCTGCTCGCGGCGAACTACACGACGAGAAAGCTGAACGATACGTCGCTCTTCTGACCGGGTCCGCCAGCCCGGAGACATGAATCGCAGCGGGCCGCAACGTTACGAATCGCATGTATAAAAAGGAGGCATCAGCGTGTTCACACGAGACCGCCGGACATCCGGCGAAGCTGCGTTCGATCTGTTCAACGTCATCCTCATGATTCTATTGTGCTTGTTCATGCTGTATCCCGTCTGGTACGTACTGGTCAACTCCTTAAACGACGGCAGCGATGCCTTGCGCGGCGGCATTTATTTCTGGCCGCGGATGTTCTCGCTGCAGAGCTACAGGGTCGTACTGGAGGATCAGAGCATTCTGCGCGCGCTCTGGATTACCGTTGCGAAGACGGTCGTCGGCACGCTGACGCATGTGTTCTTCACGGCGATGGTGGCCTACGCCTACTCCCGCAAGGAGCTGATCGGGCGCCGAATCTATATGTACTTGGGCACGTTCACCTTGTTCTTCAGCGGCGGGCTGATTCCCTACTATCTACTCATCCGCGACCTGCATCTGCTCGACAGCTTTCTGGTCTACATCATTCCGGCACTGTTCAGCTTCTTCAATCTGATCATCTTCCTCTCGTTCTTCAGGGAAATTCCCGAAGGGCTGGAGGAGGCCGCCAAGCTGGACGGCGCGAATGATCTGAAGATCTTCATCCGCATCATTATTCCCGTCTCCATGCCGGTTATCGCGACGATCGCGCTCTTCACGGGCGTATCCCAATGGAACGATTATTTTACGGGGGTCATCTTCATCAACGATCCGAGCTTGCAGCCGGTCCAGACCTTCTTGTACCGCATCGTCTCCGAGAGCGGCAGCACGCAGCTGCAGTCCGGAAGCATCAACCGCACCGTGACCATGCAGTCGATCAAGCTGGCGACGATGGTCGTGACGACGCTGCCGATCGTCCTCGTATATCCTTTCCTGCAGAAGTATTTCGTCAAGGGCTTCATGATCGGCTCGATCAAGGGCTGAGAAGCGGCATGAAGCCGGCTCGCCAGGCAAGGGCGGGCAGCACTGATCCTTATTTTCCAATCATAGAAACGAAGGGGCTGGAACCTAGACATGAATAACCAAGTGCGTAAATGGACTACAGGCGCTCTGACGGCAGCGCTCGCGCTGTCGCTGGCGGCATGCTCGTCCAATAACGGCGGAGGCGGCAACGGCGCGACTTCGAACGCGAAGAAAGAAGACGGCGCGTCGAACACGGGCAACGCGGTGAACGCGGCCGCGTCGAACACGGGCAATGGGAACGCAGAGGCGACGGGCCTCGACGAGAATGAACCGGGCTGGAAGAAAGACACCTCCCCGATTACATTCGACTGGTACATGAACTTCTCATGGGCCAAATCCGATTGGGGCGATAATTTCGTATCCAAGTACATTACGAAGAAGACCGGCGTCAACGTGAAATTCGTCGTTCCGGCAGGCAACGAGAACGAGAAGCTGAATACGATGATCGCCTCCGGCAAGCTGCCCGATTTCATCACGCTGGATTGGTCCAACGACGGCGTGAAGCAGTTGATCGACAGCGGGCTGGTCCTGCCGCTCAACGAGCTGGGCAAACAGTACGATCCGTATTTCTTCAAGGTCGCCGATCCGCTGAAGCTCTCCTGGTATGCCCAGGAAGACGGCAATACGTACGGCTATCCGAATTTCTCGTCTTCGCCGCAGGATTATCAGAAATACGGCGATCAGTACACGTCGAACCAAACGTTCCTCGTGCGCAAGGACATGTACGAAGCGATCGGCAAGCCGGACATGCGGACGCCGGAGGGCTTCCTGAAGGCGCTGGAGATGGCGAAGGAGAAATTCCCGAAGGTAAACGGCCAGCCGCTCGTTCCGATCGGATTGACGGAGTTCGGCGGCGACGGCAGCTATTCGTTCATGGGCGGAACGAAGCTGGATTCCATGCTGCAGAACTTCCTTGCGATCCCGATGGAGAAGGACGGCAAGCTTTACGATCGCACGACCGATCCGGAATTCATCAAATGGTTGAAGGTGTTCCGTCAAGCCAACGAGGAAGGCCTCCTCCCCAAAGACGTATTTATCGATAAGCGGGCGCAAATCGACGAGAAGGTCGCGCAGGGGCGTTACTTCTCCATGCTCTACCAGGCAGGCGATATGTCCGGACCGAACGGCCAGCTGTACAAGGATGATCCGAATTCGGCCTACATCGCCATCGACGGGCCGGCCAATGCGAATATGGATGCGCCGACGCTGACGGGCCCCGGTATCTCCGGATGGACGCTGACGCTGATTTCGAAAAACGTGAAGGATAAGGCGCGGGCGATCCAGTTCCTGAGCTACATGCTGAGCGAAGAAGGCCAACGTGACTTGTATTTGGGGGAGAAGGGCGTCACGTACGATACGATCGACGGCAAAGACCAGTTCCTTCCGAAGATCACGGAGCTGAAACAGAAGGACCCCGATGCATATGGCAAGGAGTATGGGCTTGAGAGCTCTTATTGGATGCTGATGGATTTCAACCTGACGCTGCCATGGCAGACGCCCGTCGTGGAGCCGGACTTGCAGACGAAGGAATGGACGAAGGGCAAGATCTCCAACTTCTCCGCCTTCGATCTGATCAATCCGTCGGGCCAATCCGAGGAAGGCGTGGCCGCGGGCAAGATCGCGCTGCTCTGGGGCGATACGCTGCCGAAGCTGCTGCTGGCCAAGTCGGAGGATGAATTCGACACCGTGTTCAGCGAATTCCTCGAGAAGCGGAATACCTACGGCTACGAGAAAGTCATGGCTTACCGCGAGGCGAAATACGAGGATAACGTCAAGAAGCTCGGCCAATAACGCGGTCTGTCGGGCGGTACGCGCGAAGAAGCTTCGAGGGCGGCGGCAATGCCGGTCTCGAAGGGCTTCATCGCGCGGCCGCCCGCTGGTAGAATAGGAAGGGTATTCCATTCCAATGAAATAGGGAAGTGATCCCTTGCCTGCCTTCTTGAAGCATGCTGTACAGAAGCTCTCCTCCAGGCTCGAACGGATGTCGATCCAGAATCGGCTGATTGCGGCTTACCTCGTCGTGATGCTGATTCCGATGATGATCATCTCCGTCTATGTATTCAATGAATTCTATGTTGGGAACATCAACGGCCTGGCTCGCGCGAGAGAGGCCGAGATGCAGCTGGAGCAGCTTAGCATCCGCAACAACATGGAATCGCTCGAGCGCATGGCGCAGCTGACCCTGTCGGATCAGAGCATAATCGCCTATCTGGCTCGCGAAGACGAACCGAAGACGGAAGAGCTGATCGCTTTCAACAAGACGACGATCGCCAATCTGTCGCGGTTACAGTATAACAATCCGACGATTCACAGCCTGCGCGTCTATTTCGACAATCCGAGGATTTACGAGGCGTGGCCTTTGCTATTGCGCGAGAGCCGCATTGCCGGGCAGGCGTGGTACGGCGGGGTCAGGCAGCTGGGTGTCAAGGAACGCTGGTCGATCTTCGCAACGGAGAACGATCCGTTCATCACGACGGAACAGAAGCCGACGCCGCTCGTCTCGCTCTTCAAGGAGGCGAACATTCCGCTCGGCAATCATCTCGGCATCGTGGAGGTCGATATGCTGATGTCGGATTTCTTCCCGAAGACGTTCAGTCCGATCGGGCAGGCGAATTCGCAGATGTACGTCGTGTCCGGCGACGGACAGGTGTACGTTAACGACCGGAACGATTTTGCGTTCCAAACCGGCCTTACGCCGTCGAAAGTCAAGGAGCAGCTGCAACTTTTCGCTGCACCTGACAGTAACCGCTTTCAATTCTCCTACGGCGGCAAGCCGTACCTATGCCTCTACTCGCAGGTGGAGCTGCTGGACGCCAGGCTCGTTCAAGTGGTCTCGCTGGACAGCGTGCTCTCCAGCGTGCAAGGCATTCGGAACAAGATCATTATCGCGAACGTGATCTTGATGGTATTGCTGACGGCAGCGACTTATTTGATCAACGCCTTCATTTTGAAGAAGCTCCGCGTTCTGAGCGAATCCATGAAACGGGTCAACCGAGGCGACTTCGAGGTGTCGATTCCGATCAAAGGAAGCGGCGAGGTCGGGGAGCTTGCCCATCATTTCCGAAAAATGCTGCAGAAGATCAAGGGGTTGATCGCCGAGGCGGTCAAGAAGAACGCCGCGACCAAAGAAGTGGAGTTGAAGTCGCTCCGCAATCAGATCGATTCGCATTTTCTCTACAACACGCTGGAGAATATCAAGATGATGGCCGAGGTGGAACGGCAGGACAAGATCTCCAATGCGCTCACCTCGCTCGGCGGCCTTATGAGATACAATCTCAATTGGTCCGGGGACTATATCCGCTTGAAGGACGAAATCGCGCATATCGTGAACTACGTCGCCATTATGAACATCCGTTACAATCAGCTCATCGATCTGCGTATGGAGATTGCTCCGAAGTACGAGGAGCATGAGGTGCTCAAAATGTCGCTTCAGCCGATCGTGGAGAATGCCGTCAAATACGGCATGGAAACGGGACGCCGGAGAAAAGGCATCGTCATCACCATCTCCTGCAGGGAAGACGGGAAAACGACATACATCGAAATCAGCGATAACGGCGGCCGGCTGTCGGCAGGCAAGCTGGAGGAGATCCAGCGCAAGCTTGCCATGGACGACGCCGAACTGGACCGCGAGAACGGTCGTATACCGACGCTTCGAGGAGCGAATAACGGAGGCAGCGGCATCGGACTTCGCAATGTGCATCAGCGGTTGCAGCTCTTCTATGGCAGGGAGTATGGGCTTGCCGTTACGTGCGCCGAGGGTGAGTGGACGGCCGTTACGCTGAAAATTCCTTATCTCATTCTATCGGGAGGCGTTGCGGAGCATGCGAAACTTATTGATCGTCGATGATGAACAGCAAATCCGCCAAGGGCTCCAGGCAATGATCGAGCGGGAGTTTCCGGAGGAGTACGAGATATCGCTCGCGGAAGACGGAGAAGAAGCGCTTGAGATACACCGGGAGCGCCCTGCGGACCTGGTTATTACGGATATCCGCATGCCCGGGATGGACGGGATCGCGTTAATTCAAGAGCTGCAAGCGGGGAATCCGAAGCCGGCGGTCATGATTCTGAGCGGCTATGACGATTTTCGATATGCGAAGGAAGCGATCAAGTGCGAGGTGAAGGAGTACCTGCTGAAGCCGGTCGTGCGGGACGATCTGTTCGGGGCGGTTCGCCGGATCGGAGAGGCGCTGGCGCGCAGCGAGCATGCCGCCGAGCGGCTGAAGCAGTCCGATCGGATGATGGAGGAGCTGCGTGCCAGCCGGCTGAACAACATCTTCATGAATGCGCAGCTGGAAGCGGACGAAGTGCGCCGACTGTGCGAGAGCGTGGAGCTGGGCCGTTTCCAGGGCGAGTATTATATTGGGTTGATCGCGCTGTCGGAGCTGGATAGCCTGACGGTGAAGCGGGATATGATGCTCCAATGTTTCTTATCCATGATGGATGCCTGTAACGACGGGAGTATCGAGGATGGGGAGCCGGGTTGCGTTCGCGTGCTGGACAAAGACGCGAGGTTAGTTCTGATCACGCAGGCAGCGGGGGTATTGGAATGCCTGGCTGTCCGGGCGTCGCAATGCGGTTATGGGAATTTTCGGATGGGCGTCAGCGGGAAGGCGGAGGATTTGGCATCGCTTCGGGTGCATTATTTGGAAGCGGTCAAAGCGCTGAAGTATGGATTCATTCATCCGGAATCGATTCTCATTCCCTTCGGCAGCATCGAGCACAAGGAAAGAAGCTATCAGCTTCCTCTCGACCGCATCCGCAAAATCGCCAATATGCTGGGCACCAGCAGGGTGCAAGAGATGAAGGCGCTGCTTCATGAAGTGCTGGACCGAGAGGCTGTCGGCAAGTACGACATTTCGTACGCGGAGAAGCTGAGCGGCTCGCTCAACGAGCTTGTCTTCGACCGGGTGTTTCAGCTGTACGGCGAAGAGACGATCGAGATTTTGCGCATGTACAAGAAGGTCGGAAGCCTGTACGGCTGCGGCTCCTTCGATGCCTATGCGTATGGCGTCGAGCGTCTTCTCGAGCAGCTGAACGAATTCGTGTCCACGATGAAGGGCATTCATGTCGATCAGAAGGAAATGAAGCAGGCCATCGCCTATATCGAAGAACATTACGCCAAGGACCTCAGCATGACGATGGTGTCCAACCATGTGTCGTTAAACTATACGTATTTCAGTCAATCGTTCAAAGCGTTCACGGGCGAAAATTTCCTTACCTACTTGAAGCGCATGCGCATCTCGCGGGCCAAGCAGCTTCTCGAGACGACGGACGAGAAAATCGCGCGGATCGGAGAGCGCGTCGGGTTCGGAAATTCGAAGCATTTTACGAGGGCGTTCAGGGAGATGGAAGGAATCTCGCCGGGAGAATACAGGGACAAGCGAGAACCGCTGGAACATTCAGAACCGGCTGCGAACCGGACGGAAGGGAGGTGATGGGCCGCCGAACATGAGATTGTCGTCGATGAACCGTTTTAACCGCAGCAGGAACGTTACGGGATGAAACGCAAGTCCAAGCTTATTCACAAGGAGGAACTTTTGATGATGCAAGCTTTCGACACGACGGGTCGTGTCCGTATTCCTAGAAGAATCAGGAGGCCGTTATTGGCGGCGCTGGCGCTTTGCATGATGGTGGCAGCGCTCGCTTTTCCTTCGGCGGCCAACGCGGCTCCGCCCGTTAACCCAAGCGCAACGGATAACGCGAAAGCGGTACTTAACTACTTATACAGCGTTTCAGGCAATCATATCTTGTCCGGTCAGCATAATTATACCGAGGATCCTGCCGGCTGGTCGGCGCAGGCCGCGTCCGTGACGGGAAAGGCGCCTGCCGTATGGGGCAACGATTTCGCATGGGACGATTACGCGACGAGCCGCCAAGGCGTCGTCGACGAAGCGATCAATCAATGGCAGCAAGGCTCGCTCGTGACGCTTAGCTGGCATCAGCAGAAGCCGAACGATCCTGCGAACGCCGGCTGGGGCAGCGTTCAGGGCTGGTACACGGAGCAAGAGATGACCGATCTCGTGACGCCGGGCACCACCCTTTACAATCAATGGCTGACCAAGGTCGACGAGATCGCGGGCTACTTGCAGCAGCTGAAGAACGCGAACGTTCCGGTGCTGTGGCGTCCCTATCACGAGAATAACGCCAGCTGGTTCTGGTGGGGCGGCCGTCCGGCGCTGTTCAAGCAGCTGTGGATGAACATGTACGATCGCTTCACGAACTACCATCACCTCGACAACCTGATCTGGGTATGGTCCGCGGCGTCGAATAACGATTGGGCGGAGCCGCTGGCGGATTACTATCCGGGCAACGCTTACGTCGACGTGCTGGGCCAGGATGTTTACGACGGCTTCCAGCAAGCGTACTACAATGAACTGGTCACGGTCGCGAACGGCAAGCCGATCGCGCTCACCGAGAACGGCAAGATGCCGGACGCGTCGACGCTGGTCAATCAGCCGCTGTATACCTACTTCCTGATCTGGGGGGATCATCTGTACTCGGAGAACTCCGCTTCGGAAATTCAGGGAACCTACAACGACTCGCATGTCATTACGCGAGACGAAGTCAGCATTCCGCCGCTTCCCGGCAACGGAGAAGTGGACATCGACGATACCGCGACGGGTACGGGCATCAATAAGTACACCTATTCGGGCTCGTGGAGCACCAGTGCGGGCGCGGCCAAGTTTGGCGGCAGCGATCACTATTCCGCGACGACGAACGACTACTATCAAGTTTCGTTTAACGGCACCAAGGTGAAGCTCTACGGGTCCAAGGACGCCCACCACGGCATAGCCGCCGTATCCATCGACGGGGGCGCGGAGACGAATGTCGACTTCTATGCGGTTTCCCGGGCGGACAATACGCTTTTATGGACCAGTCCGACGCTCGCCGCCGGGAACCATACGCTGAAGGTGCGGGTGACCGGCTCGAAGAACGCGGCATCCACTTGGACGGTCATTACGGCGGACCGCGTATCGGTCACCGCAGCTACGCAGACGACCATCAACGACGCCACGACGGGAACGGGCCAGAACCAGTTCGAATACGTC
Source organism: Paenibacillus rhizovicinus (assembly GCF_010365285.1). Classification (NCBI taxonomy): domain Bacteria; kingdom Bacillati; phylum Bacillota; class Bacilli; order Caryophanales; family Paenibacillaceae; genus Paenibacillus; species Paenibacillus rhizovicinus. The sequence goes on from NZ_CP048286.1 coordinate 3,985,500, forward strand.
GGCGGATGGAGCGCCAGCACGGGCTCGGCCGTCAAATATAACGGCGACGATCACTACTCCGGCAACACGAACGATTATTATCAGGTCCGTTTCAACGGCACGCGCATCGAGCTGTACGGCACGAAGGACGTCCATCACGGCATCGCAGCGGTATCCGTCGACGGCGGAGCGGAGACGAACGTGGACTTCTACGCGTCATCCCGCATCGATAACACGCTCGTTTGGAGCAGCCCGACGCTGGCGGCCGGCAATCATATCGTGAAGGTGCGGGTAACCGGCTCGAAGAACGCCGCTTCGACCTGGACCGTCGTTACGGCCGACCGGGCCGTCGTCACCTCTTAGCGGAGCGGGTTTCGCGTCGCGACCCGGGCGTATGCGGCGAACCGGATTCGCCCCGCCGCGCGCAGGGATACGACCGGTTTTTGAATTCGAAGGAGGTTATCGGATGCAGAAGATGTTCAACGCCATGAAGCGAGGCTTCTTGGCAGTAGCCGCAGTGACCGTCATTTTCTCGAGCTTTCAGGGGCCGGCTCCGGCATCGGCTGCCCCTCGCTGGTCCAATCCGAATATGACCAAGGAAGCGCGGGAAGTGCTGAAGTACTTGTACAATCAATCGGGCAAAGGAATCCTGTCCGGCCAGCACAATTATGTCGACGCGCCCAATGACTGGTCGAACAAGGCGGCTGAGATTACAGGCGAATATCCCGCCGTATGGGGCAATGATTTTGCCTGGGGCGAAGTATCCTCCATGCGCCAATCCGTCGTCGATGCCGCCATCGACGCATGGAACCACGGCTCGCTCGTGACGCTGAGCTGGCACGCGGAGAAGCCGGACGCGCCGGACAACGCCGGCTGGTGGGACGTGCAAAGCTGGTATACGGACGAAGAAATGTTGGAGGTCGTGACGCCGGGCACGGAGAAATACAAGCAATGGGAGAAGAAGGCCGACGAGATCGCCGGCTACCTCGGGCAGCTGCAGGCGGCTGGCGTTCCCGTCATCTGGCGGCCGTACCACGAGAACAATGCCGGCTTCTTCTGGTGGGGCGGTCGGCCGGAACTCGTGAAGCGGCTGTGGGCTAATTTATACGATCGCTTTACGAAGGTTCACCATTTGAACAATCTGATCTGGAACTACAATACAGCCTCCTACAATGAATGGTCGCTTCCCGTCGACGATTTCTATCCCGGCGATCGGTATGTGGATATGGTGTCCGTGGACATCTACGACGCCTTCAAGCAATCCTACTACGAGGATACGCTCCGCATCGCGAACGGCAAACCGATCGCGATCGGCGAATGCGGCACGCTCCCGGATATCGAACTGATCCAGACCGCGCAGCCGCTGTATACGTATTTCCTGGGTTGGGGCAATATGCTTACGGGCAGCAACTCGTACGAGCATATCAATGACGTGTACGATCATCCGTATACGACAAACAAGGATGAGGTCAAGCGTTCCGTATTCAAGTAACCGACGCCGGAGGCGGCGTGAAGCCGCTTGCTTCCCTCGGAAAGCAAGCGCAAAGGCGGGAGCGTAATTGGCGTGCCTCGTCTGTGCTTCTGGAAGAGGATGCGATTTCGATTGACTGCCGACGACCGGCCGAATGGAAATCCGTCATTCATCATTGAACCGATCATCGTAAAAAGGCACGTAAAGCTAGAGGCACAGTCTCGTCGATCATGACGAGACTGTGCCTCTTTGGCAGGCGCGGCTATACAGCGGGAGGGCTTTGGATGAGTATGCCCGAGTTACGCCGGTCGGGGCGCCCACAACATGATGGATACCCCTGCAATGCAGACGGCGGCGCCGATCCAATCGTAGGTATCCGGCGTTTTGCGGTCGACGAGCCAGCCCCACAGCACGGCGAGTACGATGAACACGCCGCCGTAGGCGGCATAGACGCGCCCGAACGAGGGGAAACTTTGAAACGTCGGTATGACGCCATAGGCGACCAGTACGAGGCTGCCGACGAGTCCGAACCAGAGCGGCTTGGCTTCCTTGAGCCATAGCCAGACGAGATAGCCTCCGCCGATTTCGGCAAGGCCGGCCAGCAGGAAGAGCAGGATAGCGATGATCACAGGCTAGACTCCTTTCGGTAGTTAGGCATGGACATGGATGTTCAAGGCCGGATAAGCCGAGCGGATGGCCCCGAAGCGTGCCTCGATCTGGGCGATGTCGAAACGTCCGGAGAACAGTTCCGGGTCCGGTTCGAACGTTACGCTAGTTCCGGTCTCGGCGGTTAGGCCTATGACGAACAGCGGGTGCTGAGGGATGCCGTTCTTGTAGCTTTGGCGCGAAATCTTGCCTTCCCGCCGAACTTCCACCTGCAGCTGAGCGGACATTGCATTGACGACGGGCATCGTGATGCCTTTGGCGCTGCCTGGGGCCGTGACTTCCGCGCTTCGGGCGGTCAACTGCTGAAGATCGGTCATGACGGAGTGCAGCCAGGTTCGGCCTGTTCCGCCGAGCAGCGTGGTCGGAATGCCGCGGCCGTTATCCGCGATCGTGGCGGAAGCGCCGTGAAGGAACAGGTGGATGTCGGTGCAATGCCCGCCCTCGTATTCCATCAGGGAATTTTCCAGCACAGCCCAAAGCAGGACATGCGGGTCGTGCCCGCCCGCATCGGCCGACCCGAGATAATCGCCTGCGCGTTCCTGGGCTGCGGTCATTTCGATATAGTCGCTCGTGTCGCTGAGATCGTTCGCCGCCGCGAGCAGCATGAGAATCGGAAGCATCCGCTGCGGCTGCACGATGTAGTCGCCGCCTCGCTCCTCCTGCCGCAGCAGATCGGCCCCGGCCATTGCTTTAATATGATGGTACAGCTGTCCGGTCGTTCCCATCTGAAGCTGATCGACCAAGGCGTTGCCGGTCTGCGGCTTCACGAGCAGCGCGCGCAGGATGTCCAGCCGCTGCTTATGGCCAAGCGCCGCCAAAATCTTGGCCGCACGCTCGCTGTCGAATTGCAGCAGCAGCTCGACGGCCCGCTCCTGCGGTTCCCATTTCAGCAGCCCCTGCTCATGACCGAAAGTGCCGGCGTAGTGAAGCGCGCCGCGCAGTCCATCCGACCCGAGTTCGTCGTGATTCGCGGCAGTATCACCAGCGATGGTCGGGCTTGCGTGGGCGCCGTTCCTTGCTCGTTCCGCAAACGCCCGTTCGATCTGCGTCTGCATCAGGGCAACCTGTGTTTTCAATTCATCGAGCTCGGCTCCGAAATCGCGTTCATTCATTCTAGTCACCTCACGATAGGATGGTTAAGTTATTTAATTACGTAATTACATAATAACATAATTGAGTGGTGGTTTCTAGTGGTTGGATGATCGGGTGGGGGGTTTTGCGGGTTATGCGTGAGAAATTGTCAGCGCAATGGGATTTGACGCTGAGCTTGAGCGATGTAGTGTACCCAGTACACTATATCGGTGGAAAAACGGCGAAAACGGAGCAAGAGGTGTACCCAGTACACTACATTGGTGGAAAACACCGGTGGCAGGCCCCCTCGCAAGCTGCGTTGTATGATATTTCGTACAAAACGGCGACGGCAGGCCTCCTCGCAAGCTGCGTTGTACGATTTTGCGAGCGGGAGCGACTTTGGTGCGAAGCACCACGAAGCGTCTGTCGCAAACACCGGAGCCACAGGCGCCACGGACCGGCCAAAGGAAGCCGCAGCGAAGTGCGGAGCACCACGGGAGCGCCCATCGCAAACACCGAGCACGCTTCCGCCCCAGCCGGTCCGCAGAGCTGCGCCTAGCAAAGGTTGTGCGAACGGGAGCCCCATCGCAAACACCGGAGTTGACATCTGGGACCCGGCACGCTATCATATCGAGACACCAACTAACTAATATTCGTTAGGCGATGGAAGTGTCCAACTGTTTTAAACCATTAGGAGTGATCCATATGACCGCAGCTCGTTTGAAACAAGCCGCCCTGACGCTGTTCGCGGAGTCGGGCTATGACGGCGTCTCTTTATCGGAGATCGCCAAAATCGTCGGCATTAAGACGCCGTCGATCTACGCGCATTTCGAGTCCAAGGAGCACTTATTCCTTGCGCTGCTGGAGGATGCGGTGCACGAGGAGAGCGAGAAATTCGCGCTGCTGCTCCAACAGACAGAGGATAAGCCGCCGATAGAGCGTTATTATGCCGCTTTTCGCTTTTTTACAGACATAGACGGGCTGACCAAAGGGCAATCGTTCTTGAAACGAACGATGCTGATGCCGCCGAAGAATGTGGAGGAGCGGCTGAGGCACGAGTTTATCGCGTACGAGAAGGTTTTTATTGGGCCGCTGACGGCGTTGTTCCGGGATTGCGCGGGATCGGAAACGAACGAAGAGCAGCTCGAACGGCTGCTTGCGCTCTTTTTTGCCGTCATAGACGGCTTGCTGGTGGAGCATAAATTGTACGATATGGAGCTGTATCGCCGCCGGCAGGCGCTGCTGTGGGATTGGCTGCAGGAAGCGCTGCGGTTGGAGCGGGCGAGATAAGGAGGATGAGTGCGGCATGGCGTGGTTGTATTTGCTGATCGCGGGCTTTCTGGAAGTGGCGTGGGCCTACGGACTGCAGGAATCGGAGGGATTTACCAAGTGGCTGCCGAGCCTGATCACGATCGCGTTGTTGGCCATAAGCTTCGTTTGCTTCGCCAAAGCGATGAAGGAAATCGAGATCGGGACGGCATACGCGGTATTTACGGGCATCGGGACAGTGGGAACGGTCGTCGTAGGCATCGCCGTGCTGGATGAGCCGGTCGATATGCTGAAGCTGTTGTTCGTCGCGCTGTTGGTAGGCGGCATCGTCGGCTTGAAGGTCATATCCGGCCGAACGGAAACGAAGGATGCGGCCTCCTCGGCGGGGACACCCGGAGAATAAGGAGCGGCAAGGAAGGGGGAATCGGTCGTGTCATGGTTATTCCTGTTGCTGTCCGGACTGGGAGAAGTCGGAGGCGTTACAGGCATCAAGATGTCGAACGGATTTAAAAATTGGCGGGGCACGCTGTTGGCGCTGGCCTCGGGATTTGTCAGCTTTTATTGTTTATCAAGGTCGCTGCAGGACATTCCGATCAGCACGGCGTACGCCATCTGGACGGGAATCGGTTCCGTGGGCAGCGTCATTCTGGGGATGCTGGTGTTCGGGGAGTCCAGGGATAAGCGCAAATTGGTCTTTATCGCGATGATCATCATCGGCGTAGCGGGGCTCAAAATCGTAGGCGACGCGCATTAGGCGGGTCGTCTTTTTGTGTCATCCCGGCTGCATGGCCTTGGGACGATCGTTACTTTGTTGTTACTTTCTCGTTACCTTTTTGTAACGGACTCCGCCCGCGCCGCGGGTAATATGGGGATGTAAGCAGCACTGTCCCTTGTCTCCATTACTACGAAGAGGTGAATGCAGCATGAACGCAGTAACGATCAACCCCGTTTGGAAGACGCTCGGCAAGCTGGCCCTGGCAGGACTTATCACGGCAGGATCCGGCGTGTTGGCCACAAGTTCTCAAGCAAATGCGGCAAGCGCGGCACAAGCGGCGACGAGCGCGTCGATCCCGTCGAACTTGAGCGCGCAGACCGGCAGTACTTATATCAAGACGATTTACAAGTTGGCGGCAAACGGCCAGATCCCTGGCTTGCAGGCTATCGCCGGCAAAACGCCGATATCCGCGGTCCATTATAAATGGGGCGAGCCGGACACGGGCGGCGGCGAGAAAGCCAACCATTACGAGTTTTATAATTTCGGCATGGGCCAAGGCGCCTTCGCGTTCGGCGTGAACAAGGCGGGCGTCATCTACGATTTGCGCAACTTCGGCGAGTCGGTCGACCAGACGGTCGGTATTAAATCGCTGACATTTGCGTCCGTCATCAAGACGCTGGGCATGCCGAAGGAAGTCCGCTTCAGCGGCACGGACAAAATCTACGTTTACCATCCGTCCGCAGCATACGAGCTGAAGTTCGTCGGCCCGGGCACGGCAGCCAAAGGCAAGATCGCGCACATCGACCATATTAACGTCTATTCGGCTAAAGCGGCGGCACAATAGTAAGGCAGAGGAAGAGCAATAACGAACAAAACCGTCCGGAATCGGCAAGCGAGCTGCCGATCACGGACGGTTTTTCTATGTGTCGCGGCTTCTCGCCGCATATTCGATTCCCGCCCGACGGCTACACCCGAGCGCCGCCCATCAAGCCGAGCAGCTCTTCCGCGGGATAGGCGCCGGACAGCGCATACCGGTTGTTGAACACGAAGAACGGCACGCCGGTTACGCCGATTTGGCGCGCCCGCTTCAGATCGGCCTCGACGGATTCTTCGCCTTCGCCTTGCTCCAGGCGCGTCCGGATGTCGGCTGCGTCCAGCCCCAGCCGCTCTGCTATCGCAACCATCTCGTCCAGCTGCGTCACGTCGCTGCCGTCTTCGAAATACGATTTGAACAGCGCATCGACGACGGCTTCTTTCTGTTCGTCTTGAAGGAGGGCAACGAAGCGATGCGCCAGCCGCGTGTTTGGCATCTTGCCGACGCGGTCGAAACGAAACGTCAGCCCGACCGCCGCGCCCGCGCCCGTTACATGCTCGACGACGCGCTTCATGGACTCCGGTCCGCCCATCTTGCGCATCATCGCTTCGTCGAACGCCCGGCCTTCCTCCGGCAAATCGGGATCCAGCTGGAACGCGTGATAAGCAACGGTCACGGGCTCGTCGTTCTGTTCCGCCCAGAGCTCAAGGGCGCGGGCGAGGTTTTGCTTGCCGATACGGCACCATGGACATGCGACATCGGAGTAGAGGTCAATATGCATCTGATCGCGCCAACCTTTCCCTGTATATATTTGGGGGCCGGCCCTGCATGGGTCGGCTGAATTGCGAGAACAAGGGCCGCATCCTATGACGGCATACATCCATGCTAATGCAGATTGGGCCGGCAAGCAAGGGCAGAGCGGCAGGTTCCTTCATGAAAAGCACCCCGCAGCGTCGCAGGCGAGACCCTGTAAGGGTTCCCGGCTGCTGCGCTGCGGGGTGCATGGGACAAGGAGGCGCGATCGTTCGCTTCATCCCGAATGTTCAATAAAAGGTTTCGTTCACGCCCGCTTTTTCCGCATTCGGTCCCGTCGCGCACCAATAGCCGATTCTCGCATGCACGTCGAGCAAGGTAAGCCGCTGCCCGTGCTTCGCGCCGGTATCGATCCCGATCTTGCCGTCGCCGAACCATAGCTTCCCTGGCTGGGCGCCTAGTCTGAACGTCGGAGTATGACCGAATACGACCGTGAATTCCGAACCTAGGGGCGGATTCAGGAAATCATCCCGGATTTCGGTCAAGTCGATCAGCGTCTGGGCATCCAGCCCGATGCCGGGACGAATGCCCGCATGGACGAACAAGTACTCGTCTTCCAACCGATAGCCGGGAAGCGATCGGATCCAGCCTGCCCAGCTCCGCCATTGATCCGCCTCCGCGCCCGACGGCGGTGCATCCTCCAGTCGCCGCAACAGCTTCAGTTCGTGGTTGCCGGGCAGGGCGTGAGCGCCCTGTTCAACGAGCGTCCGGATATAGTCCAGCGTTCCGTACGTGCCGGGATTGCCGGCATCGATATAGTCGCCGAGAAGCATGAGCCGGTCGCGTGCCGGGTCGTAGTTCGCGGAAGCGAGCAGCTTCTTCAGGCTGTCCTCGCAGCCGTGGATGTCGGAGATGGCGAGTAGTCGCGGGCGCAAGTTCAAATTGGAGTTCACCACCGTGTTCTTCCTTTCCTTATTCGGCCTCGGCGTACATGAAAGCGGAGGCTTCCGGTATGGACAGCCAATGCCGGCTGCCCGGTTCAAGCGGTCCGTCATGCAGCAGGTACATAAACTGGCCGCAATCCGACTCGATTTTGCAGCGCCAATGCTTGCCTTCGAAAATACAATTCCGAACCGTGACCGGCAGGCCGTTCGGCCATTCGGCCGACGCCGTCGGCTCGATTGCCAGCAGCGTCGCGTCTTCCGGCCGGAACATCAGCTCGGCGCGCTTCGTCTCCGGCAATCCGACGCCTTGAGGGAAGCTGCCGCGGATCGGCTGCAGGCCGTTTGGCAGCTTAAGCCCGGTTCCGCCGTCTTGGAGCACGACCGGATTTCCTTTCAGGCTGTTGATGCCGCCCAGCAGCGAGCATACCCAGCGGCTGGCGGGCCGGCTGTAGCATTCCTCCGGCGTGCCGATCTGATCGATCTGGCCTGCGCGCATGATGAGCAGCCGGTCCGCCATCGCGAACGCTTCCTCCGGATCATGCGTCACATGGAAGACGCTCGTGCCGAGCTTGCGGAACAGCTCCGCCATCTCCGTGCGCATCTCGATGCGCAGGCGCATGTCGAGATTGGACAGCGGCTCGTCAAGCAGCAGCAGCTGCGGGCGCGTGGCGAGCGCGCGGGCGATGGCCACGCGCTGCTGCTGTCCGCCGGACAGCTCCGGCGGCAGCCGCTTCTCGAGGCCGCCGAGCCGCAGCAGCGCCAGCAGTTCCGCGACCGTCCGGTCCGTATCGGACCGGGACATGCGCTGTCTGCGCAAGCCGTAAGCGATATTGTCGTACACGGACAAATGCGGCCATAAGGCGTAATCCTGGAAGACCATATTGACGCCGCGTTTCTCCGGCGCCAGCATCGTGCGGGAAGATCCGATCAGCTTCCCGTTCAGCAGCAGTTCCCCGCCGTCAGGCTGGAGCAGCCCGGCGACAAGCTGCAGCAGCGTCGATTTGCCGCAGCCGGACGGGCCCAGCACGCTAATGATTTCGCCGGGGCGCATATCGAACGAGATGCCTCGAAGGGCTTGGAAATCGCCATAACTGCGGCAGAGGAAGCGGGCGGACAGGAGCGGCGTTCCCGCTTCGGCCGGCTTCTCGGCGATCGCGGATCTCCGCTCGCCGGGTGCCGGCGCGGGAACGTTCTTCACGGCTTCGACCGCCGGGGTGGATGGGCTCATGCTTTAACCTCCTTGCGCCGAAGCAGCAGCTCCGCGACTAGAATAATGAGAATGACGATCGCGGATCCGAATACGGTCGCGGCTGAAGCATAGCCGAACTTCAGATCCTCGAACGCTTTGTTGATCGAGACGGGGAGCGTCAAGAAGTTCGGCGGAAACAAGATCGAATTGACCGCGAGATCGAAGACGCCGGAGCCGAACGCGGCCAGCGCCGCCGAGAGCAGCGCGCCTCGAATGAGCGGTACGAGAATGACCCGGATTCGTCCGAAGAACGAGCCGCCGTACAGCTGGGCGGCCGTCAGCAGCTGCGCGGGCACTTTCGCCATCGCGCCGACCAGCATCCGCGTGATGATCGGTATCGCGCCGGCGACGGAAGCGAGGACGAGAATCCAAGGCGTGCCGTACAGCAGCAGCCCTACGCGCTCCAGCCACGGCTGATTCCAGACGAAAATATAACCGATCCCGAGCACGACGCCCGGCACGGCAAGCGTAAGAATGGAGATCGTTTCAATCATCCGCTTGTGGCGGAATGTGGAATAGGTCAACACATACGCGACACCGAGGCCGATCAGCAGCGCGATCAAGGCAGCCGCGGCCGCGATGAGCAGGGAATGGCCGAGCCCGCGCAGCAATTGCTGACCGTCGTCGAATAAGGACGCGTAGTTGGAGAGCGTCCAGTTGCCCGACTTCACGCCGCCGCTTGCGGTTTTGGCGAAAGACATCCAAATGTTCGTCCCGATCGGGATGCCGAAGATGACCGCCAGGAGCAGAACGTTCCCCGCTGCCAGCGGCAGCGCGAGTTTCCCGGAAGGCTTCGGCACCAGTCGTTCGGCCCGGCTGTTCAGAAAGTCGTATCGCGAACGGCGCATGGCGTAGAATTGCAGCACCATGGCGGCTCCGATTAACAGAACCAGATAGAACGACAGCACGCCGGCCATGTCGAAACGAATCGGCGACGTATAGATCGCCGAATAAATCGAGTAGGGCAGCGTCGGGAACCGGTACACGGCCGAGATCGAGGCCGGCAAGCCGAAGTCGCCGATCGTATCCATGAAGACAAGCGCCGCACCCGCCAGAACGGCCGGCATGAGGAGCGGTGCTTGGATCGTCCGCCAAGCGGTGAACGGAGAGGCTCCGTTCAGCCTGGCGGCTTGCGATAACGAGTCGACCTTCCATTCCATTGCGGAATAGACGCTGAGATAGGCAAGCGGGAACTTGCTGAGCGTCATCACCGCGATGAGACCCGCCGGACTGAAGACGAACGAGCTGACCCCGTGCGAACCGAACATGGAGAAGGCGAGGCCCTTCGGCGCCGCGAACATGACCCAGCCTTGCGATAGTATAAAGGAAGGCGTAATGATGAGTACCCAGACGGCAGCATCGAGCAGCCGAGCTGTCGGGAATGCCCGGGTGGCGCGGACGATGGCAAGCGTGCCGCCCAGCGCCGTCGCGAACACCGTCGTTCCCGACGCGAGCAGGACCGAATTCTCCAGCGACTTCTGCCAGAGCGGCCGCTGCGCGATTTCAAGCAGAATTCGCCAGTCGCCGAATTTCAAGCTTCCGAAAAAGATGCCCGGAAGCAGCACCTGAACGATGACTGCTCCGAGCGGGCAAAGCACGAGTATGAACAACAGCAGCATTACCGGCCATCCGAGACGGCCGTCCGTCGTGCGGGCCGTCACTATTTCACCGATTGGTCGGAGAACCATTGCTTGATTTCGGCTTCATTGTCGGAGGCCCAATCGGCTTTGGCAACGACCAGCTTCGCGTTTGCTTCGCGGTCCGCTTTCGGTTTCGCGCCCGCTACGGAAGGCTCGAAGTAGCTTTCGTCGCCTTTGTCGACCAGCGCTTGCTGCGTTTTCGGGTCAAGGAGGAATTCCACGAACGCCTTGGCCGCTTCCGCGTTCTTGGTGTCCTTCTGAATCGCGGCTACGCGGACGGAAGCCGGAGCTCCGTCTTGCGGCCATACGATCTCGATCGGTTCTCCGCCATTTTTCATCACGTAGGCATTGCTCTCTTGCAGGGCGGCCACTTTGATTTCGCCGCCGGACAGCGCTTCTACCACGTTCGGGTTCTTCGGATAGACATGCAGGCCGTTCTTGAGCAGCGAGCTGAAGTAGGACTTGCCTGCGTCCATGCCTTGGTCCTGGAAGAACCACGAAACGAACGGGTAAGCCGGTGCGGCAACGGCCGGGTCGGCCATGCCGATCATGCCTTTATATTTGGCGTCGGTGAAATCTTTCCACGATTTCGGAGCATCTTCCGCTTTGATCTCGTTCTTGTTGTATACGATGACGCCAGCGGCATGCGCGCCGGTCGGGAAGTAGGCGTTGTCCGTAGGCACGAACGATTTGGCGAAGTCCGTCAAGCCGGATGCGTTGGCCGGCGACCAGCCGGTGAGCAGCTCGCCCTGCTTGTCCAATCCTTCGATCGAAGGCATAGCGTCCATCCATACTACGTCCCAGTGCGGATTGCCTTTCTCTGCTTCGATGCGGGACATGATTTCGGCGCCGTTGCCGCTAACGACGTCAAGTTTGTAGCCTGTTTGCTCTTCGAACATCGGTTTAACGATATCGTCAAAGTCGTTCAAATATACGGTGAGCGTTCCTTTGTTCGCTGCAGGCGCATCGGCCGCGGCGTTCGTTGCTGCGGCGTTCGTCGTTGCGTCGGTCGCTGTCGTGTCGGCTGCGGCCGCGTTGTTCGCAGCGGCATTCGTTGCATCGGCTGCGTTCGTGCCTGCCGCATTCGCGTTCGTGCCCGAGGCGTTTGCGCCATTCGCCGCGCTGCCGTTCGCGCCGTTGTCGTTATTTCCGCATGCGGTCGAAACGATCGCGAGCAGAAGCAATGCGCCTACAATACCTGTCTTTCCGTTCATCTTGCTATTCATCGGTTAATCTCTCCTCCGTAATGGTCTATGTCCAATGTAGTCGAGAAGTATCAGCCGAACGTTAACGGAACGTCTAGTTATTATTAAGTATCATCTATACATATTGATATATATATTGATGTCATCTATATTTGGGGAAAAAGGCAGCGGAGGAGAATGAGGCATGAATGTGCAGCAGTTGCGGGTATTCGTAGAGGTATGCGGGAGTGAAACGCTGCAGGAAGCGGCGGAGAAGCTCGGGCTGAAGCAGCCGACGGTCAGCTTTCATCTTCGCAAGCTGGAGGAGGAGCTTGGCGTCAAGCTGTTCCATAAGCCGGCACGCAGCCTGTTCCCGACCGAGAACGCAGCGGACCTGCTTCCTTACGCAAGGCGAATCGTCGCCTTGATGGAGGACGTGGAGGCGATGATGGAAGAGCGGAGGGAGCAGGGCGAAGGCAAGCTGAAATTGGGCGCCAGCTACACGCCGGCTACGTATTTCCTGCCGCCCCATATGGCGGCGTTCGGCAATCTCCATCCGCGCGTGCGCATTCAATTGAGCGTGAAGAAGGCGGATAGTCTATTGGACATGCTGCGCAAGTACGAGATCGACGCGGCCGTGGTGTCGCTGCCATCCGATCGCCTGGAAGGGCTCGTCATGGAAAAGCTGATGGAGGACGAGCTGAAGCTGCTGCTCTCGCCGGCGCATCCGCTCGCGCAATGCGAAATGATGACGGCCGCCAATTTGCAGCCGCAGACATTCCTGCTGCATGAAGCCGGCTCCACCTCCCGCAAGCTGACGGACGAATGGGCGGCCGCCATCGGGCTGCGATGGCAGTCGTTCATGGAGCTCGGCGCGATCGAGACGATCAAGGAAGCGGTCAAATGCAATATCGGCATCGGCGTGCTGCCCAAGCGGAGCGTCATTCGGGAAGCAACATCCGGCGAGCTGATCATGCGGGATTTGCCGCAGCATGAGAACCGCCGCCACATCTGCCTCGTGTACCGCCGCGAAGAACAGATCGCGAGACAGGTGCGCGCCTTTATCGCGTTTTTGCTTCATGAGTGCGCCGAAGAGCCGCTCGCCTAACAAGGCGGCGGCATGGATGGGGCCCATGGCCTATTCAGATTCGATCCGATGCGAGAAGTCAGCCGGCAAGATGCAGCAAGCTCTAAAAGGTTAAAAGGTCAGTAGGATTTGATGATCTCTTCGATGCAGTTCATCAGCTTATCGAACTCGGCCAGCGCCCGCGTGGAATCGTGATCCGCGATGGCCGCGAACATCGTATGATGGAATTCGTACGTTTCGTCGAACAGCTTCTGTTCGCCGAGCGGTTCATTGAAGAACCGCTCGTACAAGCTGGATATCGATTCGAGCACGCTGGATAGGATCGGATTGGCCGCCGCCCGCATCACGCCCCGGTGAAAGGCCAGGTCGATCTGGGAGGTCTGTTTGCCCGCTTCCTTCAGCCTGGCATATTCGCGCAGGCATTCGGTCAACTCGCTGATCTGCGCCGGAGTGATTCGTTTGGCCGCCAGCTCCACTGCCTTTCCTTCCAGCGCGCGGCGGACGTCCAGGATCGAGAGCAGGAATCGCTTTTCCTTCTCGATCTTGATTTTGCCGGCAAACCGGTAAGTGCCCACGTCGCGGACGAAAATCCCCTTCCCGTTGGCGACGGTGATGACGTCGATCGCCTCCAGATAGCGCAGCGCTTCGCGGAGCGAAGAGCGGCCGACGCCGAACATCTGCGTCATCGCCTCGACCGACGGAAGCTTATCTCCTTCCTGCAGCGACTTCTCTTCAATAAAGTTCTGAATTTCCTGCGAAACCAATTCCGGCATCGATTGCCTTTGGATTTTAGCCACGTCGTATCCCTCCCGTTATCACGAATTCAGCGGTTGTTCGCGGTTTACAGCTGCAGGTCCTTCACGTCCGTCCAAGCCTGATCCATGTCTTGCAGCAGATCGTCGACGTTCTCCAGCCCGATATGAAGCCGGATCAGGCTGCGGGCTTCCGGCGCGCAGCCCGGTACGGCCGGGTTGACCGTCACGAGCGACTCGAAGCCGCCCCAGCTGACGCCGATTTTGAAATACTTCAGCCGGTTCGCCCATTCCCTCATCTTCTCCGGCGACTCCGCCGACTCGAACGAGAACAGTCCGCTCGAACCGTTCATCTGTTTCAGCGCCAGCGCATGCTGCGGATGCGAAGGGAGCGCGGGGTGATTGATCCGCGCGACGTACGGCTGGCCCGCCAGATGTGCCGCGGCCGCCAGCGCGCTCTTCTCGTGACGTTCCATGCGCAGCGGGAGCGTACGCAGGCAGCGCGTAATAAGCGCCGCGGAATGCGCCGTCATGATGCCGCCGAACAGCATATATTCGTCCTCCGCGATCCGGCTCACCAGCTGCTCGGAACCGATCACGACGCCTGCGACGCTGTCGCTCTGCCCTGAGATGTATTTCGTCACGGAATGGACGACGAGATCGATGCCCAGCTCCAAGGGGCGCTGGAAGATGGGCGTCGCCCACGAGTTGTCGGCAATGGCGACGATGCCTCGGCTGCGGGCGAGCTCAGCGCAGGCCGCCAAGTCCTGCAGCTGGAACAGCATCGACGTGGGGCTTTCCAAGTACAGCAGTTTGGTCTCCGGGCGGAGCGCCGCGCGGATATCGTCCAGCGAGCTGCCGTCCACGAGCGTAGCGTCGATGCCGAAGCGCTGCAGGTACTGCGTCACGAACATGCGCGTCGGACCGTATGCCTGGCTCACGCAGATAATATGATCGCCGGTCCTCACCGTGGACAGGATCGCGGCGGAGATGGCGGCCATGCCCGACGCGAAGCATTTGGCCATTTCCGCCCGTTCGAGCTCGGCCAGCTTCTCCTCTAGATAGCGCACGGTCGGGTTGTAGCCCCGAGAATAGACGGGGGTGTGCTGCGAATGCTGGGCGGCTTGCTGGAATTGGTCGTACGTCTCGAACGCGAACAGGCTCGTTTGATAGATTGGCACGTTGATCGCGCCGTGGTGGCGGACGTCGACGGCATCGTGCGTCACCGTCGAATACTGCCAAGCCAGGTTTTCCTTCTTGGTCATCGCTGCATGCTCCTTTCGTTACGCAGGGTTATCCCTTGACTGCGCCTTGCGTCAGCCCGTCGACGATGAAGCGCTGCGCGACGGCGAACAGCGCGATGGTCGGGAGAACGGACAGCACGGTCCCGGCCGACATGGCGCCCCAATCGACGTCGAACTTCATGACGAACGAGTTCATTGCGACGGGCAGCGTCTTGAGGGATTCGTCGTCGATGAACAGGACGGCCACGAACAGTTCGTTCCAGTTCTGCACGAAGGCGAAGATGAACGTGGCCGCGATCCCGTTCAGCATGACCGGCATAATGACGCGGACGAGCGCCGACATCCGGGAGCAGCCGTCGATCATCGCCGCTTCCTCGAGACTGGACGGGATCCGCTCGAAGAAGCCTTTGAGCAGAATCGTCGAGAACGGAATCAGCCCGACGGTGTACATGAGCACGAGCGAGGCGCGCGTATTGATCAGGTCGAGCCGGGTCATCAGCAAGTACAGCGGCGCCAGCGCCACGAAGCCCGGCAGCATCTGGGTCAGGAAGAAGCCGAGCATCACATGCCGGTGGGCGCGGAATTTGAACCGGGCCAAGACGTAGGCGCTAAGCACCGAGATACAGACGACGATCACGGCCGCGCTGAGCGAAATGAGCAGACTGTTGGCGATATAGATGTGAAACTTCGAGATCTTGATGATGTTGATGTAGTTTTGAAACGTTAACCGATCCGGCCAATATTTCAGCGGGAAGGAGAAAATGTCCTTTTGCGGCTTCAAGGACGTAATGACGATCCAATAGAGCGGGAATGCCATGACGATCAAATAGACCGCCAGGAAGACGACTTTCAACCCTTTCGATAGGTTCCGCTTCATATCAGAAGTCCCCCAATTTCTCGGATCGCGTGACCGTGAGATAGAAGATCGTATAGAGAAGCAGAATGCCGATCATGACGATGCCGATCGCCGAAGCCGCGCCGTAATCGCCGCCGTACATGATTTTGTCCAGCATGAGCGAAGACAGGATATGCGTCGAACCGGCAGGTCCGCCGTTCGTCAAGCCGTAAATGATCGAAGGATCGTTGAAAATCCAGATCGCCCGCAGCAGCGTCGTCGTAATGACGGTTGGCATGATATAGGGCAGCGTGATGTTGAACAGTTTGCGCGCGCCGTTCGCGCCGTCCATGCTTCCCGCCTCGTACAGCTCGGAAGGCACCGATTGCAGCGCGGCCAGCAGCATGATCGCGAAGAAGGCGATGCCATACCACACGTTCGCGACGATAACCGACGTCATCGCCCAGCTCGGATCCGACAAGAATCCGATGCGTTCGTGAATGAGACCCAGATGCAGCAGCAGGTCGTTGATGACGCCGATCTGCGAATTGAACATCCATTTCCAGATCAAGCCGATCAGGAAGCCGGACAGTGCCCAGGGGTAGAAGACGAAGCCTTGGAAGATCCCGCGTCCGCGAAACCGTTTGTTCATTAACAGGGCGACCGTCAAGCCGATCGAGAATTGCAGGATCAGCGAGATGAAGACCCAGTAGACGCTGTTGGTGGCGGCGTGCTGGAATTTCGTATCGTGGAACATCGTCTTGAAGTTGTCCAAGCCGATGAAGTGAACGTTCGTCAGGTCGAAGAGCTGGTAGTTCTGGAACGCCATGACGATGCCGCGCAGAAACGGGTAATAGGTAAAGACGAGCACGAGCACGAGCGCGGGCAGCAAGCTGAGAAAGATGAAACCGCGCGGCGAGCTGCGGAAGCCGGATTGCATGCGCCTGACAACGGAGGGCTGACCTTCTTTCATGAACCGCACCACCTTAGGAGGGAAATGAACGAAACGGTAAACGATGGGTGGCTGCATGCCACCCATCGTCCTTCAAGCTTCCGTTTATTTATTCAAATTGGCGCGCTGATCCGCCCAGAACTGATCCCATTTCTTAAGCGTATCGTCGACCGACACGTTGCCGAGCAGCAGCGATTGGCCGCTCTCCATGGCGACTTGACCCCATTGGCTCGTTCCCGGATACTTCGTGTTCGCTTTCAAGTTGACGAATTCGTCCGGCTTGGAAGCCATGAGCAGCAGCGTTTTGTACATATCCGTCTGGAAGAACGGATCTTCGCTCGCCGACTTGTGGATCGGAATGAGTGCGGTTTTCTTGGCGAAGTACGTGTTCTGTTCCGGGCTCGACAGGAAGGCGATCAGCTTGAATGCTTCGTCCTTATGCTTCGAGTAGGAGGTGATGCCCCAGCCGCCGCCGCCCGTCGCTGTGAACGCTTTGCCGCTCGGACCTTTCGGCATCGGCGCCGTGCCGATCGTATTGACGTCCATCTTCTCCATCAGGGCCGGAATCGCGTCCGGATCCTGCAGCAGGATGCCGGTAACGCCCGAAGTGAACGCCTGCACCTGCTCCTGATAACCCCAGTTGATCGAGTCCTTCGGCGAGCCTTCCTTGTACAGCTTGACGTACAGCTCCAGCGCTTGCTTCGCTTCCGGCGTCGAATACATCGTCTTGCCGTCCTTCAGGAACGTGGAGTCGTCATGATCGATATTATCGAAATTGTAGTTCATGATGATCGTATCCGGAACGCCGTTCGCGCCCGCGCCGCCGCGGAACGAGAAGCCGTAGCGGTTCTTGCTCGGATCCGTCAGCTTGATCGCGGCGTCCACCATCTCTTGGTAATTCGTCGGCGCCGGGATGCCCTTCTCCTGGAACCAATCCTTGCGGTAGAACATCTGGCGCTGGTACATGCCGTTCGTGATGAAGTACAGCTTGTCGTTCAGGGTAGCGACCGATTTGGCCACGTCGACCTCGGTCGCGTAGTCCGGCCAGTTCTTCACGTAATCGTTCAGGGGCTCCAGATAGCCGTTGTTGGAGAACTCGGAAACGGTCAGGTCGCGGACTTCCAGCACGTCGAGGGTCTGCTTGGCGCCCAGAATGGTCTTGATCTTGTTGTCGGCTTGGTCGAAAGGAGGCGAGATCAATTCCACTTTGATGTTCGGATTGGCTGCTTCGAATTTGGAAATCATTTCGTTCAATACGGTCGTGCGTGCCGGACTGGTCAGACTTTCAATCATGCGCAGCGTGACTTTGCCGCCAGAACCGCCGCTGCTACCGCCGTTGTCGCCGCAGCCGGCTAGAACGCCCAAGAACAGAATGCCTGCGGTCGCGCCGAATAACATCTTGTTGTTTCTCTTTGCCACCATTTGAAATGCCTCCTTTTTTAATGAGCAAGCCCTCCATCAGACTGGAGCAGGTTCCCAAACCACCCAAACATACCCTCTGCCTATCTGATAGGCTCATTGTAGATGAGAGCGCTTTATATTTCAATCCATTTTCTAACTATTTAAAATTATATTTATTTTCTGAAAATGGTCTTTTTCGGCGTCGGAAGGGGCCGCAATAATAGTAAGAGAAACCGGTCCGTTTGCTTTGCCCGAATGATGAACGTACACTGAATTGGAATCGAGATCGCGGCGAACAAGGTTGAAAGGAGGCGGGCGGGCATGATCGAAATCGGGTTGTGCGGCTGGGGCGACCATTCCGAGCTGTACCGGGAAGCAGGTGCTTCGCGAAGCAAGCTGCCGATTTACGCCCAATGGTTTCGGGTAGTAGAAGTAGACAGCACGTTCTACGCGATTCAGGCCCCGCACATTATGGCGAAGTGGGCAAGCGAAACGCCGGACGGTTTCCGTTTCGTGATTAAGGCGTATCAAGGCATGACCGGCCATGCCCGCGGCGGTAATGGCAAATTCCATCCTTTCGACAGCGAGACGGCGATGTTCGGGGCGTTCCTGGACGCGATCGCGCCGATTCGGGCGGCAGGCAAGCTGCTGACCGTCCTGTTCCAGTACCCGCCTTGGTTCGCCTGCACGCGTAAGAACGTCGATACGCTGCGAACCGCGAAAGCCCGTATGGGCGATGTTCCTTGCGCGCTTGAGTTTCGCCACCAGAGCTGGTTCACGGACGAAATGCGGGAGAAGACGCTTGCTTTCGCGCGGCGGGAAGGCTGGATGCACACCGTCTGCGACGAACCCCAGGCGGGGGACGGGTCGATTCCGATCGTGGAGGCCGCGACGGACGACGCGATGACCATCGTTCGGCTGCATGGCCGCAACACGGAAGGCTGGGTGTCGGGCGGACAGCCGAACTGGCGGGATGTGCGCTACTTATATCGTTACAACGAGACGGAGCTGGCGGATTGGGCGCAGCGGCTGCGGCGGCTCGAGCGGCTGTCGGACGAGGTATGCGTGCTGTTCAACAATAACTCCGGCGGAGATGCCGCGGATAATGCGCTGCAGGCGATGGCGATGCTGGGACAGCTGCCGCCTCGCGGATCGTTCGCGCTGGTGCCGCCGGCCGAGGAACCGGAGCAGCTCGACCTGTTCGGGAACGCGGATGAATAAGACGGGCGTTTTTTAACAAAATAAACAGGTAGCCGCCGTTGACAGTTCCAACTGTAACTGATATGATTACAGTACAAAGCGGGGTGCCGTAAACCATGAACAGTGAATTCACGATTGCCGTCCACAGTTTAGTTTACTTGGCTTATTTGCCGGAGCGCATGGCGCCTAGCGAAGCGATCGCCGAGAACGTCTCTACGAATCCGGCTCGCATTCGCAAAGTGATGAGCTGCTTGAAGCGCGGAGGCTACGTCGACACGCGGGAGGGCGCGGGCGGCGGATACCGGTTAACGCTGGACCCGGCGGTCGTCAATTTAGCCGATATTTATCGGCTCATGGCGCAAGGCTCCGTTATTCCGAGCTGGTGCTCGGGCGATCCGGATATGGATTGCGTCGTCGGCTCCAACATGCGGGAAGTGATGGATGGGATTTTCTGCAGGGCGGAGAAGCAGCTGGAGGCGTATTTCGGCGGCATAACCATTTCGGACGTCCTGGTCCAGATCAAGGAATGCAAGAATTGCTAGTCCCTTTTCGGTGAGACGGGTACCACCCTTCCCATAGCTTCGAACTTATTGTAGAGAGGATGATTGAACATGGCACAAGTACTAACGAAAGACAACTTTAACCAAAGCATCGAGAGCGGCGTAACGCTCGTAGATTTCTGGGCACCATGGTGCGGACCTTGCAAAATGCAGCTTCCGATCGTCGAGGAGCTTTCCTCCGAGCTTGCCGGCACGGCGACGATCGGCAAAATCAACGTCGACGAAGAGCCGGAACTGGCTTCCCAATTCGGCGTAATGTCCATCCCTACGCTGATCCTGTTCAAAGACGGTCAACCTGTCGATAAAATGGTCGGCCTGCAATCCAAGGACGCGTTGAAAAACAAAATCCAAGGCCAAGTCTAAGACTTGAGCGCGCAAGCAAACCCCCGCACCGTTCCGGTGCGGGGGTTTGAGCGTTATGAGGCGTTTTTTTCGTGCTTGACGGCATACATATGAAATCGTGAATGAACGACACGGCAATCGAACCGTTTTGCACTGCGAATGCGTTATACTTATAAGAGATGAATCTGTTCGAATTCAAGCAGGGAAACCTTATCCATTCGGACGAAAGGGAGGCTGTTCCGGTGCAAAAATGGCTGGCTCGCATACGCAAAGGCTACGGCAAGAAGCTTACTTCGCTCCATGCGTGGAACGGTTGGATTGTCGTCATTCTGGCCTTTACGGGGCTGATCTTGTTTCAAGGACTGTGGCGCGGCATCCTTGGCGAAGGCCGGGTCCTTATCCGGGAGCTTCACATCGTTGTCGGCATCGCATCGCTCGTCCCGGTGGTTTATTACTTGCTGCTGGCCGGCAAGCATTGGAAGCAGCTCAGGGGCAAGGCGTGGCAGAAGGTCAACGTCGTCATCGTGCTCGCGCTGCTGGTCGGCTGGCTGTTATCGGGTCTGTTGCTTTGGCAGTTCAGGGCCGTAGGTCCGCGTTGGTCCGGCCATGCGCTTCAAGTGCATGATTTGCTGACTTGGATCGGACTGCCGTACGTGATTTATCACTCCATTACGCGGCTCAAGTGGCTGAAGGAACCGCATCGCCGCACGGTGAAGACCGGACGCGTCAGCGAGGGAACCGGCGCTCGCGCCGCCGTTCATCCGGCGGCGGGGCCGGGAGCCGTTATGACGCGCAGCACGTTCATTAAGACGGCGATCGGCGCCGGAATTGCGATTACGGTGGGGCCTTCCTTCCTGAATTGGCTCGGCAATCAGCTGAGCGGCGGCACGACCTTCGACGAGGCGGTGGCCACGGATGCCAACAAGCTGCTTCCGGCGCCGGCGCCTATGCCTGGCTCCAGTCCGCCGATCGGCGGCGGAAGCAAGGGGTCATTCCGGATTTACACCGTTACGCCGATCCCGAAATTCGACAACGCCAGTTTTTCGTTTACCATCGACGGACTGGTGGAGAAGAAGCTGCAGTGGAACTGGGAGCAGTTCGTGGCGCTGAAGCGCGAGGTGCAGGTCAGCGATTTCCACTGCGTCACGGGCTGGTCCGTGTATAACAATACGTGGGAAGGCATCAAGCTGAAGGACTTTCTGAAGATGGCAGGCGTGAAGCCGGGCGCGAAAACGGTCAAGTTCTACTCCGGCGACGGCGTGTATACGGACGCGCTGACACTGGAGCAGGCGGACATGGACGATGTCCTCGTTGCGGTTATGCATGACGGGAAGCCGATACCGAGCGATCTTGGCGGTCCCGTACGGCTCGTCGTGCCGAAGATGTACACCTATAAGTCCGTGAAGTGGCTGAACCGGATCGAGCTGATCGACGGCGAGCATATCGGGTATTGGGAGCAGCGCGGATACTCGAACGATGCTTGGGTGTAGGATAACGATAGATGCAAACCCGGTGCCGGGAGGTGCCGGGTTTTGTTTCGTCCGGGTGCGGCAGGGCAAGAATCGTCATGCGGCAGCAGCGATATTTTCCCGGTGATAACAGGTTTGACATTCACGTTACGTAAAGGTGTAGAGTGGGGTTATCGGGAGGTGAGCAGGTGGAATACACCGTGCAAAAGCTGGGCAGGCTTGCGGGCATCAGCACGCGGACGCTCCGATTCTACGACGAGATCGGCATCTTGAAGCCGGCGAGGACGAATTCGTCCGGCTACCGGATTTACGGGCAGGCCGAGGTGGATAAGCTGCAGCAGATTTTATTTTACCGGGAGCTTGGCGTCAATCTGGATCAGATCAAAGCCATCGTGACCGATCCGTCCTTCGACGGCGCCGCGGCGCTAAGGCAGCATCGCGACCGGCTTCTCGATAAACGCAAACAGCTCGATGCGCTGATCGGCAACGTGGAGCGGACGATCGCATCGGCCGAAGGGAGAACGGACATGAGCGACCAAGAGAAATTCGAAGGCTTCAAGCAGCGGATGATTGACGAGAACGAGCAGAAATACGGCAAGGAAGCGCGGGAGAAGTACGGCGACGATGCGGTCAACAAGTCGAACGCTAAGCTGAAGGGCATGTCGCAGGAGCGGCATGAGCGGTTGAACCGGCTCACGCAGGAAGTGAAGGATACGCTCGCGGATGCCTTCAGGACCGGGGATCCGGCCAGCGAGCTCGCCCAGAAGGCAGCGGATCTGCATCGGCAGTGGCTGACGTTCCATTGGGACGGCTACAGCAAGGAAGCCCATGCGAATCTGGCGCAGATGTACGTGGACGACGAGCGCTTCACCGCGTATTACGACGAGAAGCAGCCTGGGACGGCGGTTTTTCTTAGGGATGCGGTGCATATTTACACTGGCGCCCGCGGATAGCGGACAGCAGTGAAGATCATGCTTCAGATTACGAATAGGGGTGCCGGCGGGTCGGCGAAGACCTGACCGGGCACCCCTTCGTCATGCGGAAAATGCCGTTGCGGCACATTTGAAATGGGAGCAATCCTGCGGGAGCTCTACTTGTCGGTTTTCTTCTTCACGCTGCTGTAGTTGGTGACGGATTTGGCGTCTTCCAGCGTATCGTTGACGAAGGCCATGTCCTGATTCTTGGCGTTCATATTGGTGGTGCCTTTGTAATTGCCTTTATGCGTTTGATTCTCCATGCTCGCTCACCTCCAACGGGTAGTATGCGATGGCCGGGCCGGCCTTAATCAAATCCGAAGGGGAAAATCAGGCGAAATTACGGCATCTCCCAGGCGAACATCCTTTCAATCCGATGAGTCATCGGGTATAATGTCCTGAGATTGTTTATTACGGAACAGGGGTGTCTTGCAATGGCTTTGAAGGCTGGTATCGTCGGCCTGCCGAACGTGGGCAAATCGACATTGTTTAACGCAATTACGCAGGCGGGCGCGGAGTCCGCAAACTATCCGTTTTGCACCATCGACCCGAACGTCGGCGTCGTTGAAGTGCCGGATGAGCGTTTGGATAAATTGACGGAATTGGTCGTGCCGAACAAAACGGTACCGACCGCGTTCGAATTCATCGATATCGCGGGCATCGTGAAAGGCGCGAGCAAAGGCGAAGGCCTCGGCAACAAATTCCTCGCCCATATCCGCGAAGTAGATGCGATCGTGCACGTCGTACGCTGCTTCCAAGACGACAACATTACGCATGTCTCCGGCAAAGTGGATCCGATCGGCGACATCAACACGATCAACCTCGAGCTGATTCTGGCGGATATCGACTCCGTGGACCGCAAGATCGAGCGTTCCCGCAAGAACCTCAAGGGCGGCGACAAGAAAGTGGTCCAAGAGCTGGAAACGCTGGAGCGTATCAAAGAAGCGCTGTACAACGATCAGCCGGCGCGCAGCCTGGACCTCTCGGAAGACGAGAAAGCGCTCGTGCGCGATCTTCACCTGCTGACGATGAAGCCGGTGCTGTACGCGGCGAACGTGAGCGAAGGCGAAGCGGCCAACTCCGACGGCAACAGCTTTGTCGAGCTCGTGCGCGAATTCGCGAAAGCGGAAGGCGCGGAAGTGGTGCCGATCAGCGCGAAGGTAGAAGCCGAAATCGCGGAGCTGGAAGGCGAAGACAAGGAAATGTTCCTCGAAGAGCTCGGCTTGACGGAATCCGGTCTGAACCGTTTGATCCGCGCGGCTTACAAGCTGCTCGGTTTGTACACGTATTTCACGGCGGGCGTGCAGGAAGTTCGCGCTTGGACGATCCGCAAAGGGATGAAAGCTCCGCAAGCGGCAGGCGTCATTCATACGGATTTCGAACGCGGCTTTATCCGCGCCGAAGTCGTTTCTTACGACGATCTGATGGCGGCGGGCTCGATGAACGCGGCCAAGGAACGCGGCCAGCTTCGCCTCGAAGGCAAAGAGTATATCGTGCAGGACGGCGACGTGATGCATTTCCGTTTCAACGTATAGTTATCCAGAGGAGAGGACTCGGGCAGCCGGGTCCTTTTCGCCGTGGACGGGTGCCGGGGCTTGGAACGGCTGCTGCATGCTTCCTTTTCTCCATAATTGTCACGTTTATCGATTGCGGCGCGTTATGTTATACTGAGAAGACCAAGGCGAAACGGCTGCTGCTTCCTTCTGGCGGCGCGGCGCGTTTCAAACCGGATTGGATTTATTCTAAAAACGATATAGAGGTGAATGACAGTGTTGGACCGTTTACAGGCACTCGCCGACCGTTACGAGAAACTGAGCGAGCTGTTGTGCGATCCGGATGTGGCCAGCGATCCGAAGCGGCTGCGCGAACTCTCCAAAGAGCAGTCCGATTTGCAGCCCGTTTACACAGCATATACAGAATACAAGCAAGTGTCCGAACAGCTCGAAGATGCGAAAGCGATGCAGAACGAGAAGCTTGACGACGAAATGCGCGAAATGGTGAAGATGGAAATCGATGAACTGAGCCCGCGCTTGACGCAGCTGGAAGAAGAGATTCATATTCTGCTGCTGCCGAAAGACCCGAACGACGACAAGAACGTCATTGTCGAGATCCGCGGCGCGGCCGGCGGCGACGAGGCGGCTTTGTTCGCATCGGATTTGTACCGGATGTACATGAAATTCGCGGATACGCAAGGCTGGCGCGTGGAGCTGATGGAGGCGAGCGAGAGCGATCTCGGCGGCTTCAAGGAGGTCATCTTCATGGTGACGGGCAAAGGCGCGTACAGCAAGCTGAAATACGAGAGCGGCGCGCATCGCGTACAGCGTATTCCAGTGACGGAGTCCGGCGGCCGGATTCATACGTCGACTTCGACAGTAGCCGTTATGCCGGAGGTCGAAGAAGTCGAAGTCGAAATTCTGGATAAAGACATTCGCGTCGATACGTACTGCTCCAGCGGTGCGGGCGGCCAGTCCGTTAATACGACGAAATCCGCCGTGCGCGTGCTTCACGTGCCGACGGGCATCATGGCGCAATGTCAGGACGGCAAGTCCCAGAACGAGAACAAGGCGAAGGCGCTCCAAGTGCTTCGCGCGCGGATTTCGGACTTGAAGCGTCAAGAGGAAGAAGCGAAGTACGCCGGCGAACGGAAGAGCAAAGTCGGTACGGGCGACCGCAGCGAG
The DNA here is from genome assembly GCF_010365285.1 of Paenibacillus rhizovicinus. NCBI lineage: Bacteria > Bacillati > Bacillota > Bacilli > Caryophanales > Paenibacillaceae > Paenibacillus > Paenibacillus rhizovicinus. The sequence continues at coordinate 4,010,749 of NZ_CP048286.1, forward strand.
CGGATTCGCACGTACAACTATCCGCAAAGCCGAGTGACGGATCACCGCATCGGCCTGACGCTGCACAAGCTGGATTCCGTGCTGAACGGCGACATGGAAGAGATCATCAACGCGCTGACGCTGACGGCGCAGACGGAATTGATGGAACGCGAGAATCTGGCGTAATCGTCTGAATAGATGCAATGAACGGGAGCAGCCTTGGGGAGAATGCTGAAAGGAATTTCAGCGCTTTCCGTTGGTGGGCTCCCGTTTTTGCCGCGTAATGGCGGATATGAACGGTTGGACGAGCGTAGTGAGTGAGTCGGGGAGCAACTGGACGGAGCAGTCGGATGGATAAACGGATGGACAAGCCGATGGAATAGACGGATGGAGAGGCGGGGTGCGGATGGCGGAGCATGAGGGTCGGGAAGACCATAAGGTGGATATAGCCAATGATGCCGATGGAACCGGCGATGCTGAAGAGAATCTCGGAAAGGCCAACGAGGCTGGCGATGCTGAAGGGAATGCCGGAAAGGCCAAAGAGGTCGGCGATGCTGAAGAGAACGTCGGAAAGTTCAAAAAGGCCGGATTGTCACTGCCTGGCGGCATGGTCGGCGAAGAAGTGGCTGCCTTATTAAACACGGAGGGAGTCGGCGTATCGCTGCTGTACCCGATGACGATCGCGGATGTTTGCCTGAAAGCGACCGCGATGCTGCAGGCGCGCGGCATCGCGGAACCTCGCAATAATGCGGAGCTGCTGCTTCTGCATGTGCTGGGCCTGACTCGCGCGGAGCTGCTGCGCGATTGGCGGGAGCTGTTCCCGCCGCAGCATGCGAAGCGATGGCACGAGCTGCTGGCTCGCAAGGCGGCGGGCGAGCCCGTGCAATATTTGATCGGCGAGCAGTGGTTCTATGGCTTGCCGTTTACGGTGACGCCGGCGGTGCTGATTCCGCGGCCGGAGACGGAGCTGCTCGTGGAGGCCGTGCTGGAAGCGGCCGACCGGCTGTGGCCGAAGGCGGCGGGAGCCGAGGAAGCCGGCGGGCTCGCCGGGGGCGAGGGAGAGGCGGGCGACGAGCAGGGTCTTGGGGGACCGGCTGAGGAGCTGCCGGCCGGTGCCGCGGGTGCCGGCGGGGCGCAGCTTGACGCGGCCGCCGGCAGGGCTGCCGTGCCGACGGTGGTCGATGTCGGCACGGGAAGCGGCGCCATCGGCGTGACGCTGGCGGCGCTGCGTCCGCGATGGCGGGTGTGCGCGTCCGACCTGTCGCCGGACGCGCTGGCGGTCGCCCGCACGAACGCGGCGCGCCATGAAGCGGCGGCGCGCATGACGTTCGTGCAGGGCGACCTGCTCGGGCCGTTCGCGCAGCCGCGGCCCGATAGTGACGTCGACGCGGCCGGGGGCATAGCCGGCCTGCGCATCGACGTGCTCGTCTCCAACCCGCCGTACATTCCGGCGGGCGACATTTCCGGCCTGCAGCCGGAGGTGCGCGATCACGAGCCGCGTCTTGCGCTCGACGGCGGCGACGATGGCCTCACGCCTTACCGGCGCATGGCCGAGCAGCTCAAGCAGCTGTCCGCCCTGCCGCGCATCGTAGGCTTCGAGCTGGGCATCGGCCAAGCGGAAGCCGTTGCCGACCTGCTCCGCGGCATCGGCGCCTGGCGCGAAGTCCGCATCATACCCGACTACGCGGGCATTGACCGGCACGTACTGGCGGTGGAGTAGCGCAGACTAGAGCGTCCTGTAAGCACGGAACTAGTCTTCCAGCTACTTGAAAGAAGCTCTGGCTACGCGGCCGGAGCTTCTTTTGTCGCGGCTGCGGCTGCGTTAATTTGCCATAAGGGCTTTTTGCTAGATTGCTAGGTTTAGAGACCGCCATCGCCGGACATACTGGGAATATTATCGTTCCGGAACGCAAGCCGCCGCACCGACGGGTGCCACAAAGGAGCTTGTGTCAAATGATCCGCACTTATTCCCGTTTTCCTTATCGTCCGGTGTATGGCTACGTTCTTCTGATTGCGGCAATTCTTCTGATGAGCTGGGAAAACCAGCGCGCCGACGCGGCGATTGCCGGCGGCAGCATTCCTGCGGAGTCCATCCGCCTGCGTATTCTCGCCAATTCGGACAGCGCACTCGACCAACTGGTGAAACGCGACGTGCGCGACGCCGTCGTCGAAGAAATGAAAACCTGGGTAGCCGGTCCGCAAACGATCGAGGAAGCCCGCGGTACGATTACTGCGCACATCGGTGATATCAATGCCATCATTGCCGCGAAGCTGGCATCGCGCGGTTTCAACTATGGCTATAAGGCGGAGCTGGGCATCGTCCCGTTCCCCACGAAAATATACGGCACGGAAGTCTATCCCGCAGGCAACTACGAAGCGCTCCGCATCACCCTCGGCGCAGGCGCCGGACAGAACTGGTGGTGCGTACTGTTCCCGCCGCTCTGCTTCGTGGACGCGGTAAGCGGCGAAGCCTCGACGCCGGCGGCAGCGGCAGTCACGACTGCATCGGCCAAAGCGGAAGATTCGCAATCGCAGCAGAACGGCGTTACGGCAAAAGCCGACGCTAAAAATACTTCGGTGAAAGCATCGGCAGATAACAAAGCAAGCGGGAGCGTTCAGCAAGCCGATGCAAGCAGCAACGATGAGGCGAAGCAGCCGGAAGTGAAGTTTTTCCTCTGGGAAATTCTCAAAGCTATCTTCAGCTTCTTCAAGCATCTGTTTAGCTAGAGACGACAAAAAGGCTCACTCGCACGTATGCGAATGAGCCTTTTGTTGTTTAGAAGACGAATGAGTCCGAGCTGAGCGGAGTGCTGCTTACGCAGCGGCTTTCTCCGGCTCCGGCTCGGCTTTGGCTTGCTTCAGCTTCGGAAGGAACAGGCAGACCGGAAGCGCGATAATCGCGATAATCGAAGCGATCAGATAGACGTCGTCGACGCTCATCGTGAAGGACATGATCGTGATATGCGTTTTGTCCGTTGCGCCGGCTTTGACGAAATCCTGCGCATGCCTGGCTGCCCGCGAAGACAGCAAGGACGTGAAGACCGCGATCGCGAACGAGCCGAGCACGTTGCGGACCCAGTTGTTGATCGACGAGGCGTGGCCGCTGAACTGCTTCGGCACGGCCTCCATGCCCGCGTTGCTTGCAGGCATCATCGCGAACGAAATACCGATATTCCGAATGATCATGCAGAAGATGATATACCGGTGCGAGATATCGACGCTGAGCCAGCTGAGCGGCAAGGTGCCGGCAGCCATCAGGATGATGCCGACGCAGAGCAGCAAGCGCGGACCGACTTTGGTGTACAATTTGCCGACGATCGGCATCATGAACGCCATCGCGAGGGATGCCGGCAGCAGGATCAAGCCCGTGTCGAGCGGCGTGACGGATTGGATGTTCTGCAGGAATACCGGCGTCAGGAACGTACCGGAATACAGGCTGATCGTAATGATGCTCGTGATCAGCAGCGCAACGCTGTACCGGCTGATTTTCAGCACGCGCAGATTAAGCAGCGGCGCATCCGTCGCCAGCTCGCGCCAGATGAACAGCCCCAGGAACACGATGCCGGTGATGAACAGCGAGAGCGTCTGCGCCGATCCCCAGCCCCATTCGTTTCCGTGGGACAAGGCGACGAGCAGCGTGGAACTGCTGACGATGACCGTCACGAAGCCGATGAGATCGAATTTCTTCGGCACGTTGAGCCGGTAGTACGGAATGTAGATGCTGATCAGGATGATGCCGACGACGGCAATAGGTACGTTCAGCCAGAACAGCCAGTGCCACGAGACGTTGTCGAGAAGCCAGCCGCTGTACGTGGGGCCGATAGCCGGAGCCAGCATGGACGAGGCCGCCCAGAGCGAAATCGCCATGGCGATTTTCTCGCGCGGGATGATCTGGTACACGATTGCCATCGTGATCGGCGAAATCATGCCGGTAAACGCCCCTTGCAGGATGCGGAACGCGATAAGCGATTCCACGTTCCAAGCGAGCGCGCAGCAGATGCTGGCAATCGTAAAACCGGACATGGCGAACAGGAAAAGCCGCTTGTAGCTGAACCGTTCCCCGAAATAGCCCGTTATCGGAGCAAAGGTGCCCATGGCGAGCATAAAGCCCGTCAAGGTCCACTGCGTCGTGCTGAGCTCTGTGTGAAAACGTTCCGTAAGCACCGGAATCGCGATGTTGATCGTGCTGACATTGAGCACCGAGACGAAACTGCCGAAGAAGATGGCAATCATGATCGGCAAGATGCGGACTTGCTTGTTTGGAACTGAATCTTGCATGAATGAGTGCCTCCTAATTTCCGTATATGTCTCTGATGACATATAAAATAGCTTTAGAAGCATAACGCGCCATATTCCCGAAGTCAAAGGCGCTTCAGGGCCGCAGCGGGCGCGGGGAGGCAATTGAAACGCATACAAGAGGGCGGGAGACTCGTTTTTCTCTATAATGCTACCGCAGGCAGAGCCGGCGCCCGCAAAACCTGCGCTGCTGCGAGCAAACGCGGTTTTGTTTCGCGCGGGGACGCGTATGGTATAATAGAAATAAAAAGAAGCTATTCTTGCAGAATCCGGAGACGAGAAATTGAACCTACCTATACGAAATACAAACCACTGGCGCGTGGACGGTCATGCGCCGGATCGAGAGCAATTGAAGGCGGCGGCGGAGCTGTTGAAAGCGGGAGGCACCGTCGCTTTTCCGACGGAGACCGTATACGGGCTTGGCGCCGACGCGCGCCGCACGGAGGCGGTGGAACGGATTTTCGAGGCCAAGGGCAGGCCCTCGGACAATCCGCTTATCGTCCATATCGCGGAGCGGGAGCAGCTTGAAGCGTTGACGCTGCCGCTCGAAGGGGAAGGCGCCGGGGCGTTGGCCGGCCGGCTAATGGACCGCTTCTGGCCGGGGCCGCTCACGATCGTGCTGCCGGTCAGGCCGGGCGCCGTGTCGCCGCGCGTCACCGCCGGCCTGGATACGGTCGCGGTGCGGATGCCCGCGCATCCCGTCGCGCTGGCGCTGATCGCGCAATCGGGCTGCCCGCTTGCCGCGCCGAGCGCGAACCGTTCGGGCCGCCCGAGCCCGACGCTGGCGGCCCACGTGGAGGGCGACCTGAACGGACGCATCGACGGCATCGTCGACGGCGGCGCCGCGGGCGTCGGCTTGGAATCTACCGTCGTCGAGGTGGTCGACGGCGGTACGGTACGCATTCTGCGCCCGGGCGGAGTAACCGCCGAAGCGCTGGAGGATGCCGGCGCGGCGGTCGTCTATGACGCCGTCGCCGCGCCCGAGGCCGCGGAAGACGCGGCGGCCGGGCAGGCTCCGCGCTCGCCCGGCATGAAATACGCGCATTATGCGCCGCAAGGGCATATGCAGCTGGTCAAAGGCGAGCCGGACGCGGTCGCCGCCTGGATCGGGGCGGCCGTCCGCGCGGCGCGGGAGAGCGGCGAGCGGACGGGCGTGCTCGCCTTTGCCGAGCATGCCGCTCGGTACGACGCCGACTGCGTGCTCGTCGTCGGCAGCCTGGCGCGGCTCGATACCGCCGCGCACGGCTTGTACGCCTCGCTGCGCGAGTTCGATGCGCAGGGCGTGCAGCGCATCTGGGCCGAGACGTGCCCCGAGCAAGGCATCGGGCACGCGCTCATGAACCGCCTGGCCAAGGCTGCCGGCCACGCGGTCGTCCACGTCTAGCGCGGCGGCAGAACCCGCCGCGCGTGCGCCGCATTCACGCAGCACACGCTCTCACAGCATGCTCTTGCAGCGAGCTCACGCGGCATGCTCTCGCAGCATGCTCTTGCAGCGAGCTCACGCGGCATGCTCTCGCAGCAAGCTCACGCGGCACAAGCTCACGCAGTCCGCATTCGCAGTCCGCATTCGCAGTCCGCATTCGCAGTCCGCATTCGCAGTCCGCATTCGCAGTCCGCATTCGCAGTCCGCTCACACAGCAAGTTAACGCGGCACGCTCAACCAGCACGCGCTCACGCACCCACTCCCGCCCCGCCATCCCGCCCGTTGGTCATCTTTCCCATCTTGTCCGCATATGCTTGGATGAGATGATGGACAGGGAGTGGATCGGATGGTGGAGGCAGGCATGCATGCCGGACAGCTGCTAACGCTGGTTATTATCGCGTTGGCGCTCGGGATGGACGCTTTTTCGCTGGGCGTGGGCATCGGGCTTAAGGGCATTCGGCTATTGGATATTTTCAAATTGAGCGCATTGATCGCGCTTTTTCATATCCTGATGCCGATTATGGGGATTTTCACCGGACAATACGTCGGCTCGCTGCTAGGCGGCGTGGCGACTTCGGTTGCGGGCGGGCTGCTCCTGCTGCTCGGCGGCCATATGATCTATAGCTCGCTCCGAGGCGACGCGGTGACGTCCATTAACCACCGCAGCGCTTGGGGCATGCTGATCTTCGCGCTCAGCGTCAGCATCGACTCCTTCTCGGTCGGGCTGTCGCTTGGCATGTTCGCCGTGGATATGCTGCTCGCGGTGCTGCTATTCGGGGTGGCCGGCGGATGCATGTCCATCGCCGGGCTCATGATCGGCCGCAAGGTCAGATCCAGCTTCGGCGAATATGGAGAAGCCATTGGCGGCGTCATTTTATTTACGTTCGGGCTGCTTATAATATTCTGACACCGTATCTTGATCATCACCCTAGGAGGTTTTTCGCATGAAACGGATCTTGTTCGTATGTACAGGCAATACCTGCCGCTCGCCGATGGCGGAAGCGATGCTCCGGGCGATGGCGCAGGAACGCGGCATGGCCTTGGAAGTGCGTTCGGCCGGCGTATCGACCGTCGACGGTCTGCCGGTCTCGGCGAATGCGCAGTCCGTGCTTCGGCGCCGCAGCATTCAGCACAACAACGGCTCCACGGCGCTCGATAACGGCTCCGTGACTTGGGCCGATCTCATATTGACGATGACCGCCGGCCATAAAGGCAATCTGCTGCAGCGCTTTCCGAGCGCCGTGGACAAGACGTATACGCTGCTGGAGTATGCCCATCGCGACGAAGAAGGCGAGCGGCGCATTGCGGAGTTGGAAAGCCTCTACACGGATTTCCAGATGAAGCAGGCGCTCGGCGGACAATTGACGGAAGAGGAACGCGGCAGGCTGCTGGAGCTGGAAGCTGCCATTCCGAGCTTCGATATTGCTGACCCTTTCGGCGGCTCGCTGCAGATTTACGAAGACAGCGCGGCCGAGATCGAAGCGGCTCTTCGCAAGCTGCTCGACCGCCTGCAGCATCGCAAATAACGGCGAGCCTTATGCGGGGGAGAAGCTTGCTGCGCCGCTTAGCGGGCGTCAGCCGTTTCTTCTTAATTCCATTGATTTTGCCGGCGCGATCCGGTATGATAAAAGCAATTAAAGACGGTTTCCGATGTAACTGGCGACGAAAGTGGGTCCAACCACGGTGGAGCATCGGATCATACGGCCGGTCGCCTGGGCAAAGAGCAGCGTGCGTAAGCATGCTCGCTCTTTTTTCGTCTTTTCCGGCGAAATCAGGTATACTAAGACCATTGTGAATCGACAATTTCCGCCATCGCGCGGTTTCAAATGGGAGGTATAGGCAAGTATGAAAATCGCCATCGGAGCAGACCATGGGGGCTACAGCCTGAAAGAAATCGTCGTCCCCTTCATTCAATCGCTCGGCCATGAAGTCGAGGACGTCGGCTGTGACTGCGAGCAGTCCGTCGACTATCCGGATTATGCGCTTCCGGTATGTGAGCTTGTCGCGGAAGGGAAAGCGGATCGCGGCATTCTCATTTGCGGCACCGGCATCGGCATGTCGATCGCGGCCAACAAAGTGACCGGCATCCGCTGCGCGCTCGTGCATGACATGTTCTCGGCGCAAGCGACGCGGGATCATAACGACACGAACGTGCTGGCCATGGGCGAACGCGTCATCGGACCCGGCATCGCGCAGGAAATCATTCGCATCTGGCTGGAAACGCCGTTTTCGAACGGCGAGCGCCATGTCGGCCGCTTGAGCAAGGTGCAGCGGATCGAAGCGAAATACGCGCAGCCGGTTCACGCGGAATAAGGAGCGGATACCGTGAGCGAAACGGGAACGGCATGGAATTCGGCGCAGCTGGCTAAGGACGTGGAGACGGTAGTCCGCGAGTTGGCGGAAGCCGCAAGCTTGCGTCAAGGACAGCTGCTCGTCATCGGCGTCTCCACGAGCGAGGTGCTGGGCGAGCGGATCGGCACATCCGGCACGCCGGAGACGGCGGAGGCGATTTATGCCGGCATCGAAGCGGTCCGGCGCGACGTTGGGTTTTATCCCGTGTTTCAATGCTGCGAGCATTTGAACCGGGCACTCGTTATCGAACGGGAGGCGGCGGAACGGTACGGGCTCGAGCTCGTCTCGGCCGTCCCCGTGCGCAAGGCCGGCGGCTCCATGGCGGCGCATGCGTTCCGTGCGCTGTCGGATGCTTGTCTTGTCGAAACGGTGCAGGCGCATGCCGGCATCGATATCGGCGATACGTTTATCGGCATGCATTTGAAGCGCGTGGCCGTCCCCGTGCGGCCGTCGATCCGGTCCATCGGGTCGGCTCATCTGACGATGGCGTTCACGCGTCCGAAGCTGATCGGCGGCGAACGCGCGGTCTATGCCCTCGATTCGAAGGCGGATGCCGCGAACGGCAATTGCGACTAACCATTTTGAATAAGCGCAGGTTTTCGATGCCGTATGTTGACTAGTACGTAAACGCTTCGCACGGAACTGCGTTAAATAAACTTTAGGAGGATATACAATCATGGAAAACCTACGTAAGCAAGATCCTGAAATTCTGAAAGCAATGGGCCTGGAGCTGCAGCGCCAGCGCGACAACATCGAGCTGATCGCATCCGAGAACATCGTGTCCGAAGCGGTTCTTGAAGCAATGGGCTCCGTTCTGACGAACAAATACGCGGAAGGCTACCCGGGCAAACGTTACTATGGCGGCTGCGAGCACGTGGATATCGCGGAAGATATCGCACGCAACCGTGCGAAGGAACTGTTCGGCGCCGAGCACGCGAACGTACAGCCGCATTCCGGCGCGCAAGCGAACATGGCGGTTTACTTGGCTGCGTTGAACCCTGGCGACACGGTGCTGGGCATGAACCTTGCGCACGGCGGCCACTTGACGCACGGCAGCCCGGTTAACGCATCCGGCCTCCTTTACAATTTCGTTCCTTACGGCGTTAGCGAAGATACGTTCACGATCGATTATGCGGAAGTCCGCAAGCTGGCGTTCAAGCACCGTCCGCGCATGATCGTTGCAGGCGCGTCCGCTTACCCGCGCATCATCGATTTCGAAGAGCTCGGCAAAATCGCGAACGACGTAGGCGCGCTGCTCTTCGTCGACATGGCGCATATCGCGGGTCTGGTCGCGGCGGGTCTTCACCCGAGCCCGGTGCCGCATGCGCACTTCGTTACGACGACGACGCACAAAACGCTCCGCGGACCGCGCGGCGGCATGATCCTGTGCCGCAAAGCATGGGCGCAGGCGATCGACAAAGCTGTATTCCCGGGCTCCCAAGGCGGCCCGCTGATGCACATCATCGCTGCCAAAGCGGTGGCTTTCGGCGAAGCGCTTCAGCCTTCGTTCAAGGAATACGGCAAGAACGTGATCGACAACGCGCAAGCGCTGGCTGAAGCGCTGATCGCGCAAGGCATCAACATCGTATCCGGCGGCACGGACAACCACCTCATGCTGATCGACCTGCGCAATCTGAACATCACGGGGAAAGACGCGGAGCATGTATTGGATTCCGTTCAAATCACCGTTAACAAAAACGCTATCCCGTTCGATCCTACGAGCCCGTTCATCACGAGCGGCATCCGTATCGGTACGCCGGCGGCAACATCCCGCGGCATGGGCGTAGAGGCGATGAAGACGATCGCGGAAGTCATCGCGATGACGCTGAAGAACCCGAAAGACGAAGCCGTGCTGAACAAAGCGCGCGGCATGGTCAGCGACCTTGTATCGCAATACCCGCTGTACCCGGGCATCGCATACTAATCGCCCTTCGTGCTGCAGCCAGCCTATTTCCCGGCGCTGCGCGGAACGCGAACATCCCAATGAAAGCCATCGGCCGCTGCCCCGCGCAGCAGGCCGGTGGCTTTTTCTTGCTCTCGTTCTGCCTCTCGTTCTGCCTCTCGTTCTGCCTCTCGTTCTGCCTCTCGTTCTGCCTCTCGTTCTGCCTCTCGTTCTGCCTCTCGTTCTGCTTCTCGTTCTGTTTCTCGTGATGATGTCGTAACGATTGTGACGGATAATCGGCAGGTGATTGCCGTATTTCGTCGAATCCTTTAACAATCGGCCGTCCATCGGCTGATTATTGAATATGCACACTATGGATCGTGGAGGAGAATCGAACATGAAACTGGGCATCATTGCCGAACCGAAGGCGGAAAGCTTCGATTACGCCGCTGGACTCGGATTGGAATTCTTGGAGTTTTGCATTAACGTCGGCACGCCGGCAGGCGACTTCGCCGCGGTCGTTCCCGAACTGAAAGCAGCCAGCGCCCGCACCGGCGTCGCCGTGGGATCCATCGGCCGCTGGGGCCCGGACCGGATTGCCAAGGACGGCAGCATCGTCGAGGAAGAACTGCAAGCGTCTTATACGCTGATCGACGCCTGCCAAGAGCTGGGCTGTCCGGTATTCGTATGCGGCGCCAACTATATCGAAGAGCGTTCTTACTTCGAGAACGTGCAATCTGCTATCGCTTATTTCGAGCTTCTGCTCGAATATGGACAAGAGCGCGGAGTCCGCATCGCGACCTACAACTGCCATTGGAACAGCTTTATCGTCGACGGGACGGCGTGGAAACTCATTCACGGCCATCTGCCGGAGCTCGGCATTAAGTTCGATCCGTCCCATGCCCGTTATGCGGGACAGGATTATTTGCAAGAGATGACGGACTGGGGACATCGCTTCCTGCACGTGCACATCAAAGGCTCCGTCATCGTGAACGGCAAACGCTTCGACGATCCGCCGGCCGGCCTTGACCAGACCGACTGGGGAACGTTCATGGCCGTGCTGTACGGCGTGGGCTACCAAGGCGGACTGAGCATCGAGCCGCATTCCAACACATGGACGGGAGAGCTTGGCCAGCAAGGCGTCAAGTTTACGGTGGATTACATGAACAGGCTTCTTCTGCGCAGCTAAAGCGCCCCTTCGAACGCGTCTCCTATGGACCGAAAGGCATTTCGTTCCGGGAGGCACAGGCATCCCTTTCCCGGCCAGTTGGCGCGAAATGCGCCGGCCTGCCGGTAAGGGATGCTTTTTTTTGACAATCAAACGTTAATTTTTCCTCAAAAACCGCATGCCGCCTGCAAGGCGCATGCTATGATGGAGGTACATATTTCGGAAGGCGGTGAGGCCGCATGTTTTTCTTTATGGCAATGATCGTTATCATCACCTTCTTCGTTTTGTCGAACCTGATGAAGTCCAGGAACGGCAGTCCATCGCAGCGCGGAGGAAGAGGCGGTCCGCGCATCAGCCGTCCCGCTGCGCTGCTCCCTGCGCCTCCCGAATGCCTCGGCGTTCCGGCCGGACATCCCGTGCGGCCTGCGGCAGAGCGCTTGGAGGAGGCTTTGACGCCGGATTTCGAGGCGCGCGTCAAGGATCGGGTGCTTCGTCTTGCGCCGAGCATGCGGGAAGGCGAATGGCAGTGGCGCTGGTTCGAGCTGAAGCGGTATTTTCTCTTATGCGGCGTGCTTCGCGGCGTGCCGATGTACAGCGCCCAGGTCGACGATGTCTGGCATGAAATGCTCATGTTCACGCGGGAATACGAACAGTTCTGCAGGCAGTTTTGCGGAAGCCTTATCCATCACGCGCCGCATACGGCGGATGCACAGCCGGATCGAGGCGCGCGCGCGTGGTTCGATTGGGTGTACGGCGAGCTGTTTCTGCCCGTGTTCGGAAGCGCGCGGTTGTGGGGCTCCTTCTATCGGACGCCGATGCCGCGCGAACTGATGCATGAGCTTGCGACCGGCAGCGCGGAGGAGCTGCGCGGCAGACGTTTCAATACGGGCGCGGCCGCGTTGTTTCCCGACTTGGCGGCGACCGTCGATTACTTGATCGAACGCGGCCGGAGCCTGGCTTCCTCGCGAAGCGCCCCGCAGACCGATAACGATGGCGATCTGTCCTCGACGATGCTCATGACGGGAATAATGTCGGGGGCGTTCTTCTACTCTTCGTGGGGTCCCGAAGAAAACTTCCAGTCGCAGATGGATGCCTATCAGCCAGAGGAAGAGCCGAGAGAGAACAACAACAACAGCGGATGCAGCGGTACTTATGCCTGCAGCGGCGACAACGGTACGGACGGAAACGGAGGGGACGGATCCTCCTGCAGCGGAAGCGACGGGGGAGGAGACAGCGGTTCTTCCTGCGGGGGAGGCTCATCCTGCGGTTCCTCCTGCGGCGGGGGAGGCGGCGATTAACGCTCGTTGACCGGTGCATCGGCCCAATTGGCGTTAGCCATGCATGCGCATTCTTCAATTGCAAGAAATCGGCGCGTTCGGGCATACTTTGGAGTAGGGTTTTTTCGTTGCCGTACGGATGTGCACAATGAAGCGCCGAATGCTATACTATTCAGTTGAAGAAGATTTTCGGGAGGTTGAACTAATGGGCACTCTTACAATCTGTGACCATCCGCTTATTCAGCATAAGCTGACGTATATTCGTGATAAAGAGACGAAGACAAAGGATTTTCGCGAACTCGTGGACGAAATCGCGACGATGATGGCCTACGAGATTACGCGTGATTTACCGCTTGAGACGGTTAACGTGAAGACTCCGATCGTTGAAGCGCCGAGCAAGGTGATTTCCGGCCGCATGCTGGGGCTGATTCCGATCCTGCGCGCGGGCCTCGGCATGGTCGAAGGGATGCTGAAGCTGATTCCGGCCGCGAAAGTCGGCCATATCGGCCTGTTCCGCAACCCTGAGACGCTGCAGCCCGTAGAATACTATGTTAACCTGCCTGCGGACGCGACGGAACGGCTGCTGATCGTCGTCGACCCGATGCTGGCAACGGGCGGTTCGGCCATATCGGCGATCAATTCGCTGAAAACGCGCGGCTGCACCCAGATCAAGCTGATGTGCCTGATCGCTGCGCCGGAAGGCGTAAAAGCCGTCCAAGAGGCGCACCCGGACGTTGATATTTACTTGGCTTCGCTCGACAGCCATCTCAACGATCACGGATATATCGTACCGGGGCTCGGCGATGCCGGCGACCGCATGTTCGGAACCAAATAATTAGGAGTGACTCCATTGGCGAAGTTGAAAGTAATGACGATATTCGGCACAAGGCCGGAAGCAGTGAAAATGGCTCCCCTCGTGCTGGAGCTGCAGAAGCATCCCGAAGAGATCGAATCCATCGTCTGCGTGACCGCGCAGCACCGGCAAATGCTCGACCAAGTGCTCGATTTCTTCAAAATCACGCCGGACTACGATCTCAACGTGATGAAAGACCGGCAAACGCTGACCGAAACGACGATGCGCGTGCTGGAAGGACTGGAGCCCGTGCTTCGCGAGTCGAAGCCCGACATCGTGCTCGTTCACGGCGACACGCTGACTTGCTTCTTGGGCAGCTACGCGGCTTTCCTGCAGCAGATACCGGTCGGACACGTGGAAGCGGGACTGCGGACATGGAACAAAATGTCGCCGTATCCCGAAGAGATGAACCGGCAGCTGGTCGGCGTCCTCGCGGACGTTCACTTTGCGCCGACCGATTGGTCCGCCAACAATCTGCGCAAAGAAAACAAGCCGGAATCTGCCATATACATAACGGGAAATACGGCGACCGACGTGTTCCAATACACGGTGGACAAGTCCTTCACCCATCCCGTGCTCGAATGGGCTGCTGACAAGCGGATGATCTTCATGACGGCTCACCGCCGCGAATCGCTGGGCGAGCCGCACCGCAACATTTTCCGGGCGGTGAAGAGAATCGCCGACGAGTTCGAGGATGTCGCCATCGTCTACGCCGTTCACATGAATCCGGCTGTGCGCGAACCGGCCAACGAGATTCTAGGCAACCACCCGCGAATCAAGCTGATCGAGCCGCTCGATGTATTCGAAACGCATAACTTCTTCCCTCATGCGTACATGATCATGACCGACTCCGGCGGAATCCAAGAAGAGGCGCCGTCCTTTGGCGTGCCTACGCTCGTGCTTCGCGATACGACGGAGCGTCCGGAAGGGATCGAGGCCGGAACGCTCGAGCTGGTGGGCACCGATGAAGCCGTTGTTTACGACCGCGCAAGGGCGCTTCTGACGGACGAGCAGCTGTATGCGAGAATGAGCAATGCGGCTAATCCGTACGGCGACGGAGAAGTGTCGATTCGGATTGTGCAGGCGATTTTGCATCATTTTGGGAGACGTGATGAACGGCCGGAACCGTTCACACAACGTTCATAGGATGCGCTGATAGGCATGCATGCTCGGTAACGCTACAGCATACAGTGCTACTGTACGGTTTGGAAATCCGGAAACCCTAGGTAAATCAAGGGTTTCCGGCTACCTGTTCACTAAATGTTTGAATTTATATCAATTGACAAACCGTAACGCTCATGGCTAAAATAAATAAGAGTTTTGGAGTGATTCACGATGAATCGATCCGATAACGACAAGAATCGCAAAGCAGAAAACGGTAGTTTTGGCGATAATCCGTGGCGAGCAATGGGCCTGATCGGATCCGTCGGCGGAACGATAGGCGCAAGTTTGGGCTTAGGGTTCTGGATCGGCTCCAAGATTAACGCCGAGTATGGCGGCATTTACGGCATGGCCGCAGGTTTTATCGTGGCAGCTATAGCAACCATACTACTGATTCGAACGTTTACAGGGGGCAATGCAAGCTAATGGATCAGTTGTCCGGCCACCTTAGAACGGTTAAGCGTATTACTTTCTTTTTTTTGTCTCTATGCTTCGTTGGATGGGCCCTGTTTCCGGACCTGAAACCGTTCTTCGGCGGATTGATTCTCGGAGCTGCGGCAAGTCTTGCAAACGCCTTCCATCTTTCGTGGAAAGTACAGCGCGTCGGTGCGGGCGCGGCGGAGGGGAACAAGCGACGCGTAAACATGGGTTTTCTCACGCGCGCGTGTATCGCCCTGCTCGCGTATGTAATCGCAACCAGGTACTTTTCGTTCAGCCTCTATGGAACAATAGCCGGATTATTTACCGCTCAATTGGCAACACTCATATTGGGATTTAAAGCCAAGAGCAAACCGGCGGTACGGCATTCTACTGATGAAAGGGGTGAAAACAACTAAATGGATCACATTTTCCCTGAAGTGGAACTGGGCGGCATCAGCTTTGACTTAGCTGCCATTTTCATGATCCTAGTCTCCAGTATCGTGGTGTTCGTTCTCGCAAAGCTTGCGGTTCGGGGTGCTTCGGTGACGAATCCGACCAAGATGCAGAACTTCCTGGAGTGGGTTATTGAATTCGTAATCAACATCATCGGTACTTCCATGGACATCAAGAAGGGCCGTCCGTACTTGACGCTCGGTATTGCGCTGATCATGTACTTGTTCGTAGCCAACTTGCTGGGTCTGCCTTTCGGCATTATCTCGAAAGTCGACGTTCATCACGGCGCGCAGTTCCTCGGAATGGATTTGGTAATGCCGACGGATCTTGCAGCCGATGAAACGGAAGTTCACATCGCGTGGTGGAAATCGCCGACGGCCGATGTTGCCGTTGCAGGAGCGCTCATGGCGATCGTCATCGTATTGACGCACGTCGAGGGCTTGCGCCGCAATCGCAAACATTACCTGAAACACTATTTCGAACCATACATCGCTTTCTTCCCGCTGAACGTTATCAAAGAGGTTTCGAAACCGTTGTCGCTTTCGCTTCGTCTTTACGGTAATATTTTCGCGGGCGAGGTCATGATCTCCGTTATCATGGGCATGGGCTGGTTCGGTATTCCTGCTCTGATCGTTTGGCAGGGCTTTAGTATCTTCGTAGGCGCAATTCAGTCTTTCGTATTCGTCATGCTAACGATGGTTTACATGTCGCAGGCGATTGTTCATGAAGAACATTAACACAGTATCAAACCTGCAATCTTGCAGGAAACAATAAAACTAATTTTCTACACTTTTAAGGAGGATTTTTCTAAATGGAAAACTTGGCATTGA
This sequence comes from Paenibacillus rhizovicinus, assembly GCF_010365285.1. NCBI lineage: Bacteria > Bacillati > Bacillota > Bacilli > Caryophanales > Paenibacillaceae > Paenibacillus > Paenibacillus rhizovicinus. Next base: position 4,026,843 of record NZ_CP048286.1, read on the forward strand.
TCGCAGCAGCGATTGTATTCGGACTTGGTGCACTTGGCGCGGGTATCGGTAACGGTTTGATCGTAGGTCGCACGGTTGAAGGTATCTCCCGTCAGCCAGAACTTCGTGGTACGCTTCAAACAACAATGTTCATCGGGGTAGCACTCGTAGAGGCATTGCCGATCATCTCCCTCGTACTCGCGTTCCTTTTCTACGCAAAAGCTTAAGACGATTATCGCAATCCGGCGGGGAGTGCCATTGCCTCCGCGCCTTCCTTTTGTCAGCTTTCTGCGGAGAGCCGGCTAATTTTCGGAAAGGAGTGACCTGCGCGTGCATATCGAATGGTCCAATTTTTTCATTCAACTGATTGCCTTCGGCATCCTTTACTGGCTGCTTAGCCGTTATGCTTTCGGTCCGCTCTTCTCCATCATGGAACAGCGCAAGCAGTTCGTGAAGGAACAGCTTGAGAACGCGGAGAACAGCCGCAAGCAAGCAGAGCAGCAATACGAAGAGCAGAAATCCACGCTTCAACAAGCGCGTAAAGATGCTTACGACATTATCGAGCAGGCGAAACAAACGAGCTCGAAACAAGCTGAAGAAATCGTACACACTGCTAAATCCGAGGCGACTCGCCTGAAGGACGAAGCCGTGAAAGATATCGAGAGCGAGAAAAACAAAGCGATTGCGGCCCTTCGCGGCCAAGTTAGCGGCATGTCCGTTATGATCGCATCCAAAATCATCGAGAAACAAATCGATGACAAGTCCCAAGAACAACTCGTCAACCAATACTTGAACGAGGTTGGAAGCAAATGAGCCGCGAGAGCGTCGTAGCTAAACGCTACGCTAAAGCGCTGTTTGAACTGGCACAAAGCAACAATGCTGTGGCCGATGTCGAGAAACAGCTGAAAATCGTTGTCGAAGCATTGTCGGAAGATGCGCAAATCCGCAAATTCCTGGCGCTGCCAAACGTCGAAGTCAGCCGGAAAATCGAGATTATCCAAGGTGCCTTGTCCGACAAAGTATCGGTTATGGTTCTGAACACGGTAGAGCTTCTGATCGTCCGCGGCCGTCAAGGCGCGCTCGCTGATGTCTATGAAGCTTATACGAAAGTAGCGGGCGATGCGCTCGGTCAGGCACACGCTACGATATATTCGGCCAAATCGCTGACTGCCGAGGAAATGTCCAAGGTAGCGGCGCAATTCGGCGAAATGATCGGCAAACGCATCATTGCAAAACAAATCGTTGAACCTGCTTTGCTCGGCGGCGTACAAGTGCGCATCGGCGATCGTCTGTATGACGGAAGCCTCTCCGGCAAGCTTGCTCGACTTGAACAAGTGTTGAAAACTCAAGCATTGTAGATAGGGGTGAACGGAATTGAGTATCAGACCTGATGAAATCAGCACGCTGATTAAACAACAGATCGAACAATTTAAATCCGAAATTCAAGTCGTAGACGTCGGTACGGTCATCCAAGTCGGTGACGGTATCGCTCGCGTGCACGGCCTTGAGAACGCAATGGCTGGCGAACTGCTCGAATTCTCGAACGGCGTTATGGGTATGGCCCTTAACCTTGAAGAGAGCAACGTCGGTGTCGTTATCATGGGACCGTACACGGGTATCCGCGAAGGCGACCAAGTGAAAAGAACAGGCCGCATCATGGAAGTTCCAGTTGGCGAAGCTTTGCTTGGCCGCGTTGTTAACGCACTGGGCCAACCAGTTGACGGCAACGGACCAATCGCAACAACTGCAACGCGTCCAATCGAATCTCCGGCACCGGGCGTTATGGCCCGTAAATCCGTATTCGAGCCGATGCAAACAGGTATCAAAGCAATCGATGCGATGATTCCAATCGGCCGTGGTCAGCGTGAGTTGATCATCGGCGACCGTCAAACGGGTAAAACGCAAATCGCGATCGACACGATCGTGAACCAAAAAGGCAACGGCGTTATTTGTATCTACGTTGCAATCGGTCAAAAGCAATCCACGGTTCGTACGGTAGTTGAATCCCTTCGCCAACAAGGCGCTTTGGAATACACGATCGTCGTAACGGCGAGCGCTTCCGAGCCGTCCCCGCTTCTTTACATCGCGCCTTACACAGGCTGCTCGATGGGCGAGTACTTCATGTACAACGGCAAACACGTACTTGTTATCTATGATGACCTTTCCAAACAAGCGGCAGCATACCGCGAGCTTTCCTTGCTGCTCCGCCGTCCTCCGGGTCGGGAAGCTTATCCGGGCGACGTTTTCTACCTTCACTCCCGTTTGCTTGAGCGCGCAGCTAAGCTGAACGATGAGCTTGGCGGCGGTTCCTTGACTGCTCTGCCATTCATCGAGACGCAAGCCGGCGATATCTCGGCTTACATCCCGACGAACGTAATCTCGATTACGGACGGTCAAATCTTCCTAGAGTCCGATCTGTTCTACTCCGGTCAGCGTCCAGCGGTTAACGTTGGTAACTCTGTATCCCGTGTAGGTAGCTCCGCTCAAATCAAAGCCATGAAAAAAGTTGCGGGTACGCTCAAAACCGACCTTGCCCAATACCGCGAACTGGCAGCATTTGCAGCATTCGGATCCGATCTCGATAAAGTAACGCAATCCCGTCTGAACCGCGGTGAGCGTACGCTTGAAATCCTGAAACAAGGCGTTAACCAGCCACTGGCTGTAGAGCGTCAAGTTGTATCCCTGTATACCGTTACACGCGGCCATACGGACGATATTCCGGTTCAAGACGTACGTCGTTTCGAGCAAGGCCTCCTGGCTTACGTGGATGCGAACAAGCCGGAAATCCTCGCTTCGATCCGCGATACGAAAGACTTGACTTCCGACAACGAAAAAGCGCTGGTTGAAGCGATCAAATCGTTCAAAAACAGCTTTGCCGTATCGGTATAAATAATAGACTCACCTTCGGGCCGCATGCTATGCGTGCGGTTCGAGTCAATAGCGCGGAATAAACCCGGCAAAGGGTGAAGCTTCGCTTCGCCAGGAAGGCCGGTAACAAGGTGGTGACAACGAATGGCTAAAGGTATGCGCGAAATCAAACGCTCGATCAAGACTACGCAAAACACGAAGCAGATCACGAAGGCAATGGAGATGGTTGCATCCTCGAAGCTTAGAAAAGCACAAGAGGCTGCGGTAGCATCGCGTCCATATACCGACAAGATCAAAGAAGTTGTAGCGAGCATCGCGTCGGGTGGAGGCGCAATCAAGCATCCGATGCTGCAAAGCCGCGAGATCAAGCGTACGGCCTATCTGGTCGTCACGTCGGATCGCGGATTGGCGGGCGGATACAATGCGAACGTGCTTCGCAAAGTATGGGTTACGATCCAAGAGAAGCACAAGTCTCCTGCTGAGTACGACGTGTTCGTCATCGGGCGTAAAGGCCGCGATTACTTCAAGCGCCGGGGTATTGCCCTTGCGGATGAAATAACGGGACTTTCGGATTCGCCGAAATTCGCCGATATCAAGTCGTTGGCGGCAGCTGCTGTCAAAGGCTTCGAAAGCGGCAAATACGACGAACTGAACCTGGTGTACAACCAATTCTACAATGCAATGACCCAAGTGCCTGTCATCAAGCAGCTGCTTCCGCTGGACCAATCTCAATTCACAGGCGCGAAAGCGTCCTACGAATACGAGCCGTCACCTGAGAAGGTACTCGACGTGCTGCTGCCTAAATACGCGGAGACGGTGATTTACAGCGCGGTATTGGAAGGCAAAGCGAGCGAGTTCGGCGCGCGGATGACTGCAATGGGTAATGCGACGAAGAACGCGACGAAGATGATCGCCGGCTTGACGTTGACGTACAACCGTGCGCGCCAAGCAGCAATCACGCAGGAAATCGCGGAAATCGTCGGCGGCGCGAACGCGCAGCAATAATGGTAAACGATCGTTTCGGAGGCAGCCTCCGAAACAGCTATAAATCAGTGTATCCGGGGGAGCATTTCTCCGGAAAACTTAAGTCCACGCTTCCGGAGCAAGCTTTTCTCCGGAAAGCTTTTTAGGAGGTACAAGAATGAGCAAGGGGCATGTAGTCCAGGTTACAGGTCCAGTTGTCGACATCGCGTTCGAGAACGGACATTTGCCTGAGATTCTGAATGCGATCAAAATCGAGCGTAAAGCTCAAAACCCGGGCGAAGTCGACATCAACCTCACGGTTGAAGTTGCGACGCACCTCGGCGACAATCTGGTTCGCTGCGTTGCAATGTCTTCCACTGACGGTCTGGTCAGAGGAACGGATGCCGTTGATACGGGTAACCCGATCACAGTACCTGTAGGACCTGCAACGCTTGGCCGCGTATTTAACGTACTCGGCGATCCGATCGACAACAACGGCGACGTTGACCGTTCGATTGCAAATCCGATCCACCGTCAAGCTCCTCCATTCGAAGAGCTGTCGACTTCCCAAGAAATCCTGGAAACGGGAATTAAAGTTATCGACCTTATGGCGCCTTACTCCAAAGGCGGTAAAATCGGTCTCTTCGGCGGCGCGGGCGTAGGTAAAACCGTAACGATGCAAGAGCTGATCCATAACATCGCTCAAGAGCACGGCGGTATCTCCGTATTCGCCGGCGTAGGCGAGCGTACTCGTGAAGGTAATGACCTTTACCACGAGATGAGCGATTCCGGCGTTATTGCTAAGACAGCGATGGTATTCGGCCAAATGAACGAGCCTCCAGGCGCGCGTCTTCGCGTAGCTCTGACAGGTCTGACAATGGCTGAGTATTTCCGTGACGTAGAAGGAAGAGACGTTCTGCTGTTCGTCGATAACATCTTCCGCTTCACGCAAGCCGGTTCGGAAGTATCCGCATTGCTCGGCCGTATGCCGTCCGCGGTAGGTTACCAGCCAACGCTGGCAACTGAAATGGGTCAACTGCAAGAGCGTATCACTTCGACGAAAAAAGGTTCCGTTACTTCCATTCAAGCCATCTACGTTCCTGCCGATGACTATACGGATCCGGCTCCTGCAACGGCGTTTGCCCACTTGGATGCAACGACGAACCTTGAGCGTAACATCGCGGCAATGGGTATCTTCCCGGCTGTTGATCCGCTCGCTTCGTCTTCCCGTATCCTGACGCCTGAAATTCTTGGCGAAGAGCACTACCAAGTTGCTCAAAGCGTTAAGAAACTTCTGCAGCGTTATAAAGAGCTTCTGGATATCATCGCGATCCTCGGTATGGACGAGTTGTCCGAAGAAGACAAACTCATCGTTATCCGCGCTCGTCGTATCCAATTGTTCCTGTCGCAGCCGCTTCACGTTGCCGAAGCGTTCAATGGTATGCCTGGACTGTACGTACCGGTTAAAGAAACGGTACGCAGCTTCAAAGAAATTCTCGAAGGTAAGCACGATGACCTTCCGGAACCGGCATTCCACAACGTCGGAACGATCGAAGATGCAGTTGCGAAGGCGCAAAAACTCGCACAAGAGGTTTAATTCGTCGCCTAAGCTTACGAAGTTGCGTCTTACCTCGTAGGGCGCATGGGAGGGTAAGATCATGAGCTCCTTTTTACTGGAAATTGTAACGCCTGAGCGTAAAGTTTACGCTGAGGATGTAAATATGGTCATCGTCAAAGGCTCTGAGGGCGAGATGGGCATTATGCCTAATCATATCCCGATGGTCACGCCTTTGAAGATTGCTCCCATTACGGTCAAGAAGAAGAACACGGAAGAGAAAATCGCCGTTGGCGGCGGTTTTCTCGAAATCCGCAAGGATAAAGTGGTCATTCTGGCCGAGAGCGCTGAACTGCCTGGCGATATCGACCTCGCCCGCGCAGAAGCAGCGAAGCAACGTGCGGAGCAACGTCTAGGTGGCAAGAGCGATTACGATCAACTTCGCGCCGAGCTTGCTCTGCAGCGCGCTATGAACCGGATCGCCGTAAAATCGAACGGCTAAGAAACAAGTAAGGCTGGCTCTCTACACGGATCTCATCTGTGCGAGAGTCAGCCTTTTTGTTATTCATGCTGCCGAGATTTGAAGAGATGCCGTTTGTCGGGTTAATAAGAAAGACAAGAAAGAGCCTTCGGCGTCCGCTAGCAGCGAGCGCCGAAGGCTCTTGGGCATTCATTTAGTTGATGCTATCGACGTAAATGCTGCCGTTCCAGGTTCCGCTCGTTTTGAGCTCGATGCCGATTCGCTTCATCGGCGTCGGCGCGTTCGACGGGATGGATACGGTAATCGTATTCCAGGCATTCTTGGTCAGTGCGGCGTAGGTTTGGAAGTTGCCATGCCATGCCCAAGCATTGCTTTGCACGAACGGTTGAACCGACGCAATCGCGGCCCCGCTAGGCACCCATATGCGGAAGGTGACCGTGGCTCCCGCGGCGAAACCCGCCGGATTATCCATTTGTGCATAGTACGTGGCGGCGGCCGTCGAATTTGCCGTCATCTTCAACGCGTAAGTGCCGGCATACGCGCGGTCCGTGCTGGCAGCGACCGTAAGGCCATTCGTGCCAACAAACCCTTGCAGCGCGTTGCCTTCGAAATTGAATTTGGCGGTATCGCCGCTGGCGGCAGGGAATACGAGCGAATTGTGCGCACTCTGGAACGCCGTTGTAGCAGGCGACAGATTGGTCATGTTACCGTTGCTATCAACGCCGTTGGACGTCCAAGGCATGACGCCTGCGTATCCGTTCGTGTACGCGTTAGCGAAATCGTTCGTGAGCGTATGCCCGGTCGATCCGAGCGCCGGCGCTTCGCCGACAACGACCGGACGGTCCCAAACCAGATACCATTGCGTTGGCGTTACATAGAAAGGGATACCCCAATAAGGCTCTTGCCATGGATAGTAATGCGGCGAGTAGAAGTCGAATTTCGCAAGCGGGCTGTTCACTTTGGCCTGCAGCGCCGCATCGCTGATTTTGTTGCCGCTGGATCCGCCGGCCGTTGCGCTCATGTACTTCACGCTTCCCATGCCGACCGTCGTCAGAATGCTGCTGTTCTGATGGATGGCGACTGTAGCTTTAGCAAAGTACGTTTGCAGACGATCCCAAGAGATTTGGCCGGAATCGGCGTTCTCGTAGACCCAATCCGGTTCGTTCATCAGATCGATGGACCAGAGCCACGGATTGCTTTTGTAGCGATTAACGAAAGGAATGAGGTAGTTGGTGACGTAGGAGTCGAGGTTGGTATCGCTGAGGAGCATATTGCGCCAGTTTTGATAATTCGTATGGCTGTTCTTGAAATGGTCGAACGACATCAGCGTAGCCATAATGTACACGCCGTGATTTTGAGCGATTTGGAATAAGCTGTCGAGATTGTTCCAATGCGCCGTCGTTGCGCCAGTCACTTGGCCGCTGCTGGTAATGTTAATGCCGACTTCGCCGTTGCACGTAATCCAGACTCTTGTCGCGTTAATACCGTTACTGTGCAAGGATGCGAAGTGATTATCCCACCAGGCGTAGTCGAAGGAGCCGCCAAAATCGTTCCAGCTGTTCCACGGCGTATTGGCGCCATTCATGAAAATTTGCTGGCCGCCGGCATAGAAGTTCGTTCCGCTGATTGTTATACGATCCCCATAAGCTGCGTGCACGGACGACGGAATACTCAATGTGCCAAACAGAAACGCAAGAGACAAGCATAGGGATACCAAGCCACTGCGTACATTCTTCATGATTCATTAATCGCTCCTCTCATAATGTCAATCAGCAAGCATCTTCGAAACAAACAGATTTGGGAACTGAACCTCACTCCTATCCGGTAAGCTGAAATATAAAGCACTTACATTTCCATTTTTGATGATTGCCGAAGGTTTGTAAATAGAAGATTGTAATGAGATTTGCTCGCCAAAATGTGCAAAAAAAACCTCCAAAACCTGCAAGAGTCAGGCGTTGGAGGCTTCGCGAAGATTAATTGATGCTGTCTACGTAGATGCTTCCTGTCCACGCGCCGGATGTGACAAGCTCGATTCCGATGTTTTTGACCGGAACGGTAGCTGTCGAAGGAATCGTAACAGCAATGGTATTCCAGGCGTTCTTCGTCAATCCCGTATAGGCTTGGTAATTGCCGTACCAGGTCCAGTTATTGCCTTGGACATAAGGCTGAATAGAAGTAATGGCGGCGCCGCTAGGTACCCAGACGCGGAAGGTGAGCGTGCTGTTCGCGCTGATGCCGCTAGGATTGTCGAGCTGCGCGGAGTAGGGGCCGGATGCCGTGCTGACTACGCTCATCTTCATGGCGTAACTGCCTGCATAGGCTCGATCATAGCTCGAGGCTACCGTCAGACCGCTTGTAATGCTCTTGAAGCTTTGAAGCTGATTGTTCTCGAAATTGAACTTTGCCGTATCGTTCGTTGCAGGCGGGAAAACGAGCGAGTAGTGGGCATCGCGGAACGCTTTCGTTGCCGGCCCCAAATTGGTGATGCTGCCGTTGCTGTCTACGCCGTTGGACGTCCAAGGCATAACGCCTGCATAGCCGTTCGTGTAAGCATTCGCGAAATCATCCGTGATGGTATGGTTCGTCGAGCCGATTGCGGGCGACTCGCCAATGATGACAGGCCTATCGTGCACGATGCCATACTGGGTCGGCGTCTCGTAGAACGGGATGCCGAAGTAAGGATCCTGCCAGCCGTAGTAGTGCGGCGAGTAGAAGTCGAGCTTGGCTAGCGTGCTGCTTACTTTGGCCTGCAGAGCGGCATCGCTGACTTTATTGCCGGTCGAGCCGGATTGCGTGGCGCTGTTGTATTTCACCATCCCGAGACCAACCGTCGTCAAAATGCTGCTGTTCTGATGAATGGCGACTGCAGTCTTGGCAAAATACGTTTGCAGGCGATCCCAGGAAAGCTGCCCGTTCGCCGCATCCTCGTAGACCCAGTCCGGCTCGTTCATCAAGTCGATCGCAAAGAGATAGGGATTGTTCTTGTAGCGGTTAACAAACGGAATCAGATAGTTGGCGACATAAGAATCGATGTTCGCGTCGCTCAGGAGCATATTGCGCCAGCTGTTATAATTGGCATGCGAATTATTCATATGGTCGAAGGACATGAGCGTCGCCAGAATGTAAACGCCATGGCTTTGCGCAATTTGGAACAGGCTGTCGAGGTTGTTCCAGTGCGCGGTCGTCGCGCCGGTAACTTGGCCGGAGCTATCGATGGTAATGCCGACTTCGCCGTTGCACGTAATCCAAACGCGTGTGGAGTTAATGCCGTTGTCATGCAGCGTTTGGAAGTGGTTGTCCCACCAGGAATAGTCGAAGCTGCCGCCGAAATCGTTCCAGCTATTCCAAGGCGTATTGGCGCCGTTGAGGAAGATCTGCTTGCCCCCGGCATAGAAATTCGTCCCGCTGACCGTAATCCGATCGCCGAACGCCGCGCTGGTGGAGGATGGTGCGCAGAAGGAGCCGAATAATACGGAGAAAGCGAGGACAAGCGATAATAAACCATGGCGCGTACGTTGCATCATTTCATGAGTCTCTCCTCTCGAATGTAAGGCTGGCAAGCTGGAACAACCATATATAAAGCGCTTACAATTCCATTTTTAATCATTGGCATTGTTTTTGTAAATAGAAGATTGTAATAAGTTACAGTGAACAAAAATCTATAATCGCGATATTTACTGTAAGTATATCCCAGTAAATAATGCTATTACTAGGTATAAATACCCGGTTTTCGAATGAAATATAGAGCTGGAGAGACGGAGAGGAAACGGGCATATGCGCGCTGCAGCGCAGTCTTGCGGCCGTATGCGGAAATGGTTTGACGCATACAAGTTATGACTCTATACTGAATGATAACAATTCTCACTATTGACGACGAGAATGGCTGAAACGGCAGGATAGAATGATGAGAAAAATAGGCATTCCCTTAGGCGGGCTCGTCTTGGCTGCTTTCTTCGTCTGGATTACGATGCGTTGGTTCAAAGGGGAATTGATCGGCGAAGCCGCGATGCGGCTGCTGCATTCGCCCGGCATGCTCGTTCTTATGACCGCTGGCTACGGGCTGTCGTTCTGGCTGAAGGCGCTGTCTTGGCGGTTATATGCCGGGCGGGAGACGATCGATCCCTTAGCGAGATATATCCATCCGTTGTTCGTGAGTCTGCTGGTTAACCATGTGCTGCCCGTGAAGGCAGGGGACCTGGCAAGATCAGGGCTGCTTGTGCGGAGCACGTCGATCCGCTGGGATGATGCGCTGCATTCCGTAGCCGCGATGCGGGTGCTGGATATGGCATCCTTGCTGCTCATTGGGTCCTCCGGCGCGCTTGTGCTTGGACTCGAGGCTTCCCCGTTGTATATGGCCGTGCTCGGAGGTGCGCTGCTCGTTTCCGCTGTTTGCTGGCGGGGGCTGGAGCGGCTGCGGCTACGGGAGCGTTCCGAAAGACGAACGGAAGCGACACGGGAGCTGGAAACGTCAATGCTTGCAGACAGCCTCTCCGATTCCTCATTGCCTGAAGCGGAACGGGATGGCGTGCAGACAAGCCGCATAAGACGAGCAGAACGGGATAAAGCGATACTGCTGCGGCATTACGAGCATTTAAGGACGACGCTTGCGTCGGGCCGAGGCGCGGCTGCGGCTTTGCTAACGCTGGCTTGCTGGCTATTGGAGGGCGCGGTGCTCTATGGCGTCGTCCGCGTGCTTGGTTTATCCGTCGGTCCGCTGCAAGCGATATGGGTGACCGGGATGACGATCGCCGGACAGATCTTTCATATTACGCCGGGCGGCATCGGAACGTACGAGACGACGATGACGGCATCGCTTGGCGTGCTTGGCATCGCCGGAAGCGCTGCGTACACGGCAGCGTTATTATCGCATGGGTATAAATTTATGTTTGCTTTTCTAACGGGAGCGATATCGCTTGCGATGTCGGCCGTAACTTGGAGTGAAATGCGAAGCTGGCTTCGGCTGCGAAAGAAAGAGGGGCAAGGCGAATGAAGAAAGCGTCGGGATTTGAAATCGTAGCGGCGCGCTGCTGGAATTTATTGAACGAGGGGAAGCCGTTCACGCCGATATTCACGATCAGCGTATATGCGCTCTATCATATGAATCAATGGGGGGACGGGGGCTTCTGGGAGCGTTTCGCGCTCGGCCTGCTGGCTGCCCTGCCGTTGTTCGCGCTATACTTTTATTATGATTTCCCTTTGTTTCTGCGCAATTATTTATGGTTCCCGGTCGTTGCCGCGTTATTGCTGTGGCGGGATACGGCGCTCGATTTGGGCATGTACGCGCTTGGCATCGGACTGTTCCTGTTCTTTACGATCTACTTCTGGGGAACGTTCTATTATCATCTCCGCATCGGCACGTCGTGGTGGAACTTCAAGCGGTTCTGGAAACTGGTGCTGAAGAACAGCGATTCGACGAGCGGCAACGCGCAAGAGCAGCTGCCGAAATTTCTGTTATTGCTGTTCGTCGTCGATACGGCTGGCGCGAAGTGGGCGGGGACTTCCTTGGAGACGAGCGATTTCGGATGGGGGACGTACGTTTGGTTTCTGATCGGAACCGCGATCTATGCATGGGTGCTGCACCGTTATTTATTCGACTGGAAGCCGAAAGAAATCGCAGGGTATACGGTACCGGCGGCGGTGCCTGCGAGAACGCAGGACGGCAAAGTGTTCGTGCTGGTGATCGACGGCATGAGGAAGGACCGGTTCGAGGAAGCGAACGCGCCTTTCCTTAAGAAATGGCGGGCGGAAGGCACGGAATACACGCAGATGGAGACCGTCTATCCGGCACGAACGGTCGTCTGCTTCTCGTCCATGTTCACGGGCACCTATCCGCGCGAGCATGGCATAACGTCCAATATGGTATGGAAGCTCGGCATCAAGGTCGAATCGATCTTCGACAGCCTGCGTAAAGTCGGCAAACGCGGCCGCCTGCTCGGCATCGCCCATCTGATTGATTCCATGGGCGACGACGTGGAGAGCGTCACGGCCGTCATGCATAACGATAAGGCGGATCGCAACATCATGGAGCGGGCGAAGCTCATCATGGCGGAGCAGGATCCCGATCTGCTGGTCGTGCAGTTCATTGCGACAGACCAGACGGGGCACAGCATGGGCGCCTTGTACGACGAATACCGGCAAAAAATCGAAGAAGCGGATGCGCTGATCGCGGAGTTCGTTGGCTGGCTCGCGGAACGGGGAGATGCGGATAACGCAACGTTCATCGTATGCGCGGATCACGGACAGGCCGACGGCATCGGCGGACACGGGCATCTGGACGAAGGGGAGCGTTACGTGCCGTTCTTCCTGTACGGTCCGGACGTGCGCTCAGGCGTGAAGGTGGATGCGAAGCACTCCCTCGTGTCGGTCGCACCGACGCTCAGCTACTTGCTGGGAACGCCGCTGCCGAGCCATAGCAGAGGCCCGGTGCTGACGGATGCATTCGAATGAAACGCAGTGGAAAGAAGTTGAATGTGATGAAGAAGAGGAAGCTGGTCGTGTTCCTGCCCGCCCACAATGAAGAACGGAATATTGGACAGGTGATCGAACGTATTCCCCGGGAAATGGGTAGGAATTGGACGGTCGAGGTATTGGTCATCGATGACGGATCCGCGGACGGCACCGTCGAAGAAGCTTTGCGGGCGGGCGCCGACCATGTGGTGTCCTTCAAGGAGAACCGGGGACTTGGCGCCGCGGTGCGCGAAGGGCTGGCGGGCTGCGTGCGGCTGGGCGCCGACATCGGGCTGATGATCGACGCGGACAATGAATACCCGGCCGAAGAGATTCCGGAGGTCATTGCGCCTATTCGGGAAGGACGGGCGGATTATACGATGGGCTCGCGGTTCAAAGGAACGATTCGCGGCATGAAGCTGCATCGGCGTCTCGGAAACATCTGTTTCACCATGCTGCAAGCGATACTGCTGCGCCGCATGATATGGGACGGACAGTCGGGCATGCGCGGCTTCTCGCGGGAAGCGATGGATTGCGCGGACATTATCCATGATTATAATTACGCGCAGGTGCTGACGCTTAATCTGGTGCGCCAAGGCTTCGTGATGGAGGAAGTGCCGATTACGTATCAAGTTCGGGTGCATGGGCAGTCGTTCATTAAGTTCCGCAAATACGTCGGCAACGTGCTGCCTGCTATATGGAGAGAGATGCGGCGGCCGGCTGCGGAGCGCGAGCGGGTTCCGCGGGCGGCTGTGCCTCAGGCCGCCTATGCCGCGACGCCGGCAGGCAGCGCGCCGCAGGGAGAGAGCAAGCAGCGCTATGGGTAATCGGGCTGTCGGTATGCTCGTCCGGAGGAAGGAGCTCCGCAGGGAGCGGATGGGCAAGCAGGCCGGCGGTATGTTCGTCCGTAGGGCAGGGCGCCGAAGGGAGCGTAGGGATATGCACACTGGCGATATGCTCGCCCGGAAGGCTTCGCCGATTGCGGCTGTTTGCTGCGTCCTGCTGTGGGCGGCGTATTGCTGGGCTCATCGAAGCCCGTTTGCCGCAAGCTGGGACGAGGTGGATTTCGTATTGGCGCTGGACCGATTCGATCTGCTGGCGATGCAGCCGCATTTCCCGGGCTATCCGTACTTCGTGATGGGCGCCATGGCGATGCGCCGTTTCGTCGGCGACCCTGTCCGCGCCTACGAGTCGCTGAATATCGTGCTCGGCGCGGCAGCGGCATTTCCGATTTGGCGCTTGTCGCGCCGCCGCCTGTCGCCGCTATGGTCGCTGGTCGTCGTACTGCTGGTTCTGACCTCGCCCTATCTATGGCTGCAATCGGTCCGGCCGATGTCGGAGGCTGCGGGCATCGCCGTCTTGTGGTGGTACTTGTGGACCTGGCAGCGGGCGATGGAGAGACGGTCGTGGGAGCGCATGGCGCTTGCTTTGTTTCTCTTCGGGCTGCTGATGGGCGTGCGTCTCTCGTTCGCCCCCTTCGGACTGGGGCTGCTCTGGCTGTTTGGCCTGGGCGCCGCCGATTGGCGGCTTGCACGAAAGCGCGTCTGGCCGCGTCTGGCGCTGTTCGTTGTGCTTGCGGGTGCGTTTCAATTGCTGTGGCTGGGCGCCCTTGTTCTGAGCGAGGGCAATGTGCGCGGGTTTCTGAAGCTGGCCGCGGCCTTCACGGAAGGCCATTTCAGCCAGTGGGGCGGCGGCGTCGCTTCCGCCGCCGATGATATGCCTTTTGCGGAGCGCGCGCTGCGCTTCGCAGGCGACAACGTGCTGTGGACCGGCATGTTCGCCCGGTCCACGGCACTGTTCGCTGCGGCGGCGGGGCTGCTGTTCGCCGCCGTGCTCTCCGCGGGGGCGGCGCTCCGCTCGCCCCGCGGCAGCGCGAGCGCGGGCTCGCGGCCCGCGGCCCGGGCGGCGGCGTGGCTTCGCCGCCCGGGCCTGCCGGTGGCGCTCGCCGCGCTCGCCGGCGCCTACGGCGCCTGGGCGCTGCTGGCGCAGAACATCGACAAGCCGCGCCACATCACGCCACTCATCGGCGTGATGTGGCTGCTGCTTGCGCTGCTCTGCGCGGCAGCGCCGCCAGCGCGGCCTGCCGCGCCCCTTCGCCGGCGGGCCAGGCGAAGACGCTGCTGCGCAGCGGCGCCCGTCCGCGCCGGCAGACCCCGGCGCCGGCGCGAACCCGCGCGGCGAGCGCATCCGCCGCGCGCTGCGGATCGCATGCGCGATGATCGCCGCCGGCGTGATCGCGCTGCAAGCCGCGCAGGGCAGCGCGCTCGTCGCGCGGCAGGCCGACGAGCCGCCGGCGGTCTACCAGCTCGCGGAAGGGCTGGGCGAACTGGCGGCGGCCCACCCGAACAGCCGTTTCGTCGTCTACACCTATGAAGAGACGCGCGTCCTGGACTACCTTCGCGTCCCGGTGACGAGCCGCCGCATCGAAACGTACAGCTACTTCATCGCGGACGTCCAAGCGGATCCGGGAGCGACGGTGCTGCTGACCGACCATGTGCTGAAAGGCTTCGAGGCGCAGGTCGGATCATTGCAAGCGCAAGTGAAACCGATCGCCGTATACGGCAGCGATCCGTTATTCGAGCCGGTCTACCACGACATCACGCTGTATGAATGGATCGGCGGCAGCCGCTGAGCCCGCCGCCCGTCCATGAACCGAAGAGGATTTTACGCGAATTGTTCACACGCTTACAATCGGGCCCGGAGGCCGTTATGAACCTATTGACACACCAATTGAAAATGATTATCGTTATTATCGTGCGAACGCGATAGATGCGTCTCGCCGGGAAGCAAGATGACAGGAAAAGGTGATCTGCAATCATGCGCATGTTGTTCAAGGCCGCGATGCTGTTCGTGGCGATTTTTATCGCTATAGCGCCAGCTAGCGCAGGGGCGTACTCATACGGGGACGCCAATACGGAAGATGTAGCGGAAACGTTCAAAATCGTCGTATCCGCGCTCGGCAAATCGCCGGCCGACTGGAAAACGGCCGAAGCCGCCCATAAGGAAAGGCGTGACGAGTTCGCCTCCCATTTCGGCGAAGAAGTAGCGGCTACCTTGGACGCGAATATGAAGTCCCAGAATGCAGAGGTCACGATCGCCAATTATAAAGCCATGCTCGTCATGAATTTGGACCGCCGGTTCGACAATGCCATTCAGAGCGTCAACGATTATACGCAAGCGAAGCTGCTGCTGGCCAAAGCCCGCGCAACGTATGAAACGCTTGCCCCCTATGCGGAATCGAAGCTGTCCAAGGAGGATCTGGACGGATTGTCGGCCGATTTCGATGCCGCCCTGGAGGCGATCGGCAATCCCGGCTTGTTCGGCGTAGGGAAGAAGGAAGCCGACGAGAAGGCGCTCAAGGCTGCCGTGAACCAAATCTACGGCGCGCTCAAACCGTTGTTCCCCTATACGCCCGAAGCGTCCGCAGGCAATGCGGGAAACGCTAACACGGGGACGGGTGACTCGAAAAATCCGGATGCGGCCGTTCAAGAAGCTGAGCCCGACACCATTGACGGCACCAAGCAGCATGCGGCGATGGCCCATGAGACCAAGACGAATCCCGCTATTACGGTCGGCGTCATTGCCGGCGTTATCGTTATCGGCGGCGGGGCTGTCTATTGGGCACGGCGCAAAGGGCTGCTGTAACCGAAAGTTAAGTCAGAGGCCTCCGAACAAGGTTTAAGGTTAGGGAGTGAGCATTCACCATGAACGTGCAGGCATTTCTTATTATGTTTCGGGAAGCGTTCGAAGCGATTCTGATCGTCGGCATCATCATTACGTATTTGAACCGGATCGGACAGTCGAAATGGAACAAGTACGTGTGGGTCGGCGTCTCGCTTGCGATCGCGGCTAGCCTGGGGGTTGCGATGCTGTTCCAGAACGTGCTGGACGGATACGCGACCATGGGCAGCAAGGATTACTTACGGATCGGCATCTTGATCGTATCGGCAGGGTTATTGACCCATATGATCATGTTCATGAGCAAGCAGAACCGCGAAATGCGAAGCAAGCTGCAGACCAAAGTGGCACTCATACTTACGGCCGGGGGCGCGATCAATATGATCGTGCACTCTTTTCTCGTTACGCTGCGCGAAGGCGTGGAGACCGTCTTCTTCTTCGCGGCGATCTCTTCCGGCGATATCTCGAAGTCGCTGCAAAGCTGGGGCGCGCTCGCGGGCCTAGCTGCGGCGGGGGTGCTCGGTCTGCTCGTCTTCAAAGGCAGCAAGCGGATTGCGCTCGGCACCTTCTTCAAAGTGACGAGCGTGTTCCTCATCATGATCGCCGCGGGCCTGCTGGTTCAAGCGGTCGGCGTCATGCAGGATCTGAACGTTATCGGCAGCGCGTATAAGACGCCGGGCGGCCAAATCGCGGCGATGTACGACTTGACTTGGCTCCTCCCGGAGCATCCGATCGACGAAGCGAACTACATCCGCGATACCGGGCATCATCCGGTGTTTCACGGTCAAATCGGCGTGTTCTTGAAAGCCTTCCTCGGTTACTCCGAGGATCCTTCATTGGAAGAATTCATCTGTTATTGGCTGTATTACGTGTTCGTCTTCGTTCTCATCGCCAGGCAGAAGAAGGTTGCATCCTTGGCCTCCGCGAAGGCGAAGGATGATGATGCGAACGCCACGCAGGACAGCGTAGCAGAAGCCGTCGCTTCCGATGCGATGGCGCAGAGTCAGGCGAACGGACCGGAATCAACGACTGGAAAAGATACGCCGACGGCCATATAGACAGGTTTGGCGGCGTTGGCCTGGGCCGATAAATCACTTCTCTTTCGCTTGCCGGAAGGGGAGTTTTTTGCGTTTCCGGAGATGTTGACAGAATTGCCACAACTTTTCGGGGCTCATCCTGCATATCCTTTTCAAACGGAGGCGTTCTTAAGTCGGAGGGACTTGGGCATAACTGATCAGTGGGCGAGGAAGCGTATTCAACTCGGTCATAGACGCAAGTGGTAGCTTTTGTTATAATTGTGAGGGAATTTTGTCCATGCTCACCGTACGTATTACGCCCTATAGATTTCCAACCGTGGAGGCGAAAAGTTGTGGAGAAGTACATCAACAATTACGTTATTGTGGCAATCTTCATTTTACTCGGGATTTTGCTTCCGGTAGTCGCGTTGGCCGTTGGACGGCTGCTTCGGCCCCATAAGCCGAACGAAGAGAAAAAAACGACCTACGAGAGCGGCAACGAGCCCGTCGGAGAGGGGCAGGTCCGCTTCAACGTGCGCTACTACTTGTTTGCGCTCATGTTTGTCGTCTTTGATGTCGAAACCGTTTTCCTATATCCGTGGGCCGTTGCGTATAAGAAGCTCGGCCTTTTTGTGCTTGTTGAGATGGCAATCTTTACGGGACTTTTATTGATCGGTCTACTCTACGCCTGGAAGAAGAAGGTGCTGAAATGGAATTCAATTTAGAGTCGATTACCCCTGAAGAGAGACAAGAGCTGGAACGCAACGTGTTCATGGGCACGCTGGAGCAGCTCAAGGCATGGGCCCGCAGCAATTCGCTGTGGCCGCTGACATTCGGACTGGCCTGCTGCGCCATCGAGATGATGGGGACAGGCGCTTCGCACTATGATCTGGACCGTTTCGGCGTTATGTTCCGTACGTCGCCGCGTCAGTCCGACGTGATGATCGTCGCGGGAACCGTCACGAAGAAGATGGGTCCGCTGCTTCGCCGGCTGTATGACCAAATGCCCGAGCCCAAATGGGTCATTGCCATGGGTTCCTGCGCTACCGCTGGCGGGCCGTACGTCAAATCGTACGCCGTCATGAAAGGCGTCGACCAGATCGTTCCCGTCGATGTGTACATACCGGGCTGTCCGCCCAACCCCGCGGCACTCATCTATGGCATCAATAAACTGCAGGAGAAAATCCGCTACGAAGCGAAAACCGGGAAGCGGGTGACGGACAGATGAGCGACGACAAAGAGAAGGAGTCCGGCCAGCCGCCTGCGCCGGAATCATCCGAGCCTGCTGCAGGTGATTCTGCTGCGAATGAAAGTTCGGCCACGGTTCAGCCGGAAGGCGAGCCCGTGCCGTCCGAAGTGACGGATGCTTCACCGAAAGCAGACGGCGCCAGCACGCCGGCCGCTTCGTCAGATGCTGCACCGCTAATTGGGGAGCCCGAACAAGGCGCCGGTCCGGCTGCTGCTGATGCTGCCGCATCAGGCGCTGCTCCTCCTGCGGCGGAAGCAACTTCGCCAAGCGGCGGAGCGTCCGCGGCGGATGCAACCGCGCCAAGCGGCGAGGCGCCCGCGGTCGACCCCGAGCGCGAAGCGAAGCTGAAAGCGGCCGCGGAAGCGCGAGCGGCCCGCGCCGCGGCCAAAGCCGCCGCCGAGGGCGAGGCGCCCGCAGCGGGAACAGCCGCGCCAAGCGGCGAAGCGCCAGCGGTCGATCCCGAGCGCGAAGCGAAGCTGAAGGCGGCCGCGGAAGCGCGAGCGGCCCGAGCCGCGGCCAAAGCCGCCGCCGAGGGCGGAGCGTCCGCAGCGGATGCAGCCGCGCCCAGCGGCGAAGCGCCCGCGGTCGATCCCGAGAAGGAAGCGAAGGTGAAGGCGGCCGCGGAAGCCCGAGCGGCCCGAGCCGCCGCCAAAGCTGCGGCCGAAGGCGAAGCCGCTGCTCCCGCGGAGCCGAAGCCGCCGTCCCCGATGCAGCCGCAGCTGGATCTCGCGGCGGAGCTTATCCGCACGGCGGTGTCCGGAGACGCCATCGAAGAAGCCTACATTAACGAATTGGACGGCCATAGGCCGACCTTGATCATACGCGGCGAGCATTTGCTTGCGACATCCCAGCTGCTGAAGACGCATGCCAAGCTGCAGATGAATTATATGCGCAATCTATCCGGCGTCGATTACGAGACGCATCTGGAAGTGGTTTACCACCTGGTCTCCCTGCAATCCGGCCAGGAGATCACCGTCAAAGTGAAGACGAATCGCGAAGCGGCTTCTGTGCCTTCCGTCGTCCCGGTCTGGGAGACGGCGAATTGGAACGAGCGCGAGATTTACGACTTGCTAGGCATTGATTTTCCCGGCCATCCCGATCTGCGGCGCATTATGATGCCGGACAATTGGGTCGGCTATCCGCTGCGCAAAGATTACGAACCGCTGGACCTGGAGGTGTGATGAGCCGTGATTCGAACCGAAGAACTGCTGCTTAACGTCGGCCCGCAGCATCCCAGTACGCATGGCGTTTTTCGCATTATCGTCAAGCTCGACGGCGAAGTGATTACTGAGGCGATACCGGTTATGGGTTACCTTCACCGGGGGACGGAGAAGCTTGCGGAGGATTTGAACTATACGCAGATCATTCCGTATACCGACCGAATGGATTACGTGTCCGCGATGACGACCAACTATGCGCTCTGCCACGCCGTCGAGAAAATGATGGGCCTCGAGGTGCCGGAGCGGGCGGAATTCATGCGGCTGATCGTCATGGAGCTGCAGCGCATCGCGAGCCATCTCGTCTGGTGGGGCACGTACCTGCTGGACATCGGGGCGATGAGTCCATTTCTATTCGCTTTCCGAGACCGCGAAATCATCATTAATCTGTTCAACGAGCTGTGCGGCGCAAGATTGACGTACAATTACATGCGCGTCGGCGGCGTGAAATGGGACGCTCCGCCCGGATGGATCGAGCAGGTGCGCGATTTCATTCCTTATATGGAAGGCAAACTGGCCGAGTACCACAATCTCGTCAGCGGCAATGAGATTTTCCTCGCCCGGATTCAAGGGGTGGGCCGTTACGATGCGGAGACCGCGATCAACTTCGGCTTGTCGGGCGCGAACCTGCGTTCCACGGGCGTGAATTGGGATCTTCGCCGGAGCAAGCCATACAGCTTGTACGACCGCTTCGAATTCGACGTGCCGCTCGGCCATAACGGCGACTGCTTCGACCGGTACAACGTCCGGATGGAGGAAATCCGCCAATCGCTTCGTATTCTGAAGCAGGCGGTCGCACAGTTCCCGGGTCCCGGCGACGTCATGGGCAAAGTGCCGCGCGTTATCCGGCCGCCGGCCGGCGAGCTGTATGTCGGCATCGAGTCGCCGCGCGGCGAGATCGGCTGCCATATCGTATCCAAAGGCAAAGCGGAGCCGTATCGCCTGAAGTTCCGCCGTCCGTCGTTCGTTAATCTGCAAATTCTGCCGAAGCTGCTCGTCGGCGAAACGATGACGAACCTCATTACGATTCTGGGCGGCATCGATATTGTCGTCGGGGAGGTCGACTGCTGATGGGAGCTTGGCTTGACGAAACGCTGACCTGGGGCCACGCGCTCTTGTTCTTTCTGTGGGGCGTCATTCTGCTCCTGGTCGTTCTCGGTTTCGTAACGTACGCGATATTCTTCGAACGGAAGGTCATCGGCTGGATGCAGTATCGGATCGGTCCGAACCGTGTCGGCCCATGGGGGCTGCTCCAATCGGTCGCGGATATCACGAAGCTGCTGATCAAAGAAGATACGATTCCCCGCAAGGCGGACCGGGCATTGTTCATTCTGGCCCCGGCGCTAGCATACGTGCCTGCCTTTGCGGTGCTGGCGGTCATCCCGTATACGCAGAAGCTGTATTTTGCCGATATCAACGTGGGGCTGCTCTACTATGTCGCCTTGTCAGGGATCTCGACGATCGCGATCATCTTGGGCGGCTGGTCGTCGAACAACAAGTACGCGCTGCTCGGAGGCATGCGCTCCGCCGCGCAGATGATCAGCTATGAGGTGCCGCTCGTCATTTCCGTCGTCGGCGTCATTATGCTGTCGGGCTCGCTCAACCTGCGAACCATCGCAGACCAGCAGGGCGATTGGTTCTGGCAATGGAACTTCCTGCCGCAAATCATCGGTTTCGTCGTCTTCATCATTGCAGCGGTGTCGGAATTGAACCGGACGCCGTTTGACTTGCCGGAAGCGGAATCCGAGCTTGTCGCCGGTTATCATGTCGAATACAGCGGTTTTCGCTTCGCCTTCTTCATGCTCACGGAGTATGTGTACGTTTACGCCATTGCGGCGCTGACGACGGTGCTCTTCCTGGGCGGCTGGCATGCGCCGTTTCCGTTCCTCGACTGGGTGCCGGGGCTGATCTGGTTCCTGCTGAAATTCACGTCGATCGTCTTCTTCTTGTTCTGGATCAGGGCGACCCTGCCGCGGATTCGAATCGACCAGCTCATGGGACTCGGCTGGAAGGTGCTGCTGCCGGTGGCGATTCTGAACGTGTTTCTGACCGCGGTGTACTTGGAGCTGTTCGTCAAATAAACCGACGGCTCCCGGCTTGCCGGGAGCTCCGGCAAGTCTTCGCTTCGCACAAAACTTAAGCATAAGCTTCCGAAGTAGTTTTGTTTTACTTGCCGGAGGCGCCGGCAATAGCTCTGCACAAAACTTGTAGGAGGGAGAACGAATGAAAGGTCTCTTGAAAGGACTTGGCGTTACGCTGCAATCCATGACCAAGAAGAAAGTAACGACCTCCTATCCGGACGTGCCCATCATCATGCCGGACCGCTTCCGCGGGATTCAGCATTTTGAACCGGACAAATGCATCGTATGCAATCAGTGCGTGCGCATCTGCCCGACGGAATGCATCACGTTAACCGGCAAAGCGAACCCGGACCCCGAGAAGAAGGGGAAGGTCATCGATACGTACGACATCAATTTCGAGATTTGCATTCTGTGCGACCTCTGCACGGAGGTTTGCCCGACGGAAGCCATCGTGATGACGGGCAATTTTGAATTGGCCTCCTACAGCCGCGACGATCTGTTCAAGGATATGAAATGGCTGGACGAGAACAATCGGCTTGTCCGCCAGGACAATAACAACATCGGTGCTCCTGCTGCAGCCAAGGGAGGAGCGAAATAACGCATGTTCAATATCGATTTCAGCGGTGAATTCGTCGCCTTCTTCGTTTTCTCCGTCATGATTATTAGCGGCGCGGTTCTGATGGTCAGCTTTACGAAAGTCGTGCATATGGTCGTTTCGCTGGCTGCCGTGTTCATCGGCGTGGCGGGAATGTTCATTTTGCTGAACGCCGAATTTTTGGCTTTCGTACAGGTGCTCATCTATGCCGGCGCCGTCTCTATTCTCATGATCTTCGGCATTATGATGACGAAGCATCAGGAAGCCGAGACAGAGCAGCCCCGCACGATGCAAGAGACGCTGACGGCCATCGGCGCGCTGGCGCTGTTCGGCATCCTATTCTACGCCATTCGCCAATCGGACTTTCCGGAGCCCCAGGCGGTGCCGGACGGAACGGCGGACAATACGATGGCTATCGGCCAGGCGCTCTTCACGAGTTACGTCGTGCCGTTCGAACTCGTATCCGTATTGCTCACGGTCGCGTTCATCGGCGCGATCGTGCTTGCGAAGAAGGAGGCGGACTAGATGTTATCTTCCTATTTAACGATAGCGGCAATCCTCTTCTGCGTCGGTCTGTACGGCGCCTTGACGAAAAGAAATGCCGTCATCGTCCTGCTGTCCATCGAACTGATGCTGAATGCCGTCAACTTAAACCTGGTCGCTTTCTCCAAATACGGCATCATGCCGTCGCTGACGGGCCAGATGTTCACGCTCTTCAGCATCGCGGTCGCGGCAGCAGAGGCGGCTGTCGGTATCGCCGTGCTGATCGCGTTGTACCGGGCGCGCGGTACGGTTAACGTAGACGATTACGACGAGATGAGGAGGTAAGCGCCATGGATACGACTTTTTCGCAGGCAGCCTGGCTCATTCCGCTCTTCCCGCTCGTCGCGTTCCTGCTGCTGCTGGCCTTCGGCCGTTCATCGCGAATGATCGGCGTCACGCTCGGTTCGGTCAGTTCGCTGGCAGGACTCGTGCTCTCGGTGCTTGTCTTGATCGAGCATATGACGGACGGGACGAAGTATTATCAATACGCGTTCAAGTGGATCGATACGGGAAGCGTAGTCTTCAAGGCAGGCTTCGAAGTGACGAATTTGACGGCGCTGATGCTCGTCGTCGTCACTGCGGTCAGCTTCCTGGTCAACGTGTATTCCGCCGGGTATATGAAAGACGATGAACGAATTTCGGTTTTCTACGGCTATGTCGCGCTGTTCACCTTCTCCATGCTGGGGCTGGTGCTCGCCGACAATATGCTGACGCTGTATATCTTCTGGGAGCTCGTCGGCGTATGCTCCTTCCTGCTCGTCGGCTTCTGGTTCAGCAAGCCGGAAGCGAAGGCGGCAGCGAAGAAGGCGTTTATCGTCACGCGCATCGGGGATGCGGGCTTGCTGCTCGGCATTCTGCTGCTCTACTGGTACATGCCGGATCACGCGCTTGACTTCGTGCGGATCGGCAATGCATTCGAAGGCGGATCCGGCGTCATCGCGGCAAGCGTGACAACGTGGATCGCCATTCTGATCTTCGTCGGCGCGGTCGGCAAATCCGGTCAATTCCCGCTTCATGTATGGCTGCCGGACGCGATGGAAGGCCCGACGCCGATCAGCGCGCTCATCCATGCTGCGACGATGGTCGCCGCAGGCGTATACTTGGTCGCACGGACGTTTGATATCTTCCAGGCGTCGCAGGCAGCGATGGATACCGTAGCGTACATCGGCGGGTTTACCGCGATTTTCGCGGCTACCATCGGGGTGGCGCAGAACGACATCAAACGCATCCTCGCCTATTCGACGGTCAGCCAGCTGGGCTACATGATGATGGGACTAGGGCTGAACTCCATGACGGGCGGCGTATTCCACCTGTTCACGCATGCGTTCTTCAAAGCGCTGCTCTTCCTCGGAGCGGGGAGCGTCATTCACGCCGTACATACGCAGAACATTCAAGAGATGGGCGGCTTGGGCTCCAAGATGAAGATCACCGCCTGGACGTTCGGCATCGGCACGCTGGCGCTGTCCGGCATCCCGCCGTTCTCGGGCTTCTGGTCCAAGGATATGATTTTGAACATCGCCTATCACGAGAAACCGGTCTTGTTCGTCGTCGGCGTCGTGGCGGCGTTCTTCACGGCCTTCTACATGTCGCGCCTTTTCTTCCTCGTCTTTACGGGCAAGCCCAAAGGTCATGCGCAAGTCCATGAGTCGCCTTCTTCGATGACGATTCCGCTGATCGTGCTTGCCGTGCTGGCGGTCGTCGCCGGATTCGTGCAAACACCGTGGAACGATACGCTCGGCACGTGGCTGACGGACGGGGCGGAGCAGGAGAACGGCGGCGGCGGTCTGGTCATGGTCATCTCCGCGGCAGTAGGTTTGCTCGGCTTGTATCTGGGCTGGCTCGTCTTCGTCAAAGGCATGATCTCGCGTGATTTCATTTCTTCGCGGGCGCCATGGCTCGTGAAGCTGTTGGAACGAAAATATTATATCGACGAGCTGTACGATCTGATCATCGTGCGTCCGCTCCGTTCGGTCGGCGGGCTGCTCAATGCCGTTGACGATTATATCGTGGACGGCCTGGTACGCGCGGCTGGCGGAGCGGCGGTACTGCTTGGCAGAGGCGGCACGCGCATGCAGAACGGTCAATTGCAAACCTATGGCCTTATCACCGTGTTCGGGCTCGTTATCCTAATCGCGGCGGTCGCCTTAAGGAGGTTCTGGTAATGCTCGCGGATCTTCCGATATTATCGATGATTACGTTCTCGCCGCTGCTCGGCCTGCTCGTGCTGTTGTTTCTGCCGAAGCAGCGAAGCCGCTGGATCAAAATAACCGCGATCACGGCAACGGTTCTTCCGCTTCTGCTGTCGCTCTGGCTGTATGCGGACTATGACAGCGTCAAGGGCGGCAAAGCGTACGAGGAAACGGCGACCTGGCTGTCGACATCGCTGAATAAAGAGGCTGTCGGCGATGTCAGCTCCTACACGCTGCAAATGCAATACCATATGGGCGTGGACGGTTTATCCATGCCGCTGCTTCTCTTGACGACCATCGTCGGCGTTATGGCCGCGCTGGCTTCCGTCCATATCAAGAAGCGGTGGAAGGCGTTCTACATTTGGTTCCTGCTGCTGGAGGTCGGCATGATCGGCGTTTTCCTGGCGCGGGACGTGTTCCTCTTCTTCGTTTTCTTCGAAATGACGCTCATCCCGATGTTCTTCTTAATCGGCATCTGGGGTTATATGAACCGCGAGCAGGCAGCGAACAAGTTTCTGCTCTACAACGGAATCGGATCTGCGATCATGCTGCTGGCGTTCGTCCTGCTTGTAGCCACGGCCGGCTTTAGAGCCGATCAACAGCCGGAACTGCAGCAGACGCATCTGTCCTACAGCGGAAGCTACGAAGTGATCAGCTCCAATCTCGCGGACAAGGATGCTTACGTCAATATGCCGCAGTTGTCGCAGGGCTCGGATAACCCGCTCTATCTGTCCGACCGCATGCACTGGGTCATTTATCTGCTGCTGCTGATCGCATTCGGCATCAAGCTGCCTATCTTCCCGTTCCATACGTGGATGTTGAAGGTGCATGCGGAGGCGCCTCCGTCCGTCGTCATGATTCACTCCGGCGTGCTGCTTAAGATGGGGGCCTATGGCCTGCTGCGGTTCGGGGTCTTCATGTTCCCGGGGGAGACGAAGGACTGGGCGACGGTGCTGGCCATACTCGGCGTCATTAATATTCTGTACGGCGCGGTGCTCGCGCTCGTTCAGAAGGAGTTCAAGCTCGTGCTGGCCTACTCTTCCATCAGTCATATGGGCATCGTGCTGCTCGGGATCGCCTCGCTGAACGAGGTAGGGCTGCATGGCGCGATCATTCAGCTCGTCTCGCACGGATTCATATCCGCGCTGCTCTTCTTGATCGTCGGCAGCATCCACGAACGCACGGGCTCGACGGAGCTGAAGGACCTGGGCGGGCTTGCCCGGAGCATGCCGTTCTTAAGCGGCGTCCTGCTGGCTGCGGGGATGGCGTCGCTGGGGCTGCCGGGCTTGTCCGGCTTCGTCGGCGAGTTCCTCTCGCTGCTCGGATTGTTCGACTCCATGCGGGTCCTTACGGGCATCGCCGTCCTGGGCGTTATCTTAACGGCGGTCTATGTACTCCGAAGCGTGCTGGGCATCACGTTCGGTACCATGCCGGAACGGTTCGGGGCTTTGCGGGACGTTCGGCTCGTGGAAGCGGTGCCGATGATCACGCTGCTGGCCTTCATCGTGCTGATCGGGGTATATCCGGCCGTATTGACGGATCCGATGAAGCACGGCTTCGACTCGCTGCTGCAGCAGCTATCTGATAAGGCGGGGAGGTAGGAACGATGGACGCTGCACAACAACTGCAGTCACTCACTTGGAGCGATGCGGCCTATCTCGCCCCGGAATGGATTTTGATCGTAAGCATGATCGCGCTGGCGGTGCTGGACTTGTTCCTGCCGCGCCGTGCGATAACGGGCTGGCTGACGCTCGCCGGACTGCTGGTTTCGCTCGGAGCCGTCATTTATCGCTTGATCGATCTTGCGAATGCGGCGCCGCAGATGAACGCGAATGGGCAGCTGGCAAGCGCCGCCATACGAATTATGGCGGACAGCTACCGCATCGACTATTTCTCCAGTCTAATGAAGATCGTGTTCCTCGTGGCGACCGCGCTGATCGTGCTGATGAGCCTCGGCACGGTGAAACGGTCGGACATTCCGGACCGGGGAGAATTCTATTACTTGCTGCTGCCGGCCGTATGCGGCGCGATGATCATGGCATCCTCCGGCGACATGATTACGCTGTATATCGGACTCGAGCTGCTCAGCATCACCACCTACGTGCTCGTCGGCATTCGCAAGCATGCCGTGCAGTCGACCGAGGCGGCTTTCAAATACGTGGTAACGGGCGGAATATCCTCCGCGCTGCTGCTGTTCGGGATGTCTTACTTGTACGGCATCACGGGAGCGACCAACTTGGGAGCGATCGCCGAGGGCATCAAGACGCACGGCATTGATTATCCGGCCATGCTGTATGTCGCGTTCTTCTTCATTATCGCGGGCTTGGGCATCAAAATCGCGGCTGCTCCGTTCCATTACTGGGCGACGGACGTCTACCAAGGCGCGCCGACGCCGATTACCGCTTTCCTCGCGGTCGTATCGAAAGGCGCAGCTTTCGCCGTCATTTTCCGAATCGTCTACAATTTGGCATTCTATGCTTCTTCGCCGGGGAAACCGGTCACGCAAGACGTCTTCCTCGTCCTGCTCATATTGGCTGCCGCTGCGATGCTGATCGGTTCCACCATGGCGCTGCGGCAATTCAACGTCAAACGGCTGTTCGCGCTGTCAGGCGTCGCCAATGCGGGGTACATGCTCGTTCCGGTGGGCTTATCGATCAAAGGGATGCATTACTCCGGCGTCGGCGAATTCATCTTCTATCTGGCGGTCTATCTGCTAATGACGATCGGTGCGCTTTCGGTCGTCGCCGTCATTTCTAAATCCGCAGGGCACGAAGAGGTCGGCGGCTTTGCCGGCTTGTATTACAGGGCTCCGTGGACGGCGATCGCGATGATCGTCTTCGTGCTTTCCCTGGCCGGACTGCCGATTACGGGCGGATTCTTCGGGAAGCTGTTCATCTTGCTCGGAGCAGCGCAGTCCAAGGACTACTGGATCGCGGCCGTCATGGTCGTCAGCAGCGTCATTTCGTACTACTTCTACTTCGGTCTGATCCGCCAAATGTTCATGCGTTCCACGAGCGATGCGGACGTGCACGTACCGGTAACGAGCGGCATCGTCATCTGGCTGTGCGCGCTCGCGACGGTCGCGCTCGGCATCGTGCCAGGACCGGTGCTGGACTGGATCAACAGCCATTTCTCGCTCATGAACGATCTGTTCATTCCTTTTCAATAGTCCAACGGCCAAAGCATCTCTTGAAGCCTCCAGCCTCGATCGCCATCGGGGACTGGAGGTTATTTTTATGCGTGCGCGGCAATAAGATTATATGCTCCGGCCATCGAGCGTTCATACAATCTTCAAGCGTAAGTAAGCGGGCAGGCGCATATTTATCGATGTACTTGAAGCGGTAACCGGGACAATTGGCCTGTTTCACGCGAATTCAATAATTTGTCAAAAGGAAATCGGGGGTCCGGAAGCGAACAGTTTCAGATACCAAATTGCAGGTTAAAGGCAGATTATGATGAACAATAGCCATTGGAAAGCGAGATCCACGACCATATCATCCGATCCGAACTCCGTGCCTCGCGAGAGCTATTCCGTCATGCCCGGGGATAGCGGGAACCGCGCCCGGGTACCCTGCGGCGAAAGCGTGGAAGCGGAAGGCCCGCCACGCAGCCGCGCATGCGAAGAGAAGACATATGGGTGGCAAGGTCCAGGAAGTGAAGAGCTGCAGCGTCAAGGAAACGAAGAAGAGGCAGATGCGCTGCATCGGCATGGCAGTGAAGGGTCGCAGCGTCCAAGAGACAAAGCAGAGGCAGATGCGCTGCATCGGCAAGCAAGCGAAGAAGCGGCTGCTATGCCGCGCAGCCGTGAAACCCGCGCGGGCAGGGCAAAGGCGGCTTTGTCGCCCGCCGCGCCCCTGCTGCGCCTCGCGCTGCACGCCGGGCTCGCAGCGCTGCTGCTCGCGGGCGCCCCTGCGGAGGCGGCTTCGCTCGCCGCAGGGGCCGCTCCCGCGGCCCCGCCGCCTGCGGCGGCCGTGGCAGGCCGGCAGCGCCGCCTGCCCAAGACGCCGCCTCCGGCGGCCAGGATGAGCCGCAAACCTGGCTCATCAAATGGCGCGACCCCGCGCAGGCGAAGCCTCTGCGCGGCACGCGCGTGCTCCGCCGCCTATCGCTCCCGGCGGCGGCGGTGGACGTCGTCCGCCCCGCCGATTCCGGGGCGGACACGGCCGAGTGGCTTCTCCGGCTGCAGAACACGCCGGAGATCGCCTACGTGGAGCCGGTCGGCCGCGTGCAGATGCTGGCGGCCGAACCGGCGAGCAATGACCCGGAACTGCCGAAGCAGCAGTTCCTGAACCAGATCGGCGCCAAGCAGGCGTGGACGAAGGTCCGCGATCAGAAGGACATCACGATCGCGCTGATCGACACCGGCGTCGACCTCAATCATCCCGATCTCAAAGACAACCTCGTGCCCGGTACCAATCTGGTTGCTCCGGGCAAGCCGCCGGAGGACGACAACGGCCATGGAACCGAAGTGGCCGGCGTCATTGCGGGCGAAGGAAACAACAAGCTGGGCATTGCCGGCATTCTCTGGCATGCCAAAATCATGCCCGTCAAAGCGCTGGACGCCGATGGCTACGGCGACGAGGAACGCCTTGGCGAAGCCATTACCTATGCCGTCGACCATGGCGCGCGGATTGTAGTGCTTTCCGTTGGCCTGTATCGCTACTCGCCTTATTTGAAAGACATCGCCACGTATGCCGAGTCCAAAGGCGCATTGCTCGTTGCGGCAAGCGGCAACGACGGAGAAGTGCTGGGGGACAAAGCGAAGGTGAAGTATCCCGCCGCTTTTCCGACCGTCATGGCGGTAGCCGGCGCGACGCCCGGGGGCAGTCCCGAGACCCGGTCCAATGCCGGACCGGAAATCGATCTTGCCGCCCCCTGGCGCGTATATACGACGGCGCTTGGCGGAGGCTATACGCAGGAGGAAGGTACGTCGATGGCAGCGCCGCAGGTGGCGGCTGCGGCTGCGCTCGTCTGGGCCGTGCATCCCGAATACAAGCCTTACCAGATTCGGGGTCTGCTTCGCCAGACGGCGCAGGATATCGGCAACCCGGGCTTCGATAACGCGAGCGGATACGGACTGCTGCAGATCGACAAGGCCGTCACCGCGTCGCTGCAGGCCGACAGCTTCGAACCGAATAACAGCCGGCAGTCGGCGAAGCTTTTTCCGCTCGACACGAAGATTGCGGCTGAGCTGTCCGGCAGCGCGGATGCCGACTGGTACCGCATAGAAGCCCCGTACGACGGTACGGTTTCCATCCAGGTTCAAAGTCTGCCGGCCGCAGGGGAGAGCGTCCCGACGCTCGAGCTGACCCATGGCGGCGATACGTCCGACCAAAGCGTAAAACAAACGAAACTAAGCAACCAAACGGTGGAGTGGCACGTTAAGAAAGGGAGAAACGATTTCGAGGTGCGTTTATTCAATAGAAGCAGCAAGCAGAAGATGGCTTATTTGCTGACTTCCTCGTTCCAGATCGCGCCGGATGCTTACGAAATGAACGATAAGCAATACCAGGCGTTTACTTTACAGCCCAAATCGCAGCAAATCGTCGGCAACTTTCACCAGACCGGCGACCAGGATTGGTATGCGATTCATTTTGAGACCGGCGGTACGCTGAAGCTGTCCGTGACGACCGATTCCGCCCGTATGGACCCTGCGCTGGCGTACCAGCGGCAGGGCGGCACGCTGCTGGAAGAAGACGCGAACAGCGAAGGGGAAGGCGAGGCCACGGAGCCGATCGACATCTCGCCGGGCACTTACTACATTCGTATGCGCAATGCGATGTCGGCGCAGGCCAGTTCGACGGCATCGCAATATAAGCTGAACTTGCAATTCATTACGCGGTACGCCGATCCAAACGAGCCTAATGACAAATCGTACGAGGCAACCGGCGTTTCGCCGGGCGCCCGCTACTCCGGCGTCATTGGCGTACAGGGAGATGTAGATTGGTACCAGGTGAGGCTTGCCGCGGCCAGCATGGTCACCGTGCAGTTGAGCGGCATTCCCGCGGGCATATCGATGAAAGCAGAAGTGTTCGACAAACGTCAGAAGCAGGTAACATCGATGAAGTCGGCTCCGAGCGCTTCGGCCGTCGCCAAGGAACAGCGGCTGGAAGCCGGGCTTTATTACATCAAGGTGACCGCAAGCGCCGCCTTCGATAAGCAATATTACGGCCTGCAGGTAAAAGCGGAGACGCTGGTGGCCGGCTTCCGGGATATTGACGGCCATTGGGCGGAGTCGGCGATCGTGGCGTTGAACAAGAAGGGCATCGTCGGCGGCAGCGGCAACTACCGCTTTAACCCGGACCAAAGTATCTCGCGGGCGGAGACCGTTTCCATGCTCGCGAGGGCGATCAAGCCTCAAGGAAGCGCGTCGAAGGTGAAATTCAATGACGTGTCTGCTAGTCACTGGGCATATGCGTCCATCGTGAACGCGGCGGGGGCTGGCTGGATCGGCGGTTATCCTGGCGGCGGCTTCGGCCCGGGACGTCCCGTAACCAGGGAAGAAATGACCGTCATCCTGCTGCGGGCGTTGCATGTGCAGAGCGTGCGTCCGACGGCGGCGGCGTTCAACGACGTACCGGCCAACCGCTGGTCCGCGCCTGCCATTTGGACAGCTGCGCACAAAGGCCTCATGGGAGGATATTCGGACAATCGCTTCGAACCGGAGCGCCCGGCCACCCGGGCCGAGTTTGCTTCTGTGCTGCTGCGTGCGCTTAATGCGAATTTAGGATAGGGAGTCAATGGAAAATGGATCAAGTCGCCTCATCGGCCGGCATGCATGCTTTAATGTCGATCGTCATCGAATTGTTCAGCATCGCGCTCGCCTGGATCGTCATTCAGGAAATTAAATGGGATGCTATCATGAAACGACCTCGCGGCCCTCAAGTCCGTTTGGTGCAGATCGTGCTGTCCATCGTGCTGGGTCACGGTTTTGCTTCTTTCGTCCTGGCTTACTGGAACTGGTCGGGGCTGCTCAGGGGCATTGTCGAATAACAACCCGGAAACATGTTAACAATGGGTAATAGGTGACGGTACGAAACACGAAATCGCTTGCGAATGATATAAAATGCCGCTTTTTGGCAGGCGTAAAATAACGCTTGTCGATTCTTGTAAGCGGATGGTAAGATGTAGTTTGGGTATGAGGTGGGGTACCATTTCTTCCTATGTTAGGTTAAAGAATCTACTGCACGCGGAGGGAAACCTTAAGATGAGCAAAATAATCGTCCGCGGCGGCAAGCGACTATCCGGAACTGTCCGCGTAAGCGGCGCAAAGAACGCCGTATTACCGATTCTCGCTGCCACGTTACTCGCAAAGGATGGCGAAAGCGTCATTCATGACGTACCTTTTCTGGATGATGTCCAAACAATTCAACAAGTGCTTTCCGCGCTTGGCGGGAAGCTGACATATGATAATGAGACGATGCGCATTTCCGCCGAAAATCTCGTTTCGTTCGAAGCTCCATACGAGTGGGTGCGCAAAATGCGTGCTTCCTTCCTCGTCATGGGTCCCCTGCTCGCCCGTCTCGGACGCGCAAGAATTTCGCTGCCAGGCGGCTGCGCGATCGGAACGCGTCCGATCGACCAGCATTTGAAAGGCTTTGAAGCGATGGGCGCGGAGATCGCGCTCGGTCAAGGCTTTATCGAAGCCCGGACGGAAGGCAAGCTCAAGGGCGCCAAGATCTATCTGGATTTCGCAAGCGTCGGCGCGACGGAGAATATTATGATGGCGGCCGTGCTTGCGGATGGAACGACGACGATCGAGAATGCGGCGAAAGAGCCGGAAATCGTGGATTTGGCCAATTACCTGAACGCCATGGGCGCAATCGTCCGCGGCGCAGGCACGGGCATTATCCGCATCGAAGGCGTGGAATCGCTGAGCGGCGTATCGCATACCGTTATCCCTGACCGCGTAGAAGCGGGTACTTACATGATTGCGGCGGCCATGACTGGCGGCGACGTGCATATCGAAGGCGCGATCGGCGATCACTTGGCGCCCGTCATTTCGAAGCTGCAGGAAATGGGCGTTGCTATTACCGAGACGGACATCGGCATCCGCGTTACGGCGGCTAAGAAGCTGAAATCCGTCGATGTGAAGACGCTCCCTTATCCGGGCTTCCCGACCGACATGCAATCGCAGATGATGGCGCTGCTGATGGTCTCCGAAGGCACGAGCATCGTAACGGAAACGGTATTCGAGAACCGTTTCATGCATGTCGAGGAGTTCCAGAAAATGAACGCGCATATCAAAGTCGACGGTCGTACGGCGATCGTTTCCGGCGGCACGAAGCTGACGGGCGCGAAAGTGACGGCAACCGATCTGCGTGCGGGTGCGGCCCTTGTCTGCGCAGCGCTTTGCGCGGACGGCGAGAGCGAAATCACCGGCATCCACCATGTGGATCGCGGGTATGTGGATATTACAGGCAAGCTGGCATCGCTTGGCGCCGATATTCTCCGCGAGGAGAATACGGAATCGGCTCAGCCGCTCTACGTTAAGGTGCTGGAAGACGTTGCTGCCGCGCTTGAAGAAGCGGAGCCGGCAATCGTTGCCGCACGGACGCAGGAGCCGGCTAAACGGGAGAAAGAATTGCCTCGCATGAAAGCTCAGCCAACCTGGGCTTAATTCAAATCGTTGCCTCTTCCATGCTCCGAATCGTAAATTCAAGAAACCCTATTTTCGCTCCTTTCTCCGGGAGAAGTGAAAATAGGGTTTTTTGCTGCGCGTACTATCCTATCTTTTCGGTTCATAGACTGTCATAGGGAAGAAGTTTAGGAACAGAGAATCGAAGAACCGAAAGGAGCTGCGCATGAATCGAGCAAGATGGAAGGCCGGTCGCTCTTATCGTCGTCGATTTTGGACAAGGGGCTGGTGGCTCGGGTTTCTATGGGGATTGCTGCTCGTGCTGCTTGTGAAAGGGGCTGTCTACTTCCTGGCGCACGAGAGGGCGAAGGAGGAAGGACTGCGCCCGCCAACTCCCGCCTTTCTATCGGAATCGGCGCCTGCCGAGGCGGATAATACGATAGCGAACCCAACTACAGGAGGTAACGGTTCTACTAGCCCGGAGTCCGACGGTACCTCGCAGGAAGACGCGCAGGCGGCTTCCGGCTCGGCTGCGGACAAGCCGGCCGAGACGGTCAGCGACTATGACCGCTTATGGGTATCCGTCTACTTGACGGAAGAGAAGCGCATCGAGAGAATGCCGATCGAACTGTATGTGCGCGGCGTTCTGGCCGGCGAGATGCCGGTGGATTTCGAGCTGGAAGCGCTCAAAGCGCAAGCGATCGCGGCGAGAACTTACATTTACCGGCGATTGCTGACAGGCGACCGAAGCGGGCTGACGGATAAAGCGAAGAAGGCCGACGTGGACGATACGGTCATGAACCAGGTGTACGTTTCGCTGGGCGCGCTGCTGGGGCGTTGGAGCGGCTCGGAGAAGGAAGCGAATTTGCAGAAGCTGAACGAGGCCGTCGAGGGAACGAAAGGCTTGATTGTCACGTATGGCGGAGAGCCGATTCAGGCGTCATTCTTCTCGACCAGCAATGGTTATACGGAGAATGCATCCGACTATTGGAATGTCGACCTGCCGTATTTGCGCAGCGTAGCCAGCCCTTGGGATAAGGAGATTTCGCCGAAGTATGAAGAGAAGGTGACGATGAAGCTGAAGGAAGCGGCCGCGAAGCTGGGCGTGAAGACGGCCGAAGTCCGCAGCATGCGCATTCTCGACACGACGTCCGGCGAGCGGGTGAAGGACATCAAGGTCGGCGGCGAAACTTTCACGGGCAGGGAGATTCGCGAGAAACTGTCTCTCGCATCCTCGGATTTTGCCTGGACGATCGATGGGAATGAGATAAGCTTTACGACCAAAGGCTACGGGCATGGCGTCGGCATGAGTCAATGGGGAGCGGACGGGATGGCCGAGAACGGCGCAACCGCGCGGCAAATTCTGTCCCACTACTATTCCGGCGCGAAAGTCGAACCGGCTTCCGGCACCTTAAACTAGCTTCCTGCGACTCTATATCTGCGTTTCACCTTGAATCTCAAAAAATATAAATCCCTCACGTATAAACTGCTAGGTTTCGGCAACAATGGCTAGTGAGGTGATCGAACAATGAGTGATAACAAATCAAAGTTCAATGAAGAGGCTCCCAAAAATGCAATGGGAGGCAAAGCCGTCAAACCGTCTGCGTGGAGAAAACTGATGGCAAAGAAATGGGCAGCACCATCAGCATTTTTGGCCGCGGCAGCAATCATCGTAACCTTAATGTGGCTCTATGGGGGAGCTGGGGAAACATCGGACAAACCGGCCAGCACCAGCGTAGACGCTACTCAAGGGGTAACGGATGAAACGACGCTCGACGATCAAACGACGGATGCTGACAAAATGGTAGAGAAGTCGCAAGACGAGCTTATGAAATGGCCTGCCGACAAGAGTCAACTGGATGTATTGGCGCCGTATTACGACGTTCAGTCCAGCAGCGAGAATCGCGCAGCGGCTTTGATTCAAACGTACGATAACAAGTTCATCCCGAACATGGGGATCGACCTTGGCAAGAATGACGTGGCGTTCGACGTCAAAGCGGCACTGAGCGGCGTGGTTACGGTAGCCGAGAAAAACCCGATTAACGGCAACGTGGTTCAAATCAAGCATGCGAACGGAATGGTCACGATCTATAACAGCCTGAGCGACGTTCAGGTGAAGGTCGGCCAAGACGTGAAGCAAGGCGCCGTCATCGCGAAAGCGGGACGGGACGAGCTGGAGAAGGATCTGGGCGTCCACGTGCACTTCGAAGTACGCCAGAACGGCAAGCCAATGAATCCTTCGACGCTGATCGAAGCCGCTAGTTCCGGCACGGAAGCACAATAATATCGGCAAGGCGGCACGGGCCGCGAAACCTTCGGAAGGCAGGGATTTCCTGCCTTCTTTTTTGCTTTCTTGGAGCCGGAATGAAAATATTTGCAGTTCTAAGGCTTGTCACGCTTGGACATAAAGAATATCTACCCGTACCCCTCATATACTGTACCAAACTATCTCGAGTAGGGAGGCGGGAGCGTGCACGATTACATCAAAGAACGGACCATAAAAATCGGCCGTTGCATCGTCGAGACGAAGCACACGGTGCGGACGATCGCTAAAGAATTTGGCGTCTCCAAAAGCACGGTGCACAAGGATTTGACCGAGCGTTTGCCGGAAATAAATCCTGATTTGGCAGACCAGGTGAAGCACATTCTGGAATACCACAAATCGATCCGGCACCTGAGGGGAGGAGAAGCGACCAAAATCAAGTACAAGAAGAGCTCCGGACGCAAGCGTGAAGTGCTTGCTGCGGCAAAATCGTAAGCGATTTTTTCTACAAAAATAGAGGATTTTCGTTGATTTCAGCGAATACTATACTAGATGAGGATTGTACTCGACTATTATTCGCGCTGGAGGACTTTAGACGTATGTTTAGCAAGGATATTGGGATTGATTTGGGAACTGCAAACGTGTCCATTCATGTCAGAGGGAGAGGCGTCGTTCTGGATGAGCCTTCGGTCGTAGCGATCGAGAGCGAAACCAAACGCGTACTGGCCGTCGGTGAAGAAGCGCATCGGATGGTAGGACGGACCCCTGGAAACATTATTGCCATCCGACCGCTTCGGGACGGCGTCATCGCCGATTTCGAAATAACGGAAATTATGCTGAAGGCCTTTATTGATCGCGTGGGCGGCCGGTCTTGGTACAGCCGTCCTCGCATTCTTATTTGCGCGCCGACGAACATCACGTCGGTCGAGCAAAAGGCGATTCGCGAAGCCGCGGAGCGCAGCGGAGCAAAGGATGTCTTCCTGGAGGAAGAGCCGAAAGCAGCCGCGCTTGGCGCCGGAATGGACATCTATCAGCCGAGCGGAAACATGGTCGTCGATATCGGCGGCGGCACGACGGACGTTGCCGTGCTGTCGATGGGCGACGTCGTTACGGCCTCCTCGATTAAAGTCGCGGGGGACAAGTTCGACGAGGCGATCATGAAGTATATCAAGAGCAAGTACAAGCTCCTGATCGGCGAACGGACGAGCGAGGATATCAAAATCAAAATCGGTACCGTGTACGATAACGGCTTCCGGGACGAGATCGATATCCGCGGACGCGATATGGTGACAGGCTTGCCGCTTACGGTGACGATTTATTCGGACGAAGTGCGCGAAGCGCTCTGGGAACCGGTATCGTCCATCGTTTCGGCGGCCAAATCCGTGCTGGAGCGGACGCCGCCGGAATTGTCGGCAGACATCATCGACCGCGGCGTCATCTTGACGGGCGGCGGCGCGCTGCTGGGCGGTCTTGACGCGTTGCTTGCCGAAGAGCTTAAGGTTCCGGTGCTTATCGCCGAAGATCCGATGCATTGCGTTGTTAAAGGGACAGGCTTACTGCTGGACTATTTGGACCGCGTGCCTCGCAGAGCGGACAACGCGAAGCGCTAGGCCGGATGGAATAGACGGCAAGCCGAAGTTCGGGTAGGGCGCCATAGGGGGGCGCGCCGAGGGATGAAGGCTGCAGAATAGGTCTTAAGACATAGCGGCTGTCTATTCATCATGGAAAGGCGTTATCCGATATATACGATAGGTTATAGTAATCGGATAAGCGACAAGCGCCAGGAGGATGCTCCAATGTTAAGAGGTCTATATACGGCTGCTGCCGGAATGATTTCGCAGCAGAACAGACATGATACCATCACTAATAACATCGCTAACATTAATACGCCGGGTTATAAACAGAAATACGCGGTTACCCATTCCTTTCCGGATATGCTGCTGCACCTGACAGGTTCTAATGATATCGATAACGGCAAGTCGGTCGGTAAACTGAATACGGGCGTCTTCGCGGAAGAGAGCCTGCAGATCAACCTGCAAGGCGATCTGATGCAAACGAACCAGTTCAGCGACTTCGCTATCGTCTCGGATATCGGCGTGCCGGGCGTCAACTTCGATTCTTCCGGTAAAGCGTTAACGGCGGACGGTCAACTGATCTTCCAGCCGCAAGCGTTCTTCACGGTGCAGAACCAGGATGGCGAAACGCGCTATACGCGTGACGGCCAGTTCAAATTGGACGAACAGGGCTTCCTGACGCTTCCTGACGGCTCTCGGGTGTTAGGCGCCGACGGGAAACCTTTTCAGCTTCCTGCGGGCATGACCTTCAACGAGCTGTCTCTCACGACCGACAATCGGCTTGTTAATCCGGTGACCGGCCAGAGCGCGGGGCAATTGCTCCTTACGCGAGTGGACAATCCGAACAAGCTGGTTCGCGAAGGCGACGGCAAATTCAAGCTTGCGGACGGCGAAACGGTCGCGCGTCCGATCAATGCGGCAGATCGCGTCGAGGTGCGCCAAGGCTTCGTGGAACGTTCCAACGTGGATGCTTCCCAGTCGATGGTCGACATGATGTCTGCATCCAGAGCGTATGAAGCGAATCAGAAAGTCATTCAATTTTACGATAAAAGCATGGATAAAGCAGTCAATGAAATTGGACGCATTTAACTTCGCGTATAGCAACGCAGGGTGGGGGCTGGTCGTACTGATATGCAGCTTTAATGCGCATCATAGTAGTACTGCTCGCCTATGCAACCAAGGAGGCTAACGGAATGAACGGCTCAATGATTACTGCAATGGCGTCCATGAACGGACTGCAACAGAAGCTCGACATGCTGGCTGACAATATCGCGAATGTGAATACGGTCGGCTACAAGAAGAAGGTCGGTACGTTCGAAGATCTTCTGACGACGCTGAAGGAGCAGCCGGAGGCGTTTAACCAGCCTGGACGGCTGACG
Source organism: Paenibacillus rhizovicinus (assembly GCF_010365285.1). Lineage (NCBI taxonomy): Bacteria > Bacillati > Bacillota > Bacilli > Caryophanales > Paenibacillaceae > Paenibacillus > Paenibacillus rhizovicinus. The sequence goes on from NZ_CP048286.1 coordinate 4,065,498, forward strand.
CCGATGGGATTCAACCAAGGCTGGGGTTCGCGCCTGACCATGGTGCAGCCAGACCTCTCCCAGGGGCCATTGCAGCAGACGGATCAACCGTTTGACGTAGCCATCGAAGGCAATGCCCTGTTCCAGGTTCAAGTCGACGATGCCGGCCATCTCGGCTATACCCGCGGAGGATCGTTCCAAACGAGCTTTACGAATAACGGCATCAACATCTTGACGACTAAAGAGGGTTACCCGGTATCTTCGACTAGCGGTCAACCGATTGAAATTCCGCCTGAAATGAAAGCAGTCAGCATCGATGCCTCCGGCAATGTGATCGGAACGTCGCCTGCGGGACAAATCGTTCAACTTGGACAGCTTCAACTCGTGCAAGTGGACAAGCCGGCGCTGCTGAACCAGGTATCGGATAATCTGTTCGCCATTGCGGACGGCGTGGCTACTGCTTCCGTCCTGCATGATGTAACAGCTAGTCCGGAATCGAAAATCGCCGTTAAACAAGGATATTTGGAGCAATCCAACGTCGTCTTGGCTGACGAGATGACGGATTTGATCAGCGTGCAGCGGGCCTATCAGCTTAGCGCCAGAGCGTTGACGTCGAGCGATACAATGATGGGGCTCGCGAACAATTTGCGCGCATAGGAAATGAGTGAATGCCTATGGATTCAAAGAAAGAAACAGCAGCCGGCCTGGAAGGCGTAACGACTGCGGAACGCAATAATTTGCTTGGCGCTTCGACGGCCGGCGATGCGCGCAGAACCGCTAATCACCCGGAACGGGAAATGACCGCGAAAGAGACGAAGGCTGCTGCGCGCAAGAAGCGTCATCCTGCCGTCCGCGTGATCAGGTGGATGCTGCTTAAGAGCATCGTGCCGATCTTGTGCGTTCTCGCTGTTATCGGCGGGATGTATATCGGTTATGCGGTGTTGGGCAAACGGCCTGGAGCTGAGATTTTCGAGGTCGAGACGTGGAAGCATATGTACGATCTTATATTCGCCGATTGATTGAATCGGCTTAACGGCCTGTTTAGCTCAGCTAAGCAGGCCTTTTACTGTCTGCGTCCCTTCATGCACCTCCGGGATTGCCTGGTTATAAGCAAGGCCCTCAGAAGGGCATGAAAAAGCCTGCGGCAGCCGTTCTGGAACGGTACCGCAGGCTTGTTGTTGTTCGATTGCCGATAGGCTGTTCGCGCTGCTATTTCACGGATACGCGGATGGTTGCCGACTTGCCGTCTATGGTGGCCCGGATATTCGTCGAGCCTTTCGCGACAGCCGTGATGACGCCGTCCGTTACGACGGCTACTTTACTGTTGCCGGTTGTCCAAACGACTGCTTTCGAAAGGTCCGTCAAACGTCCGCCTTCGTATTCGCCGACGACTTTCACCGTTTCGGAACCTTCTGGCGCAAGGGTAAGCGCTTTGCTCGATGGCGTAAGCTTCCTCAGCTTGCCGATGACGGAAATCGTCACGCTGACGGATTTGCCTTGATATTCGCCGGTCAGCGTGCCCGTACCTTCCTTCAACGTCTTCATGGAGCTGCCCTTAATTGTTGCAAGCGATTCGGGATTGATGCTCCAATTCATTTTGGCGCCGAGGGCAATGGTCTTGCCGCTCTTGTACACGCCTGTGACCTTGAGCGTGGCGGAACGTTCGGGACTGAAGGTGAGCGTCGTATTGTCGATGGTCAGCTTCGTGATTTCTTCTTCGATCGTTACGCGGACCGTCACGGATTTACCGAGATAAGTCGCCGAGAGCGTTGCGGACGCTGCTTGAATGCCTTTGATATTCGGTGCCTTCACAAGCAGATTGGACGAAGAACTCTTCCAGGTTACAAGCGAGGTGACGTCTTCCTCTTCGCCGGTGTCATAAGTCATCGTAATCGTCGGAAGCTTCGTGTCTTTCCCGATTACCACGGACAAGTTGGTCTGGTCGGAGGTCAGCAGGAGCGGATGCTCATGCACGTTCACCTTGATCGTAACCGTCTTGCCTTGCACGACTGCGGTCAGAACGGCCGTGCCGGCTTTCTTCGCAGTCCATTTACCGTCTGCCTTCTCGAATACGGTCGTATCGCTGCTCGTCCAGTTCGTTAGATTGGACACGTCGACAGTGTCTCCCGCAAGCGAGGTTGCGGATACTTTAGGGAGCGTGACATTGCTGTCATCGACGAAAGCGTCGATGCTGATCTTGGCAGCCGTAATGCTGGTAATGGTCGGATACACCGTCACATTCAACTGCTGTGTGAGACCTTTGTAGCTTGCCTTGATAATCGTGGCGCCTACGCCCTTAGGGAACACGACGCCATCCGAGGAAACGGTCGCGGCATAGACATTGCTGGAAGTCCAAACGATTCCCGATGTTACCGGAATCGGAGTGTCGTTGCCGTCAAACACGTCGAGCTTGAATTGAATCGGCGTGTCTTTCAGCGTGATGTGCTGATCTTCCTTCGGCGTAATGCGCATGGCTTCGTATGCCGGTCTAACGACGACCATGGTGCTGCTGCTAACGCCGAGATACGAGGCCGTAATCGTTGCCGTACCAACGCCGACTGGCGTTACTGCGCCGTTATCAACCGTTGCGACGGCGGTGCTGCTCGAAGTCCAGACGACTTTGATTGGACCGCTGGGTGTCCCGTCGGTCGTTACGGCTGTAGCTGTCAGCTGCTGCGAGTCAGTATCGATGTTGAACTCCAGCAGGTCCGGCTTTGTGCCGTCTTCTTGCGTAAGCGTAAGCGATTTATAAGGCGACGTAATGGTCAGTTTCACCGTGTCCGTCCTGCCTTTATATTTGCCGGTAATGGTCGTTTCGCCGGCTGCCAGCAGCGTCACTTCGCCGTCTTCGACGGTAGCGGCGCTCGTATTGGAGCTTGTCCAAGTTGCATCTGCCGTGAAGTCCTGATCGTTCGCGCCGCTCTTGGCAGCCATCAGGGAGTAGACGATGGTATCGCCCAGCTTCACGTTAATGGCAGAATCGACCGCCGTGCCGTCATTCTTGATCGTCACGCTGTCATATAGATAATCAACGGTGACAGGCAGCGAAATCTTGTAGCCTTGATAGTTGGCGCTAATGGTTGCCGTACCTTTGGCTACTGCGGTCAGGAGGCCGCTGGTTACTTTGACGATGGATGAATTCGATGTGGACCATGTAGCGTTCAGCGTTACGTTCTTCGTGGATGCGGATCCGGAAATGGAAGCCACGACATCGACCTGAACCGCATCGTCATCGATATAAACGCGGGCCATCGACGGTGAATTTTCGAAAGAGATGCCCGTGACGGCATCATCTGCGTAAGCGAGGCCGGCAAAGGACGAGAGCGTCAGGACAAATGCCAGTACAACGGTGAGCCATGGCCGGAATTTGACAGGGGCGACGAGTTTGTTCATGCGCATGCTGTTACATTACCTCCAAAGACATGAATTTTCCTTTTATATAGAAGAAAGCCGATGAGCCGGACCTTTCTTCTATAAAGAAGGGATGAACCAGCCGCGCCGCCGGATAGCGGCTTCCGATTCATCTTGTCTCTTTAATTAACGGCTTCGGAGGAACCAAATTGAAGGGATTGTGCATAATCTCCCAGATTTCGTTATGGTAAAGGCAAAAGAAAGCGGTGCTTGATGCGGGTTTGCGACATTGGACGAGGTTTTATTTTTTCCAGCGTAGCGGTATAATGGTTGAGAATGTCTGCAACCGATTGCCCCGGGAGATGAAAACCTCAAAGTCCTGTGTACGCAGCCCATCGACCGGTGACGAATGCTGTTTTCCAGTATTCCGTGTGGGGGAACACCCTAATCGCCCGGCTAGGAGGCGTAAGCGTAATGAATGTGCCCAATCTGCTCACTATGCTTCGGTTTGCGTTAATTCCCGTCTATATCGTCGTATTTGCGTCGGATGCTGCGAATCATATGATGTGGGCGTTCGTGATTATCGTATTCGCGGGCGTGACGGATGTTTTGGACGGCTATTTGGCGCGCAAGTACGGACAGGTTACGACGGTGGGTTCCATGCTGGATCCGCTTGCCGACAAGACGATGATGATCGCCGTTATTATCTCCTTGCTCGTAACGGGTCATATTCCATGGAGCGCGGGAGCGGCGATATTCATTCGGGATGCAGGCATGATCGTCGGATCCGCGTATTTTCATTTTCGGGGCAAGAAGACGGTACCCGCCAATTGGATGGGCAAACTGACGACGATGCTGTATTACCTGGCCATTTGCTTTATTTTCTTCGAAGCGCCCTGGGCGCGCACCTATTTATGGGGCGTTATCGCCTTCTCGTTCGTGACTTCCTTCATCTATATCGGGCTGTTCATGACGTTGAACCGGGAAGGCAGGAAAGCGAAGAAAGGCACATCGGCGGATGCCAATCACGAGGAGAATCACGTGCGGCAAGCATAAAGGCATAAAAAGGAGATTGCACGGGCATCGCTTCTGCAAGCGTTACGCGTTCAATCTCCCTTATCTTAACCCCACGACTGCAGTTTCGTGTAGGATGGCCTTATTGTGGCACAATAATAAGCAATTTATAACATGCATGATGAAAGGGAGTTCGTGAAATGCTCGATATTCGACAAATTCAGGAAATCATTCCGCACCGCCCGCCGTTTCTGCTGGTTGACCGCATCCTTGAGGTGGAAGAAGGCAAACGCGCCGTCGGTCTGAAAAACGTGACGATGAACGAGCCGTTCTTTACCGGACATTTCCCTGCCTACCCGGTTATGCCGGGTGTATTGATCGTAGAGGCGCTGGCGCAGGTCGGCACCGTGGCGATTCTGATGGTGGAAGCGAACCGCGGCAAAATCGGTTTCTTCGCCGGTATCGACAACTTCCGTTTCCGCGGACAGGTAACGCCTGGCGACACGCTTATCCTGGAAGTGGAAATCACGCGCCTGAAAGGGCCGATCGGCAAGGGACAAGCAACCGCTAAGGTGGGCGATAAAGTGGTGGCCGAAGGGGAGATCATGTTTGCGCTGAAGGATCCGGAATAATTGAGCTGAAAGATTATTCGCCCTGCGGGCGGTGTGAGCCTGCAATCGCTGTTGTAGATGGATTTCTTCCGATTAAATAAGACATTTATAGGTGGAAATTCATCTACAAAGGCGAACGCTGCGCTTTTCCGGCTTCACACCGCCCTCCGGGCTCACTTCTTTCAGCAGGGCTTATTCCGAAATCTAACAGCACAACATTGTGGAGCAGAAAGAAAAAGAAAAAGAAAAGATTATACATGGAGAGGATGCTGGAGATGAACCAATTGGCTGTTGAACGTTATGAGGCTTGGCTTGCTGACCCTTCTATAGACGCTGCAACTCGTGAGGAACTGGCTGCTCTTCGGGGAAACGATAAGGAAATCGAGGATCGTTTCTATCGCGAGCTGGAGTTCGGTACGGGCGGTCTTCGCGGTGTTATGGGGGCGGGAACGAATCGGTTGAACGTATATACGGTCGGCAAGGCGACGCAAGGCTTGGCGAATTGGACGCTTGGCAAGTCGTCTGCGCCTTCTGTCGTTATCGCCCACGATTCGCGCAACAACTCGCCGGAATTCGCTTTGGATGCCGCGTTGGTATTGGCGGCGAACGGCGTGACGGCCTACCTGTTTAAGGCGCTCCGTCCGACGCCTCAGTTGTCCTTCGCGGTGCGAGAGCTCGGCGCGACCAGTGGCGTTGTCATTACGGCCAGCCACAATCCGCCTGAATATAATGGGTACAAAGCTTACGGTTCCGACGGCTGCCAGCTCGTTCCGGCGGATGCGGAGGAAGTCATTGGCGCGATTCAAGCGGTGACTGCCTTCGATCAAGTGAAGCGGATGAGCCGCGAAGAAGCGGAAGCCAAAGGCTTGCTGAAATGGCTTGGAGAAGAGGAAGACCGCGATTATATTCGTACGGTAGCCGCGCAAAGCTTGAACAGCGAGCTGTTGAAAGGCGGACTTGGCCGGGATCTGACCATCGTGTATACGCCGCTGCATGGAGCGGGCAATATGCCCGTGCGGGAAGTGCTGGCGGAGGCAGGCTTGTCGAACGTACATATCGTCCCTGAGCAAGAACAGCCGGACGGCTATTTCAGCACGGTCAAATCTCCGAACCCGGAAGAGCGGGATGCTTTCGCGCTCGCGATCAAACTGGGACAGGAAATCGGCGCCGACATTATTGTGGGCACGGATCCCGACTGCGACCGAATGGGCGCGGTTGTACGTAATAATGAGGGCGAGTTCGTCGTATTGACGGGCAACCAGTCCGGTGCCATCATGGTCAACTACTTGCTCGGCACGCTGAAAGAACGCGGCCAGATGCCTTCGAACGGCGTCATCGTCAAAACGATCGTTACGAGTGAAATGGGCGCCGACATTGCGGTTTCCTACGGCGCAGAGGTCGTCAATACGCTGACCGGCTTTAAGTACATCGGGGAGCAGATGACCCAGTACGAGCAAAACGGCAATCGTACGTTCCTATTCGGCTACGAGGAAAGCTACGGATATTTGGCAGGTACATATGCGCGCGATAAAGACGCGGTTGTTGCCTCGCTGTTGATCTGCGAAGCGGCCGCTTACTATAAGCGTCAAGGGAAAACGTTGTACGACGTGCTGCTCGAGCTGTATGCGCAGCATGGCTACTATCTGGAGCATTTGGAGTCCCGTACGCTGAAAGGCGTAGACGGGGTGCAGCAAATCGCGGGCATCATGCAGGATTGGCGCAGCAAACCACCGGTAGAAATCGCCGGCGTACGCGTTGCGACCGTATTGGATTACTTGCCGGGGCTGGACGGCCTGCCGTCGGAGAACGTGCTGAAATACATGCTGGAGGACGGTTCCTGGTTCTGCCTTCGTCCTTCCGGTACAGAACCGAAGATCAAAGTTTATTTTGCCGTTCGCAGTCAATCCTTGAGCATGGCGAAAGACGCCATCGGGAAGCTGACGGCAGCCGTGATGGAGCGCGTAGACAGCAAGGCATAAGCAGAAGCTTCCAGGCGGGGGCAATCCCCGCCGGAAATATGTTAAGGAGTGGAAGTTGTGCGTCAGAACTGGCAGCATTGGAACCGCAAGGGCGTTGCGGTATTGGTTATTTTGATCATCATCGGTATTATCGCGGCGTTGCCCGTGGGCGCGACGCGTTGGAAGATGGAGCGTACGTCTAAACAGGTCGACATTATTTTCGACTACCGTGATTTGATGCAAGTCGCGGCCTACAAAACGCATCCGCAGCAATTCATTCAGGATGAGCTCGTCAAAATGAAGTCGGCCGGCATCGGCTCGATGGCCGTCTACGAAACCTCGCTTCAGACGCTGAAGTGGATCGGGCGCGTTTCCTTATACGGCTCGGATACGCTCAGCGACCTGACGGGTACGCCGTACGATAAAGACGAGAATTACACGTATGTGTTGTTCAATTCGAAGGCGGACGAGGAATCGCTGCGTCCTATGATTGAAGCAACTTTCGAAAGCTGGGGCATCGCCGTATCGCCTTGGAGCTTCAAAGACAGCAGCGGCTTGAAGCTGGAAACGCCTGTCGAGGATGCTATGCTGAAGGTGATGCCGCCTGACCCGTCCACGCTCCAAATGCTGCACGACGCCGGTTTCCGCATCATTCCACGGCTGTCGGACCGTATCCCGTATAACGCGGCCGAAGTGGACAAGATGCTGGATTCGTATCAAGCGCTTGGCGTGAATCGCATTTTGTTTGACGGCAACTCGGTTAAAGGGTATGCCGACAACGCGGAGCAGCGCAGTTTGACGCTGTTTGCCGATTCGCTGAACAAGCATCGAATCGGAATCACGACGATTGAGAATTCTACTCCTCAGAAGGGTCTGAGCACGCTCGCCTATCTGACGGATTATAATGTAGCCCGACTGTATTCGCTCCCGGCTCGCGATGCGGCAGCCAAGAGCCCGATCGATCTTGCGGACCGTTTCCAGCTTGCCGTGAAGGATCGGAGCATCCGGATGTTCTATATCCATGCCGCTGCCTCGAGCAGCACGGCGAAGTCCATGATTACGGATCCGATGGAAAACATTTATAACTCCTTGCAAGGTCCGGACGGCTTCCTAACCAAAATGGACAAGCTTGGTTTCACGCCTGGGCCGGCCGAGAAGTTCGATTATTCGATTCCGTCTTGGCAAAAGCCGCTTAAGGCGCTTGTCGCGCTAGGGGCGATTGCCTTCATCGCGCTGCTTATCCAAGCTTTCTTGCCTGGTGCTGCCGTTCCGGCCTTCATTATTGGTTTGATCGGAAGCGCAGGACTGTACGTGTTGTCCAAATCGACATTCGAGCAGGGGCTTGCGCTCGGCGCGGCGATCAGCGCTCCGACGCTGGCCGTCATCTGGGCGATTCGCCGGGTGCGTACGCATACGGTCGGCAACCGCAGACCTGTCGGCGGCACTGACGATATCGCTCCAGGGCGCGTTAACGGCGGCATGCGCTGGGTGTTCCCAGGCATCAGCGCGGGACGCCGGTTCCTGATGGCCATCGCTATCTTTGCGACAACTTCATTGATTTCCTTGTGCGGCCTTCCGTTCGTCGTCGGCTTGCTCAACAATATGACGTATAAGCTCGTGTTGGAACAGTTCCGCGGCGTCAGCCTGCTTCATCTCGCGCCGATCGCGCTGTCCGGGCTTTATCTGGTGCTGTACACCGGCGAGTCCGTTATCGGCAATGTGAGGCGAGTGCTGAAAATGCAGATTACGGTATTATGGGTTGCCGTGGCCGCGGTCTTGGGCATTATGGCGATGTATTACTTGTCCCGTACCGGTAATGCAGGCTCGGCTTCGTCGCTCGAACTGACGTTCCGCAATTTCTTGGAAAACACGTTCGGCGTGCGGCCAAGAACCAAAGAATTCCTGCTGTCCCATCCGCTCTTCTTCGCCGGTATCTTCGTTGCGCTTCGATATCGCGCGGCGTGGGTATTATTCATAGTGGGTTCGATCGGGCAGCTGTCCATGGTCGATACGTTCGCGCATATTCATACGCCGCTCCAGATTTCCTTGATTCGCGATTTGCTTGGCCTTGCGCTGGGCGCATTGATCGGACTTGTGCTGATGGGCGTTTGGCAAGTTGTGGAAGGAGCATGGAAACGATGGGCACCGCGGTTCAAACCGAACAAAACATCGCTCAAATCCGGCGCGTAGTCATTTCCGGCTATTATGGATTTCGAAATAGCGGCGACGAAGCGGTTCTAAAGTCGATCCTATTCGCACTGGCAGAAGAAGGCGCGCAGCAAGGCGTTACAATCGTGCCGGTCGTCCTCTCGGGCGATCCGGCTTGGACGACGGAGATGTACGGCGTGGAAGCCGTGCATCGGATGAAACTCGGCGAAATCATTCGCGCGCTTCGCGGCAGCCATGGCTTGATCAGCGGCGGCGGCAGCTTGCTGCAGGATGCGACCGGCGCCGCGACGATCCCGTATTATACGGGCGTTATCAAGCTGGCGCAGCTGCTTCGCAAGCCCACGTTTATTTACGCGCAGGGCATCGGTCCCGTGAATCGCCGGTGGATGGACCGGCTGATTCGCGGCGTGATGCGGCGCAGCGCGTACGTGTCCGTGCGCGACGCGGAATCCGCCGAGCTGCTTGGGCGGATGGGCGTTTCGCGTGACCGGATCGACGTCGTGCCCGATCCGGTCATGGCGCTGCCGCTTGCGGGCGAAGCCGCAAGCGGGGGTTGGGCCGCCGGCGCGGAGGGGGCGGCCGAGGCGGGCGCGCAGGCGGCAGCTGCGGCGGGGGATTCGCCGCCGTCGCTGCCGCCGGTGGTCGGCGTGTCCTTGCGGCATTGGCGCAAGGACGGGGCCGACCTGGCGCGCGCAGCCGCCGCGCTTGGCGCGCTGGCCCGCAGCCGGGCGGTGCGGCTGCGGTTTCTCCCGTTCCACACTCCGTCGGACGCGGAAGCGTCCCTGCGGGTGATGGAACAACTGGGCGATCTCGGCGAGAGCACCGCCGAGATCGCGTCGCCGGGCGATGACCCGCAGGCGATGCTGCTCGAGGTCAGCCGATGCGACGCGCTGTTCGGCATGCGCCTGCACGCGCTGATCTATGCGGCGAACCAGTCGGTGCCGCTGATCGGACTTTCCTATGATCCCAAGATCGATCAATTCTTGAACCGACTCGGCTTGAAGCCGATCGGAACGACGGAATCGCTCGATCCGGATGCTTTTGCGGAAGCTGTTGGGCGGTTGCTTGACGGGTCTGCGCAATGGCGCGCGGAACATGGAGCGGCAATCGAGCGGTTGAAACGCGAAGCGCGAACGCCCGCGAAACAAATTGCTTCTCAATTACGTTAATCTAGATATAGAAGCTGCAACCTGATGGAACCCTATGTTACTGCGGACATGTAGTTATGCGGCCGTAAAATGAAGCGAAAGCGCTGTGAGTGAAAGAAAATGTCGCAAAAGCATGCCCAAGCGTTCGAAATATCGGTATATTTCGTGAAAATTGCTTGAAAATGAGAGTGGAGATTCTTTTGCAAACAGCGTATAATTCTATCCGGCGATAGCTATGAAAGGGAGATGGAAATGAGTCACGTCGTTCTCTATACAGCCGCATTCATAATTGCGTTATGTCTCGCGCTGGCACTCACCCCGTTGGTCATTAAACTGGCATACAAAATCGGGGCGATCGATAAGCCGAATCACCGAAAAGTTCATACGAAGATCATGCCGCGGCTTGGCGGTTTGGGTATATATGCTGCATTTATCGGCGCTTATTTCGCCATACAACCGTTTATTCCTGAAGGGCTCTTCCGCAGTTACGATAAGAACCTGGTCAACGCGCTGCTTGCAGGCGGAACCATCATCGTTCTCATCGGCGCACTGGACGACCGTTTCGAATTATCGGCTAAAGTAAAACTGCTAGGTCAAATCATCGCGGCTTGCGTAGTCGTCTTCGGTTTCGGGGTCAAGATCGACCTGCTGAACATTCCGTTCGGCGAGGCGATGCAGCCCGTAGCGTCTTGGATCAGTATTCCGATCACGATCCTCTGGATCGTAGGCGTCACGAATGCGATTAACCTGATCGACGGCTTGGACGGTTTGGCCGCGGGCGTCTCGGGTATTGCGATCGGCACGATCCTGGTCATGGCGGCAGTCATGGGCTTCGCGCCTGTTATTCTGCTAAGCGCATTGCTGCTTGGCGGCGTTATCGGGTTCCTGGTCTATAACTTCCACCCGGCTAAGATTTTCATGGGGGATACCGGGTCGCTCTTCCTCGGCTTCGGTCTTGCGACGCTTTCGATGCTGGGCTTCAAACAAGTAACGATGGTTTCGTTCGTTACACCGCTGCTTATTATCGGCGTTCCGTTGTCGGATACGTTCTTCGCGATCGTTCGCCGCTGGATCAACAAGAAACCGATCTTCGCGCCGGACAAAGGCCATCTGCATCACTGCCTTCGCGAGCTCGGCTTCAGCCACCGCAAGACGGTTTTGATTATTTACGCGATTGCGGCATTCTTCGGAATTTGCGCGGTGCTGCAATCTACGATTGTGCAATCCGCCGCCGCCAATTGGATTACCTTCGGCGTCATCCTGGTTCTTGTCTTCTTCCTTCAGATCGGCGCAGAGCTGATCGGTATCGTCGACAAGTCCCGAAGACCGCTCCTCAGCTTCCTGCAGCGTTTGCTGCTGCGAACCGAGCAGTCGCGGTCGAAATAAATAACGGTTGAAAAAAGCTTTGACCCTTCAAGTGGTCAAAGCTTTTTTTTTACAATTTTTGAAAAACCGATTCCGGTTCAATTCTTCGCGGAGCCTAAACTTTCTTCTAAATACGACCGATAACTACAATACAGAATTCAGCTGAAGCATTTACATTTTGGAGGAGGTTTACCGTGAGTAAGAAACTAGGCGCACTACTACTGATGCTCGCACTCGTATTACAGCTATTGCCGCCGCTAGGCGTGTCTATTGCAAATGCAGCACCGGCACCTGCAGGCAGCTTTGTCTTCCCGGACGAGAGTTACGATCCTGTATCCCCCCGCACGACTTCGGATGAGCGCGTAACATTGAACGGATCCGTTAACAATGTGAATGCATCCAGCATCACGTACAGCGTGTTTCAAGTCATCGACACGAAGGGCGATGTTGATCCGACTAATGATCAAATCGGAAATTCGCGCGAGAATTTGACTAGCAATATCTATATTAACGGCTTCAGCTTGCAGATTTACGGCCTTCAATTGTTCCCCGGACTCAACCGTATTACGTTCACGGGCATTCAAGGCGGCAGCCAGGTCTCGAGCTCGATCTATATCAATTATCGGAACGGTCCGTTGTTTTACGACCTCAAAGCAAGCTTGGACGGGAATGTATTCCCGATTAGCGAACTAGGAACGACGGTCGTGGAATCGCAATATTCCCGCGGCAAGAGCTCGGCCGACATTAGCATTACGGGTAATGCGCCGAACGCCACCAAAGTAACGATCGACGTCAACAACAGCAGCCACTCGTATGCGGTGAACAGCACGAACAACTATTCGTTTGCCGCTTCGCCGATCAATTTATTAAAAGGAAAGAATCTTGTCACGATTTCGATCTCCAACCAGAATCAAACCGTCAAAACAACGAGAGAGATCGCCTTCTATAATGGAGACGTTACCTTCTATGATGTTAACATTGATGACGGGGGCGTCAAGAACGCATTGGAGTACAGCCCCAAGTTTCTCACAACGACTCCGAATAATTCGAAGTTGACAGGTAAATTAATCGTTCCCAACAAACAGTATAATGACGTGAATAATGACGGTATCCTGGATCCCCATCCGGACCCGGCGAGTGGTGTGCTTCCTGTTAACTATGTATTGAAGGATGGCGATAACACCACAACGACAGGAGACAAATCCGGTTCGATTCAAGCTACGCTGGATACCACCACTCCTGTAACGGCAACGAGCAAGTTTTTCGTATATAATTTCACGATAGACGCGACTGCTGACTTGGGCAGCGTACTGAATTTCGGTAATTACAGCTTGGTCTTATCGGCTGTCAACGAAGAGAAGAAGTACTTGAACAACAATCAAAGTGTCGTTGATTCCAGCCCGACTTATGCGTTTTCAATCTTGAACGCAGCCGCCCCTTACGTCTATCAGTTCAATTACCTGCCGGGATATAAAGAGGACAGAGCTTATGATGGCATCGAAGGCGTAGGCTTGGATGGCAAGAATATATATAATTTGCCGCTTGCGGTCGAGGTTCTGGTCGGAAATGCATCAGCGACTCCTGCCACCATCTTGAGTGCAACAAGCGGCAGCGGAATTACAACGACTTCAGGCATCACGCAAGGAGCATTGGCTGCCCCGGATACGGTGACGAAAGTTGTTAACGGCGTACCGACATCGTTTACTCGGTACTTGATCAAAGTCAGCGGACTGCCTTATGAAGGATCACAGACGCTTAACGTTTCGCTTGATAATACGAATGTTGCGGCATCGGCCAAGATTACGCTGCTCTTCGGTCCGTATGTGACCTTTGACCAAGTATTCGATAATATGAAAATCGATGACGATACGACAGATCCTAACCGGCAAACCAACCTCGTAGAGGGAAAATTGGATTCATTCGCTGGTGAACTTCTGAATATCTCCAATCCAGATGATATTCATTATGTGGCAAACACGACTACTCACGTTCCACAAACTATCTACTTCTATATCAACAATACCCTGGTACCATTAACGCAGGATGGAGCTGTAACGCGTTTTACTGCCGATCCTGCAAAAGTGTTGGATGCGCTCGTAACGGGCGAGAACTCGATTCGCTACGTTTACCAAGGCACGAAGAGCTCCTATGAGAAAACAATTAAAGTGTACCTGGTACCGACAAATTTGCCGGAAATTCCGGCAAAGGATACGCTTGGCGTCTTCCCGTATGACGTGAATAGCGATCCGATTCCGAATGACATGGACTTTACGTTGTCGGGCAGCATCTATACGACAAAGAAGTCGCAAATGAAGGTTTACGGAACTTTCGACTTTATTGATTTAGGTACGACAGAAACGGCCGTCGCTACTGCGATTGGCGCTTTGACAGCGGGAAAATACATTCTAAAAGTCGATAGCACGAATTTCACTTCGCCTATCACTTGGGACTTACAACAAAATGAGCTGCAGCTCTATAACAGCAACACAAAGACTGTTTATACGAGTATCAATACTAATAATCCGGCCTCGGGCATAACAGTCAGTTATGATTTGTATACGCAATCGTTCTCGTTCATTCTGGATACGCAGCAGTTGAATCCAGATGGCAGCTCCAGCGTGTATAACTTCTTTGTCTACAACAGCGGACTTGCCGGCCCGAGATCCAGCTACCGTCTGGAAGTCGATCCAATCGCGCTTCCGTATGACCTGGTTCGCCCGTTGCTGCCGACCAAAGCGATCGTGAATCAAAACTTCGTAGAGGTAGTCATTAAGGCTCCTAGCGCCGAAACGGTCGTAGTCAACAAAGTCAACGCGGAGAAAATCAAGTATGATGCGGATAACGACGGTACCTTCGATTACGATGCTTATCATGCTGTCGTTGAAGGACTTAAGCCTGGGGTAAACAAAATTACGTTTACGATTTCCAACGCAAATGACAAAACAACTGATTTCTTCAATATTACGTACGCTCCGACGAACATTCCTGGTGCGCAATATCTACAAGCGATGGGCAGCACCAATAAAGTGTTCGACGGTTCGTTAACCCTGACGTTCCCGAAAGGAACCTCATTGGTTCGGAAAGATTACAACACTCCGGATAAATACAAGAATCAGGTGTTTACGGGACATAAACTGTTGTTTGCAATTGCAAACTCCGAAGACGGCGTCGTAGACCGGCATGATTTCGAAACCTTGCCGCAGAACTTTGATGCCTTGTTGGATAGCTTTGGTACGAGCTTCAGAATCAAATTCCCGAACCGCTTCACCAAAGCGAGCCCGGTCTTCTGGGTCGATGCCGGCCTGGCTGATGATTTGAAGACGGCCAACTATGATCCGCTGACATATGGCGTGGATCCATACCAGTTCCCGAACGCCAAAGGCAGCTACGGAACGGATGTTCCAACGTATGATCTGCGGCCGGATGACAGACTTCTGACGACATCTAAACAAGGGTCGCTTACCTTGTCATTCGATCCAAGCATGCGAGACACGGTCGGTACGATCGTTACCGTATTCCGCTATGACGTGAAGAACAAGTATTGGGAGAATATCGGCGGCGTCGTCGACACGAAGAAGAATACGATCACGGTTCCGTTCAGCGATTTCGGTTACTATGTTGCCGGATCGATGTTGTACTCTTTCACGGATGTAACTAGCCACCCGTACGCGCGTAACTATATGGAGGCCATGTACTCCAAGGGCATCATGAATGCGGCAGGGCTGGATGAGTTCGGTGCCGATATGTACGTATCGCGCGGCGAATTTGCCCGCATGCTGATCAAGGCTCTGGACGTTCCGTTGAACTATGAGCTTAGCAAACTGCATTTTGACGATGTGCCGGGAATCGTGAATGCAGACGCACTATGGGATTTCCGTTATATCGAAACCGCGGCCCGTGAAGGGATTATCAGGGGCACGCAGCCAAGGACGTTCGAACCAACGAACAATCTTTCCCGCGAAGAGGCTGCCGTCATTCTGTCCAGAGCGCTGGATACGAAACTGGATACGGATGCGAACAAAATCAATGCGAATCTGCAGAAGCAGTTCAAAGATTATGCTCAAATTACCTACTACGCGCGTGCAGCCGTTACTGCTATTGCCAAGAAGGGCTATATTCAGGGTTCGCCGGTAGATCCGAAGGATCCGAAGAAGGGCTTTACGTTCGAGCCGCAATCCAGCTTGCTCCGGTCTGATGCAGCGATCATCGTCGGTAAAGTTCTTGCCGATCTGAAGCGTCTGCCTAAACTGAACTAAATTGGATGACATAGGACTGCCTGGGGGAATCCCGGGCAGTCTGCTTGTTCTTGCATTAGCTACTAACCATTGCTAGAGTTCTCTTTACATGGGAAATGTTATCTATCGACGGAAATAGGACAAACGTCATATAATGAGAAACGTGGTAGACAATCTGTCCTGATACATATGACTCATCGACAAATTCGAAAGAAGCATGTCGTGAAAAGTTTTTAAAAGTTTTTTAATCGACAGCGCAACTTTTTCGAAACCGGTGCGTTTAATTACATGACGATGGCAGTTAGAAACCTGTAGCTACGGGTAATAGAGCTTGGTATGATTTGTGAAATTGCTCTTTACGCTAGTAGGTGCCCATTGTATAATGTTAAAGTGGCGTTTAGACCCTACCATTTTTTTCTTGTCTATTTTTGTTTACAAGATTCTGCGACAAGTTCCTACAAGGAGTCACTTTTTGCAGACATTATTATACGAATCATGCTCAACTCGTGAAAGGGGGTGAATCGGCCAATGAGACAAACGAGCAAACAATATTCTAAACAAAACTCTCAAGAACCGAAGGTATTTAGAGGAGGAGAAAAAAAGGTTATGAAAAAAAGTTTATCTCTAGTAGTAGCAGCAGCAATGACGCTGACTACGGCATCGGTAGCATTCGCTGACGCAGCAGCTCCAACAGCAACGGACCTTACTTCGCAACAAAAGTTTGACGCTCTTAAAGAGCTTGGTATTTTCAGCGGCTACCCAGGTGGCGATGCTGGTCTTGACAAAGAAATGACTCGCGCTGAGTTCGCGAAAGTACTTACGAAACTCTCCCAATTGGAAGAGAACGCAGCTGCAGCAAAAGTTTACACGGACGTTCCTGCTACTCACTGGGCAGTTGGATTCGTTGGCGCTGTAACTGAAGCGAAAATCATGAACGGCATGGGCAACAACAAGTTCGTTCCATCCGGTAAAGTATCGATCGAGCAAATCGCTAAAGTAGCTGACTTGGTTGCTGGTGTAGAACCAATCGCTGACGCAGAAGTTGCTGGTACAGTATCCGGTTGGGCTAAAGGTTATGTTGCAGCAGCAATCAAAGCCGGCCTTCTTCCTGAGCTTCCTTCCTACCAAACAAACGCAACTCGCGACCTGTTGGTAAACGTTACTTATGACCTCGCTGAAGGCGCAGCAGAAGCAACTGTAGCTTCCACTAAAGTTGTTGACGCTACTCACATCGAAGTAACATTCTCCGATGCTGGCGTTGTTAAGAAAGAACTGACAACTGCACTGGTTGCAGGCGTAGCTACTAAAGTATCCGTAGACTACAACGGCAAATCCTACGAAGTTGAAGTTACACTGCCAGCTTTGAAAGCGACTGAAGCAGCACAAACAGGCGCTAAAAAAGTAACAGTTAAGTTCAACCAAGCAGTATCCGCTGCTGACCAAAAAGCTCTGACTTACGAGCTGAAATCCGGCCTTACTACATTCCCTGTAACAGCAACGTTCGCGGCTGACGGTCAATCCGCAGTTCTGGCGGCAGCTTACCTGCCAGCTGGTGACTATGCACTGACAGTTAAAGGCAGCGACGCTATCAACCTGAAAGTTGAAGCTGAAGGTCCTAAGAAAATCGACATCGGCGCAACTTCGATCCAAAACGCAGCTAACCAAGATCTGGGCGTGAAAGTCTACAACCAATTCGGTGAAGAGTACACTTCGTCGCCGCAAATCACGGCTGTTGACATCACGAGCGGCTTCTCCGCTGCAAGCAACACGAACACTATCGATCTGAGCGACAGCACGAAGTTCAAGATCGGCGATAGCTTTGCTGTCACGGCTGTATTGCCATCGGCTGGTCTGTCTGCTAACAAAGTTCTGAAAATCACGAACGGCAGCGCAGCTACAGTTATTACTTTGGGTCAAGTACAACCGCAAACTGGCGATTCGCGCATCGTCGTTAAAGACGGATACGTATTGCCACTGTCCATGGTAGATGCGGATGGCAAAGCGGTTAAACTGCCAATCAACACTACAATTGACCTTTCCGCTAACACGAAGTCCGCAGCTGGTCTGGTATTCTACTCCAGCGACGCAGCTATCGTTAAAGAATTGAAAGTTGATTCGAACGGCGTAGTTAAGTTCAACGCGCTGAAGTCCGGTACAGTATACCTGACAGTAACTAACCCTGCTACAGGTGCAAATGCTGCGATTTCCGTAGTTGTTAACGCTAGCGCAGCGATCAGCACGTTCCAACTGGGCAACTCCGGCTCGTTGATCGTTCAAAACGAGAAAGTTGTTCTTCCTTTCACAGCGGTTGACCAATTCGGCGCTCCGATCGCGGCTAAAGACGCGAACATCACTGCTGACAAAGTAACTTTCAACGCATTCGGCGTACCAGTAGTTCCTACTAAAAACGCTAAAGGCGAATTGGAATTCACTTTCACACAAACAGGTTCGACTACAATCTACGTATACGTTAACGGCGTACTTCAAGCTAACCCAGTTAGCATCTCCGTACAACCGGCTAAATGGTATACGGCAGTGGACAGCATCCACGACGTTGCAACGACGTATGAAGTTGGCGCATCCAACGATTTCGATGCTACTAAAATCAAGATCCAAGACAACTATGGTCGCGTATCTGATATCACTGGCGGTGTAACGGTTACTTCCAGCGACAACGGCATCGTATCCGTAGCTAACGGCAAGTTGACTGGCGTAGCAGCTGGTACTGCTACAATCACTGTTAAATCCAACATTGCTGGCAATGTGGATAAAGACGGTAAAGCAGTAGCAATTGCTGACTACACGTTCGATGTAACTGTCGTTAAATCCAGCGACATCAAATCCTACGCAATCGACACGATCGCCACGCTCTATGGCAACTCTGACGCTGCTAAAGTAGTTGGTCATGAGAAAGCCGTAACGCTTGTTGGTAAAACAGCTGGCGGCACGACTGTAGCACTGGTTAACAACGTTCCTACATTCGTAGTGAGCTCGGATGTTAACGTTCTGACTGTAGCAGGAAACGGTACTTCTGTTGCCGGCGTTAAAGCTGGTAAAGCAACGGTATCCGCATACTACAACGGCTCGAAAGTGTCCGATCAAGAAGTAACGGTATCCGAAGAAGCTCCAGTTGCTAAAACTGTTGAGTTCGACAAAGACGAGTACACAACGGTTAATGACGTTGTAACGCCTGTTGTAACTGTAAAAGACCAATACGGTATCGTAATCGCGAATCCAAACGGTCTGATTCTCTTCACAGACAACATCGCTACGTATGATGCAGCTACTAAAGAAATCACAGCTACTACAGCGAGCGCAAGCACAACAATCACGTACATCACTTCCAATGGCGTACAAGACACTGCAGTGCTTGTAACAAATGCTTAATCATTAACTCATCACGAAAAGCAGACGAGGATTTCCTCGTCTGCTTTTTTTATGCTATGCAAATAGATTCATATCCCCTTCATCTCAGAGCGCTATACTCAAAAAAGAAGAATGGCATGAAACTAATTCAATCATTCAAGCGTCTATTAGAGTATTAGATATCTGGAGGGATGTTCGTGGCACAGAAGTGGGTTAAGCTCGGGGTAGTGGCATTAGCAAGTTCGGCCTTATTGTTTCAGAATGTCGACTTCTCCGTATCGCCGGTTTCGGCTGCGGCAAGTACGACGACGAACTCGATTTCCAGTAAGATCGTCAAACTGAACGCATCGGCGTACTTAAGTATTAGAGATGTACATCTGACGATGCAGAATCAAGGCAAGGTTCTCGTGTATTCGGTAAGTATTACCAACAACGGGAATACCTCGCTCGATTTGATCGATTATTGGCTTCGCGTGAAGACGAAGTCAGGCAAGTCTTTTAAGACAACGGTTATCGATGCCGATAAGGACATCAAAGATATTCCGGCCAAATCTACGCAATATTTAACCTATTACACGACAGTCGACAGCCAAACCAAGCTGACCGACCTTACGTTCCAGGTCGTGAAATGGGATTTCTCGGCGGCGGATTATGAGCGAGTATTGGGGAATATCGCCTATCCCGCGAATGGAACGGATCGAATTGCACCTTATAAAGCTGCAGTCATGCTTTACGATAACAATAAAATTCGCAGTGCAATTAAACAGTCTTACATAACAACCGATGCAACGAATGCGTATTTGGTCGTAAACCTTCTCGTAGAGAATGTTGGCTTCCAATCTAGCGATCTGTCAAAGATGAACTTCTTTGTACAGACGGATAGTTTCTCCAAATATAATGTGACCGCTTCCGGTATGGATCAAATGACCATTCAGCCGAATGAACGCAAAATCGTGACGCTGCGTGCAACCATTCCGCTGGCTGTTGCCGGAAAGCCGCTGTCGCTCTTAGTCGCGCAGAACGATGAAGCGAGTAAACTTCAGCTGCCACTCGGACTTTACTCCTTGCCAGCAATGAAACCATTGGCCGCAGCAGCGGCTGGCAAAACGCAAATGGTATATATGGCGGGCACGCCGGTCAATACGACGGCAGGTCGAGTATTCGTATCCCAAGAGACGAGCAGTAAAGATATTTCGATGGAATTTAAGTTGAAGAATATCAGCTCGGCCTCGATTGCGAATCCGGCGCTTGATTATTTTATCGTTACTGCATCGGGTACAAGCTACCCTCTGTCCTATATGAAAGAAGATAACGCCACGCTGCTTCCAAATATCGAGAAAACCGTGACGTTAACCGGACAAGTCCCGTCGAATGTCAATTTAACGAATGCGAAACTTGTCGTAAAATCCCAAGCGACTGAAAAAGAAAGTGCCTATATCATCGGCAAGTATATGGTTCCAAGTCCGGTGGCTGCCGCGGCCGTGGGTAAGTCGCAATTGGTTTACATGACGAATTCGCCAATCAATACAATGGCAGATAAAGTGTTTGTCTCCCAAGGGACGAGCAGCAAAGACGTCTCAATGGAGTTTAAAATGACGAATATCGGCACGGTCGCGGTCGATAATCCAGCGTTGGATTACAATATCGTCACTGCTTCCGGTACAAGTTATCCAATGTCCTATGAGAAAGTGGATAATGCCAAATTGCTCCCGAATATTGAAACCAGTGTTACGCTGACCGGACAGATTCCTAAGAACGTAAGCTTAACGAATGCGCGCCTTGTCGTGCGGTCCCAAGCATCGGATAAAGCAAATGCATATATCATTGGCATGTATACCATTCAAAATCCGGTAGATGCCGAGGCTGCTGGAGTGGGCAAATCGCAATCGGTCACGCTATCGAATACGCCAGTTAATACGCTGGCTGGTCAAATTTACGTCTCCCAGGGGACGAGCAGCAAAGATGTTTCGGTAGAGTTTAAGATGACGAATAACGGAACGGTCGCGATTGCCGATCCGGCACTGGACTATTTCCTTGTGACGGCGTCCGGCACCAACTATCCGCTGTCTTACACGAAAGATGATAACGGTAAACTGCTTCCGAAAATCGAGAAAACCTTTGCGCTGTCCGGACAAATCCCTTCGACCGTAAATTTAACGAATGCGAAGCTTGTCGTGAAGACGCAAGCAACGGATAAAGATAAAGCGTATAATGTCGGAACGTATACGCTTCAATCTGCGAGCCAGCAAGGCTCGTTAGGCGGATCGTTTATCTACAATGATTTTGCTGTGAAGCTGAACACGATTCAACGCGCGCCGTCGAGCGAGGATGACATGCTTGTGGCATCGTTTACGGTGACGAACAGGAGCACGGCAGCCGAGCAGGTTCCGGCACTAGGCGGATATTTCATGGTGAACGGCGTGAAGATCGGCACGGAGCAAAAGGCGATTGCCCTGGATGATTCGGTAACGATCGGTCCTGGCGCCTCCGCGGACTTCGTTGTTTACTCCGAAATTCCGTACACGACTGCGATCGATAAAATCACGTTTGTGAGCACGGAGACGGTGCAGGATAAAGCAGGCAAACAGCTCTATCAATTCAATGCGCAAAGCTTAAGTGCGATTCCGTTCAAAAAGCAGGAAGACTCTTACTTAATCAAGAGCATTGGCAAACGTTCCACCGTTAACGTGCTGCGTACGGCCGTTTTCAACGGTACAACGAAAAATAATTTCTACGCAGAATTCGAAGCGGTCAATAACGAAATGCGATCTGCGGCAATTGCGCCACTAGGCGGTTATATCGTCGATAAGAAAGGCATTGTCATTCCGGTTCAGTTCGCGACCGTGAAAGACAAGCTTTCGCCAAGCGGCAAAGCTCTGCTCAGCGCATATGCAGAGATTCCGAAGAGCTTCGATACGTCGTCGTATAATTTGATTTTGGGCCAATCGATTGTTTCCAGTAATAGCGGAACTGGCGGTACTGGAACATCGGGTAGCGGATCTGGAACAGGAGATACGGACACGCCTGCGGCAAACCCTGTACTTGTAAATATGGTTTCCTATCCATTAAGCGCGTCTGCACCGGTAACAAGCTCCGACCTCGGAAAAATCCAATTTGCCGGATACACGCTCGGACTGCATTATATCAATGCCTTCCTTAGCGTTGCGGGTCAGTATGATGTTAACGGCTTGAAAATGACGTTGGATTATAATCTAGCGAAAAACAACGACTACGAAGTCATTACTGGCGATCATAAGCTATTGGTTGAATTCGTGAATCAAGATAATAACCATTTGACTTATTCCAAGCAATTCTCTCTCTTAACCGGCGCAGCTAATGATGAAGTACTGGTAGAGACCGAGGATAGCCCGTTAACGATCGCGTTCGACAACGATACTGCAATTCAATCCAAAATCCTGCACTATGACACGTATAAAGTAAATGTGTACGACGTCTTCCAAAATAGCAAACTGCTGCTGGCAAGCAAAGAAATGAACTGGTTTACGACGACTCCTTAAGAATTCCGCATCCAAACCTAAACCTGAGAAGAGCCGGCTATGAAACAGTCGGCTCTTTTTCATGAAAACAGAGGCACATGCCGATATAAGTCTAGTATGACAAATGCAAGATGAAGAGAGGCAAGGAGGACTAACGCGTGAGGTTAAATGGATACAAGTTGACGCTCTCAGTTGCAGTTGTGGGGGCCGCATTGTGGGTCGGATTAAAGATACCGACGATGGCAGAAGGAGACAGTACTTCTGTTACCCCAGGCTCCATTAACGACCCGGTCGTTACGAAAAGCTACATTGATCAACAAGTAGCTGACTTGGTTAAAGCCGAGGTTGGTAAACAATCCGGCGGACAAGCTGATCAGGGTCAGCAGGTGGAAGTGGTAACCGTACCGGTTGGTAAGTTCTTAATCGCGGATGATGGGGCGGAGTTCATCGTTCGTGCGGGAAAAGCCGTGGTCTATAGCGCAGACAGCAACGGCATATCGGATTTGACGGACGGAGTGGATATTACGAACGGCAAGCCGGTCCCGAATAATCATTTCATCTTATTCCCGCGCGGCGGTCGAGGCGTTACGCCCGCTCCTGGTCAAAAGACGGGGTTAACCGTGATGGTACGCGGCAAATATGAGCTTCTCGTGCAATAGTAGTTATTTTTACCCGGATTGACAACAACTTATCCGCTTCGAATGTCTGTCATCGGCACACAATACAAGCATCCCATTAGGAGGTGCTTACGATGTCGAGAAGTAATCGCAAGGTCGTTCCTGAGTGTGCTCAAGCATTGAATGAAATGAAGTACGAAATCGCAGCTGAGCTGGGCTTAATGTCCGGTGGCTCCGCAGGCGGTGCCGATACGGAATTTGCGTCAGAATTGGGCGGTACGTCGGGAGGCGGCGGGGCGCATGTCAATTGGTCGCAGATCGCTACGCGGGATGCCGGCTTCATTGGCGGCAACATCACGAGAAGGCTTGTCCAGCAGGCGGAGCAAATATTAAAAGGTCTGTAAAGCCAAGCCCATAAAGACTGTCATCCATTGACACCAAGCGACAGATTCGGTATCATACTGTTTTAGAGAGTTCTTAATGAGACCTTTTCCACATCGGAAAAGGTTCATTTTTTGGAATCCAAGATTTACTTATTCCTACCCCTGGATTTCTCCGGAATGAAACTCACTAGCCGTTATAAGACGGCGACACCGTTTCACCTTGGAATCGAAACGTTCAGCGTTAGATCCCGTATGGGACGACGATTTCTTATAGAGTCCCAGCAAAATGTGCATATTATGCATCATACTTAGAAATTCGAGTTGCAGGAGGTTGAGGTATCATGTCGTTAAAAGGACGTCATCTATTCACGTCTGAATCTGTAACGGAAGGACATCCCGACAAAATATGCGATCAGATCTCTGACGCGGTTTTGGATGCTTTTCTGGAAGTTGACCCATATGCACGCGTAGCGTGCGAAGTATCCGTCGCTACAGGCTTGGTGCTTGTTATCGGCGAGATCAGCAGCAGTGCGGATTATGTCGATATTCCGGCAATCGTGCGCCGCACGATCAAAGAAATCGGCTACACGCGTGCAAAATACGGCTTCGACTCCAGCACTTGCGCGGTTTTGACGTCGCTTAACGAGCAATCCGCGGATATCGCGCAAGGCGTTAACGCTGCGCTTGAATCCCGTGACGGCGTAGACGTTCGTCAAGAGAACGAAGATATCGGCGCTGGCGACCAAGGTTTGATGTTCGGTTTTGCATCGAACGAAACGCCTGAACTGATGCCGCTTCCGATCGCGCTCGCGCACCGTATTTCCCGT
Source organism: Paenibacillus rhizovicinus (assembly GCF_010365285.1). Classification (NCBI taxonomy): domain Bacteria; kingdom Bacillati; phylum Bacillota; class Bacilli; order Caryophanales; family Paenibacillaceae; genus Paenibacillus; species Paenibacillus rhizovicinus. Next base: position 4,090,018 of record NZ_CP048286.1, read on the forward strand.
CAGTTGTCCGAAGTGCGCAAGAACGGCACGTTGGACTACCTGCGTCCGGACGGCAAAACGCAAGTAACGATTGAATACGTCGACGGCAAACCGACTCGCGTCGATGCGATCGTCGTATCCACGCAGCATGCGGAAGAAGTAACACTGGAGCAAATCCAAGCGGACATTCGCAAGCATGTCATTGCACCTGTAGTTCCAGCAGAATGGCTTGACGAAGAAACGAAATACTTCATCAATCCTACAGGCCGTTTCGTTATCGGCGGTCCTCAAGGCGATGCCGGTCTGACTGGCCGTAAAATCATCGTTGATACGTACGGCGGTTACGCTCGTCACGGCGGCGGCGCATTCTCCGGCAAGGATCCTACAAAAGTCGACCGTTCCGCAGCTTATGCAGCACGTTACGTTGCCAAAAACATCGTAGCCGCTGGCCTTGCGGACAAATGCGAAATCCAATTGGCTTACGCAATCGGCGTAGCAAATCCGGTTTCCATCAACGTGGATACGTACGGCACGGGCAAAGTCGACGAGGAAGTGCTTGTAGAAGTCATCAAGAACAACTTCGACCTGCGTCCTGCAGGCATCATCAAGATGCTTGACCTTCGTCGCCCGATCTACGGAAAAACGGCTGCTTACGGTCACTTCGGCCGTACGGACATCGATGTTCCTTGGGAACGCGTGGACAAAGCAGATAAATTGAAATCCGACGCGCTTCGTTAAGACAATGAAGAACGCCATACAGGCCGCTCCTTTAATGGAGTGGTCTTTTTTCGTGTCTTCTGAACGTTAAACGCATTGAGAAGCTCCCTAATTAGCAGGCTGATTTTTGCGGTAACGTATTCATTTCGAGCGTCCTCCAGCCGAAAAATAAAGTACGAGTGTCTTTAATTAGGGAGTGGGTAATTGTGGTCCGAAATCACAGATGGGTATCATTCTTCATTGCAGCGATAATGGTCCTTCAATTCGTCGTGGGCGGGTTGATCGCCAAACCGATTCCGGTCAAGGCTGACTCCGCCGGGCCGGTTATTTCAAGCAAGTCTCCGTCGGCCAGCGCGACGAATGTGCGGACGGATGCCAAGCTTGTCATTACATTTGATCAGAACGTGAAGAAAGGAACGGGCGGCGCGACGATACAGATTCATAAGCAATTGACGAATGCGCTCGTCGAATCCTTCGATGCTGCCGGCAGCACCAATGTCGTCATCGGGACTGGCAATAATCGCAACGTGGTCACGATTGCGCCAAGCAGCAACTTTAATGCAGATACCAGTTACTACGTGACCATTGATCCGGGCGCATTCGTCAGCGAGAGCGATAACAGTAATTTTCTCGGGCTGACGAGCGCATTGGACTGGAGCTTCAGAACGGCTGCTGAAGATAAGGAGAGGCCGGTCTTAAGTAACGCAACACCGCTCGTTCCGGCCAATAACGATACGGTTGGCGTAAGCACGAAGCTTACGATGAATTTCAGCGAGCCGGTCTACGCGGCAAGCGGAATCATTACGGTTACCAATACATTAAAATCGTCGGATACTCAGGCGATCAGCGTCAATTCGACGAGCGTTAGCGGCAGTTCGACTTCGACGATTACGGTTACGCTGCCGAACGTGCTGCAAGGCAATTCGGAATATGCCGTCGTTATACCGGACGGTGCCTTCAAAGATGCGGCCGATAATTCCTTCATTAACGCGCCGGCGTGGAAGTTTAAGACATCGCCGCCGCCGCTTGGCACACCAACGTTGTCACCAATGGATGGCGCCTACGGGGTCAGCGTTTCCGCGCCGCTGGTTCTTAGATTCCCTGGCAAGGTCGCAAAGAACGCGGGCTATATCTGGATTAACAAAGTTTCTGACAATTCCAGCGTGCGCCAGATCAGCGTAACGGACGCAAGTCAGGTAACTTACGTCAATAACGGCGATGGAACCGATGTGACGATAACGCCGACTGGCGGTTTGCCTGCGAATACGAGTTTCTACGTGCTGATTGATACAAACGCCTTCCAATCCGCAACAGACTCGAACTCGCTTTATCAAGGCATCTCGGATGCAAGGGCATGGGGCTTCAGTACGGATCCCGGCAACGATCAAACGCCTCCGACGTTAATTGACGCTGACCGCAAGCCCCTAAATACGCAGGCGACACTGACGCCAAGCTTGGAGTTGAACTTCTCCGAGCCGGTCTATCCGGGAACAGGGAATATTACGATTCGTTCCTATCCGTCCGGTGCGTTATTCGCGAGCATTCCAGTAACGTCTTCAAGCGTGACTGGCGGAGGAACAGCGAAGATCACGGTTACCAATGTCAACAAGTCGTATACGAATAATACGACATATTACGTCGAGATCGATAGACAAGCATTCTCCGATGCCAAGGGGAATTATTATGCCGGCATCTCCGGCGCAAGCGGGAGTAACGCGTGGCGGTTCACGGTGACATCGGACACGGTCAAGCCGACGCTCGTCCTGCAATTGCCGGCCAATGCAGCGACGAACGTTCCGCTGCAAGGCGCCAAGCTGGAAGCGACTTTCAGCGAACCGATCATGCTGGGTACGAATTCATCGGCGATCAGCATTAAACGGGTATCCGGCAGCACAACCAGCTTCCCGACGACGTTATCCATCGACCCAACAAACAATCGTAAACTACTGATTACAGTGACGGGTACAATGACGGCTAGCACCGATTACTATGTCGAGATGGGGGCGGGCGTGGTAACCGACCTAGCGGGGAATGCTTTTGACGGCATTCTCAATCAATACCAGTGGACATTCCGGACGTCCAGCAACACGACGGGCGCGCCGACAGTTTCGAAAGCGGAATTGGTCGGTACGACGATGATCAGAATTACATTCAACGAGAACCTCAATGAAGCTGCGATACCGTCGGCTGCAAACTTCTACGTGACGGTGAACGGTTCGGGGCGCTCGGTGACGGGCGTGGCCATCAGCGGCCAAGTCGTGACGCTGACGCTGCAGAGCGCGGTCGCTTACGGTCAGACGGTCAAAGTTTCGTATACGGCTGGAACGACGCCGATCAAAGACTTGTCCGGCGTCGCGGCTGCCAGCTTCTCCAATGTGAACGTTACGAACGTCGCGGATACGACGGCGCCGTACCAAGTCAATGGGTCGATCACCGGCAATTCGGTTCTGTTAACCTTCAGCGAAGAATTGACTCCGGCCAGTTCCTATGCTTATTCGCTGTTCTCGTTGAGGATTGACGGGTCCTCCCGAACCGTCACTAGCATCTCCAGTTCCGGCAATATTATATTCCTGACGTACAGCGGGACGGCAGCGACATTCGGACAAACGGTGTCGGTCTCCTACTATAACTACAGTTCGTCGTATGCACTCAAGGATTTGGCTGGGAATTTGCTGTCTTCTTTCAACGAGTTCTATATTCAGAACGGTCAAGATCAGAAGGTGCCGGTTCTGCAATCGGTAGCGGCTTCCGGATATCAGATCACGCTCGGTTATGACGAGGCGCTGAATCCGTCGCTTACACCGCCAAGAACGGCATACTACGTGACCGTGAATGGATCGAGCCGTGCAGTCAGCAGCGTCAGCGTAAGCGGCGCGCAAGTGTATCTCACGCTTTCGTCCGCAACGTCCGCAGGAGATTCCGTACTCGTCTCCTATGTCGTGGGATCGCCTGCCTTGTCGGACTTGGGCGGGAATGCCGCCTCTGCTTTCAGCAATATGCCTGCGAATAACGGGAGTGCATCGTCACTCAGCCTGTATGGCATCATCGCCAAGGGCAGCACGATTACGCTCAGCTTCTCGTCGGCGCTAAATACGAGCTATGTTCCTTCCGGATCCCAGTTCGCTGTCAAAGTAAACGATGCATCGCGGCTGATTCTCAATACGGCGGTCAGCGGCTCCGCGGTGGTGTTGACGCTGTCGGCACCGGTTAATATCGGCGATACCGTCAAGGTTACCTACAGCAATTCGGGATACGGCCCGAGATCGACCTCTGGCGTAATGCCGGCTTCTTTCACCGATTCAGCAGCGGCCAACCAGACGACATGGGCGGATAACGCAAGCGGCGATTTCGACACGGCAGAAGGCGGCGGATTATTGTTTAAAACATCGGCCGCAACTACGTCATCGGCAGTATCGCCTTCCGGCAAATCCGTGCATCAGTATGCCTTGTCCTCGGAGAAGGTAACGAACGCCTATAATACGATACGCTCCGTAAGCGGCATGGCTCCGCGCGTCGTCTTTACCGTTCCGGACTCGGAAGACGCGGCTGTAGTGGCATTGCCTCTTGGCGCACTGGAGGATGTGAAGAAGCTTACCTCTAATGCCTCTATTATGGTGGCCTATAAATCGGTCACGTACGAAATTCCGCTCAGCGCGCTCAATTTCATGCAGCTGGCGCAAATGATGAATGCTGGCAGCGCTGTCGGCCAATTGATCGTCTCGATCGATACCAACGCGAGCTCGCTTGCAACCGGATTGAACACGCAGCTGAGTATCGCGAGAGCGCAAACGCTCGTTAACCCGATCAGCTTCCAGCTGTCCGTAACGAACAACGGTCAGACGAAGACCGTCGAGAATTTGAACGGTTACGTGACGCGCACGATCACGACGGCTTCAAGCTTAGACGGCCGCCAAGTGGCAGTCGTATGGCTGGATCCGCAGTCCGGCAAGCTGTCCTACGTACCGACGCAAGTGAAGCAAGTGAATAACCAGTCCGTCATTACGTTCAAACGCAAAGGCAACAGTGAATACGCGGTCATGAAAGGCGCCACCAGTTACACCGACTTGAATAACCACTGGGCCCGCAACGATATTCTACTGCTTGCCAACAAGTACATCGTGGAAGGCAATACGCTGACCACCTTCGCGCCGAACAAGGCGATTACGCGCGGCGAGTTCGCGATGTTTATCGCGAAAGGGCTGGGGCTTACCGGCGACCGGGCGGCAGCGGCGAAGTTCAAGGACGTGAACACGTCCACGAGCCTGGCTGCCTATATCGGCGCAGCGGCGACGGCCGGCATCGTCCAAGGCATGACGGACGGTTCCTTCAAGCCTAACAACCCGGTCACCCGTGAAGAGATGGCATCGATGATGATTCGCGCGGCCAGCGCGGCAGGCGTTCAAATTTCGCTGAGCACTTCGGCCGCCGACATTCTGAAGAAGTTCAGCGACCGCGGCAAAATCGGCACTTGGGCGCAGACGGATGTGGCAAAGTCTGTCCAGGCTAAGATCATCAACGGTCAGACGTCGTCGACATTCGGCGGCAAGAACCAAGCAACGCGAGCAGAGGCGGCAGTCATGGTGAAGCGGCTGCTTAATTACCTAGGCTTCCTGGATATCTAGTAGAATGATGCAAGTGAGTAGGAAAAGGGCTATCCTGTCGAATAGACGCGGATAGCTTTTTTTTGTCGGTCGAAAGATGTTGATAGGAGTCTTCTATCATCCGTAACTTTTCCAGCGGTTTCATAGTCTAACTAACTAGACTTTGTGATGGGAGAGTTGCTAGAGAGATGCGTAATGAACACAAGATGAAACGGATGCCGGCAAGAAACGGCAGACGATTGCTCATATGGACGCTCGGAGCTTCATTGCTCGTGCAGCCGATTCTGATTGCAGTGCCGGCCTTTGCGGCTGCGAACGAAGCGGCGACAACAGCGGCTGTCACGCAAGCGGCAGTCAAGAAGCTGGCCGTGACCAGCCAGGAAATGATTACGTCCGGCGCGAAACGTGTCGATTATAGCTGGATCAGCAAGGCGGGGGCGACGCCGTCGGCCGTGCATGTCATAGAGGTGGATTTGACGAATCCGTACGTGAAGCTCGATGTCATGAACGGCAAGACGGGTTCGGTCTCGGGCGTCGGCTCCGTCGGGAGCATGGTGAGCAACTCCGGGGCGGTTGCGGGCGTTAACGGAGATTACTTCAATACGGCGAACGGCAAAGGCGCCCCGATCGGCGCAGAAGTAACCGGCGGCCAGCTGGTGTCGAGCCCGTCTCAGTTGACAGGCATGTACGCCTTCGCCTTAACGGCCGATCATAAACCGACAATCGATACCTATGGTTTCGAAGGAAACGTAACCGCGGCCGATGGTTCGGTCTTCCCCCTTTCCGGTATCAACAAGGCTGCTTATAAGACGGAGCCGAACGATGCTTACAGCCATGCGAATACCATGCATATCTACACGAGCGCCTGGACCCAGACGAGACCGGACGTTAGCGACAGCTCCACGACGCCGACGGAAGTACTCGTGCAGAACGGCATCGTGACGCAGTTTGCGGACAATAAAATGATCTCGGGCAGCATCCCGGCGGACGGCTATATTTTGCGGACGCATGGCAAAGCGGCCGAATTTGCGCGCGCGCATCTGCAGGTGGGGACGAAGGTAACGGCCGCTTACAATCTGATCGCGCAGTCTACCGGGCAGAAAATCAACCCGGATGCCCTGCAAATGCTGATCGGCGGCCATACCATTCTGGTCGACGGCGGCGCTGCGGCAGCCTACTCCCGCAATCCGAGCAGCATCAGTCCGAATTCCGATCGTGCACGCACGGCGTTGGGGTATACGAAGGACGGCAAGAAGGCGCTCATCATTACGGTCGAGGACAGCGATCACAGCCAAGGCGTAACGCTCGCGGAGCTGCAGCAGATAATGGTACAGCTGGGCGTATGGAAGGGCATGAATCTCGACGGGGGCGGTTCCACGACGATGATATCGCGTCCGCTTGGAGAGACGGCAACCCAGCTGACATTCCCGACAGAGTACGGCACGACGCAGCGCCTTGTAGCGAACGGCCTAGGCGTCTTCTCGACAGCGCCCTCCGGCGCGCTGATGGGGATCAAAGCAAGCGGCAGCAGCGTGCTGTTCATCGGCCAGCAGGCCGCGTATGCGATGAAGGCGTACGATACGTTTTATAATCCGATCGATCCAAGCCAATTGAAGCCGGTATGGACGGCCGGCACGGCGCTCGGCAGCTTCTCGGGCAATACATTTACGGCGACGAAAGCGGGATCGACGACGATCTCCGTTAAATCCGGCACGGTCAGCGACAAGCTCGCCGTTGAAGTTATCGGCGGCGCTGACATTGCTTCCATGACGGTAGACGCCAGCTCGCTTGTATTGGAGCAGGGCAAGTCGATGGCGCTGCCCGTTCAAGTTACGCTGAAGGACGGCCGCAAGCTTACGCTGCCGGCTTCTTCGGTCAAGTGGGAGTTCCGCGGTTTTACGGGAACGGTGAACAACGGCACCCTGACGATCGGTACCGTTAATCCAGCAGCGCAAGCCGGTTATGCCATCGCACGCTATGACGGCTTCTCTTCGATGGCGGTGCTGGCTGCGGGCGCAGATAAAAAATTCGACGATTTCGAGAGGCAGACCTATCCAATTTCGTTCCAAGGTACGAATGGTGTAGTTGGAACGACTTCCATCGTGTCGGGACTATCGGGCTCGAATAGTTCGAGCGTCGTACAGCTGCAGTATGATTTTACGAATGGCAGCGGGACAAAGGCGGCCTATGCCGTACTGAACGGCACGGGACGCAAAGTGGACGGAAGTCCGTCCGGAATGACGATCGACGTGATGGGCGATAAAAGCTTGAACTGGGTGCGCGCGGAGTTTATCGACGGCAAAGGCGCCTCGCATTTAATCACGCTCGCCAAGCAGGTGGACTGGAGCGGCTGGAAGACGATCAAAGTCAATCTGGCAGCGGAAGGCATGACGGCTCCTGTAACGCTGAAGCGGCTCTATGTGGCTTCGCTGGAAGACGGCCAAGACGAACGCCTGCTGACCGGGACGCTCGCCTTCGACAATGTCTCGTTCCAATATCCGGCAGTCGTGCCGGAGCCGGCGCGGACGCGGATCGACTTGAAGCTCGGATCCAAGAACGCGACCGTCGGCGGTAAGCCGTATCAGCTCGATGTGGCGCCGCTGCTGCTGAACGGTACGACCTACCTCCCGCTGCGTTTCGTGACGGAAGCCATGGGCGCGCAGATCGGTTGGGATGCCGTGCTGAAGCGCGTTTCCGTGCTGCGCGGAGCAGAACTGCTGGAGATGGTGGTCGGAAGCAAGGACTTCGTGCTCACCGGCGTGCGCAAACAGTCCGACGTGGCGCCGATTACCCGCAGCGGACGGACGCTCGTCCCGATTCGCCTCGTTTCCGAGCAATTAGGCCTAGTCGTCAATTGGGACGGCAAACTGGGCACGATTACCGTGGAATGATATGGGTGCCTGCGATCAAATCTGTGCTATGATAGAAGTAGTAGAACATGGAGAAAGTAGGCTTGGAAGAGCATGGAGTATCGCGTAGAGGATATAGATCGAGTCATTAAAAATGCGGTCTCCGTCATGGAGGATAGCAAATATCAGATTTTTGAAATTTGCGAATCTGCGCGGAAGGAAATGTTTTCTCTTGGCCAAGAATTGAACCAAGTGCTGACCGAGGCCGGGACGATTATCGATAAGGTCGATATGCTCGAGCTGGATTATCGCAGGGCGAGAATCCGGTTGACTGAAGTTAGCCGGGATTTCGTCCGATATAAAGAAGAAGACATCAAAGCCGCATACGAGAAGGCAACGCAGCTTCAATTGGATCTGATGATGTTCCGCGAGAAGGAAACGTATCTCAAGACCCGCCGCGACGACTTGCAGAAGCGGGTCCGCAATGTCGAGAAATCGATCGAGAGGGCAGAATCGATCGCTTCCAAAATCAATGTGGTCCTGGAGTATCTGTCAGGGGATCTGAATCAGGTAACGCGCATACTGGAGTCCGCCAAGAACCGTCAGCAGATCGGGCTGAAGATTATTTTGGCCCAGGAGGAAGAGCGGAAACGGATCGCCCGGGAAATTCACGACGGTCCGGCCCAGTCTCTCGCAAATATAGTGCTTAGGACGGAAATTGCAGAACGGATGCTGATGAAGCAGGAATTTCAAATCGTGCAGGACGAATTAATAGACTTGAAGAGTCAGGTACGTTCAGGCATCGAAGAAATACGCAAAATCATATTCAACCTGCGTCCGATGGCATTGGATGATTTGGGCCTTGTGCCAACCCTTCGCAAATATATTCAGGATTATGAAGAAAAAAGCAAGATTCGCACGAAGTTCGACACGATCGGCAAAGAAATCCGTCTGCCCTCGGCGATGGAAGCTGCGGTATACCGGATGGTACAGGAAGCATTCAGCAATGCATTCAAGCATGCGAATCCGACCTTTGTCTCTCTCGAAATGACCTATCAGGTACAAATGGTGAAAATTGTCGTTAATGACAATGGTGTCGGATTTCATACGAATCAGATCGAGTCTAAGGTCAAGAACAGCGTCCATTTCGGATTGATCGGCATGCGTGAGCGGGTTGAACTGCTCGAAGGGAGGATGGAGATCGAATCCGCTATCAATCAAGGAACCAAGATTACGATTCATATCCCCATCAACGCTGAATCTAGAAAGGAGTAAATGACGATGGAAATCAAAGCTGCTAGCGGTAAACGCAAAATCAAAGTATTGATCGCTGACGATCATCAGCTATTCCGCGAAGGTCTTAAGCGGATCCTCAATATGGAAGATGATTTGGAAGTCATCGGCGAATGTAACGATGGCATTCAAGTGCTCGAATTCTGCAATCAGACCAAACCGGAAGTCGTACTGATGGACATTAATATGCCTATCGAGAATGGCGTGGTGGCTACAGAACGGCTTCGCGATATTTTTCCGGAAGTAAAAGTCATTATACTCTCCATCCACGATGATGAAAGCTATGTCTTCGAGACGCTTCGCAAGGGCGCGAGCGGCTATCTCTTGAAAGACATGGAGGCGGAGGCGCTGGCGAACGCGATTCGGTCAGTCGTCAACGGCTATGCGTACATTCATCCCAAAGTAACGGGCAAGCTCATCAACCAGCTTCGCCGCATGACGTACCTCGACGAGATCGGCGCAACGTCCGGAGCGGCGGCGGCGCGCGAGACCGGCGTGAAATTCATTCCGAGCGAGGACAACCCGCTGACGCGCCGCGAGGCCGAAGTGCTTCGCCTCATGGCGGAGGGCAAGAGCAACAAGATGATCGGCGAATTCCTGTTTATCAGCGAGAAGACGGTCAAAAACCATGTCAGCAGCATATTGCAGAAGATGGAAGTGGACGACCGTACGCAAGCCGTTATTCATTCGATCAAGTTTGGCTGGGTGACGCTTTAAGCAAGTATAAATCAAGTATACATAAGGACGAGAAGGGCCTCCGTATTGTTGCGGGGGTCCTTTTTTTGGCATTCGGGCGGGAGGTAAGAAGGGGAGGATGGCGGGGCAAGCGCAGGAGATGAATATGGACCGGGAAGACCGATAAAATAGGCATCTCTCTTGTCCATGAATGACCGTAACCTCTGGGCGCTGCACGGCATATGCTGTCACAAAAAGGAGGTGGCTGCCTTTGATCACGGCGTTGCTGTGGATAGTCGGTTGTTACGTCTTGGCTGCCGCCGTCATTTACGCTTTATCGGTTATGCGCCGCCGGCAGGCGCGAAGCGTGAAGCATTACGTACTGATTGCAGGCAATGAGGATCAGCGGATGGAGTGGTATATGCGTTCGCTGCGCCGATTCTCGCATCTGACGGGTACGGACGTGAAAGTGACGGTTGTGGACAATGGTTCGGAGGACGATACGCTGAGCATCGCGAAGGTTTTTGCGAGGCGCGGGATGGACGTGCAGTTTCATTCGGGCGTTGAAAGCGGGCAAGAGGACAGCGTGGAGAAGGCAAGAGAATTGCCGGTGCTGAATGCGAAGGTTGAACAGGAAGAGGCCTCGAAGCTTCAGGCCGGAGCGAGTATTGAAGAGCAGGCGTCGTCCGCGGATGGACGCTCTGAAAAATGGAAACGTTTACGCGCGATTTGGCGTTGGCGGATGGGCGAGCAGGATGGAAGCGATGGCGTTCCGGCTGATGAAGCGGGAACGGCGGTTAAGCGCAGCAAGGCGGTAGAGCGCAGCAAGGCGGTAGAGAGCAGCAAGGCGGTAGAGCACAGCAAGGCGGTAAAGCACAGCAAGCCGGTAGAGCCTATGCATTTGCTATGGATGCTGCAGGCGGAGGGCGTGGTATCCGCGAAGGAGCATGCCGTGCTGATCGATTTGCAGAATCCGGATGATTTGTCGAAGCTGCCTTTTTGAGCGTGGGAGTTGGCGCGGGGCTGATAGAAGACCGGAAGAGCTAGGCGCTGTGGCGGATAGCAGCGTGAAGGGGACCTGTGAGGAGACCGAAAGAGCTAGGCGCGGAGCGGATAGTAGTGTGAGGGAACTCTGTGGAGAGACCGGAAGAGCTAGGCGCTGTGGGAGCGTTGGGATGGAACGGGATGAATGCTGCGGAAGCGGGATTGCTTGTAATGGTGAGGGCGATGTATAATGAGTCCAATTGAATGAACAGACGTGTGAAGCACACCCGTATGACTGCCGCAAGGCAGCGATGGGTGTGTTTTTTTGTTTGTTCGGTGAGTGGCAAGGGCAAGAGCAGGAGCGAGTGAGAGTAAGCTCTCATGTAGAGGAGGTTTTGGGGATGAAAGTAATCGTTTATGCTGTCGGAACGCCAGCAAACTCGTGGGCGGGCTGGTCGATTGCTCCGGAGGTTGATTACGCGTATTGGCTGAATCCGCGTTTTCGGGAAGAAGCGGAGGCGGCAGAGGAGTCGATTGATTATTTAAGTGTGAGCAGTGATTCGGGGTGGGACGAGCTCTGCTCGGGGGACTTCGCTGTTAAGGAAGGAAAGAGGCACAAGAGACCGGAGGTCGATCGGATTGTCGCGTGGTCGGAGCCGCTGCCGTTAGGGCACGCGCTGCAGGTGGCGGCGCGCTGGCCGGGCGAAGCCATGCCGGCGAAGCGGATGGAGCAAACGTTGTCGCGCTTGATCGACAACGTTTGGGCGGGCGACGCCCGCCTAGGGCTGCCGGTTCCGCGGCAGCCGGAGGCACATGCGGAGCATGTGCTTCGCGGGGCCGAGCCCGGCGACGGCCCCGCATGGGCACGGGCGCTGGCGGCGCGCGCTTGCCGCGCCGCTGCGCTGCTGCAGGGCCGAGCGCTGCTCAGCAGCGAAGCGCTCGCCCTGCTCGAGGCCGCGGGCGCGGCCGGGCCGGCCGGCGCCGCGCCTGCTTGGAGCGCGTGGGCTCCCGCGCTCCAGCTGGCCGCGCTGCTCGGCCGGCTGCGCCTAGGCGGCGCGGTCGCCCCGCAGCCGCAGCCCCGGCTGCTGCGGTGGCGGTCGGCGCTGGGCGCCAGGCCGCGCCCGCGGCTCCGCTGCCAGCGCTGCGGCAGCGGCACGGCGCGCATGCGCCGCACGCCATGCGCCGCGTGCGGCCGCGCATGCGCGTACTGCGAGGCGTGCCTCACGATGGGCCGCAGCCGGGAGTGCGGCCTGCTCATTCTTGGCTCGCCGGCCAATGTCGCGCCAGCTAGCACAGCCCGCGGCAATGTCGCCAGCTTTGCCGCGCCAACTGATGGGGCTAGCGGCATAGCCGCCCAATCCGCCGCCCAGGCGTACAATGGCGTGCCAGCTAGCGCAGCCCGCGGCCGTGGCGCCAGCTTTGCCGCGCCAACTGATGGGGCTAGCGGCATAGCCGCCCAATCCGCTGCCCAATCCGCCGCCCAGGCGCACAATGCCGCGCCAGCTAGCGCAGCCCGCGGCCGAGCCGCCAGCTTTGCCGCGCCAGCCCATGGGGCTAGCGGAATAGCCGCCCAATCCGCCGCCCAGGCACACAATGCCGCGCCGGCTAGCGCAGCCCGCTACGATGCCGCCAGCTTTGCCGCGCCAGCCCATGGTGCCAGCGGCCCCATCACTAACTCGGCCACCCAGCCGCCCACCGGCCCGCCGGCCCGGGGCAGCGCCGCTGCCATCACCCCGGATCTAACCCACTGGGGCCTCAGCCCCGCCCAAACGGCGGCAGCCACAGCGGCGCTCGCTTACATCAACGCCTCCGAAACGCGCAGCCAAGCACGCCGCAGATTTCTGCTATGGGCCGTAACCGGAGCGGGCAAGACCGAGATGATTTTTCCGCTCATCGAATCTTGCCTGGACCGTGGTGGCCGAGCGTTAATTGCCACGCCAAGAAGGGACGTCGTACTGGAGCTGGACCCTCGTATCCGCAAAGCTTTCCCGGATGCGAGCGTAGTTACGCTCTATGGCGGCAGCGAGCAGCGATGGGAGCAAGGCGTAATAACACTCGCCACGACGCACCAGCTTTTTCGGTTCCGAGAAGGGTTCGACCTTGTCATCGTGGATGAGATCGATGCTTTTCCTTATCACGGCGACCCAATGCTGCATTATGCCGCGGAGAACGTACGCAAGCCGGATGGCGTGCACGTATTGCTGTCCGCAACGCCGCCGGCTGCGCTTCGCATGGAAGCCAGGCTCGGCCGGCTCGCGCATGTACGCGTTCCCGTCCGTTTTCACAGGCATCCGCTCCCCGTCCCGGTCCTGATCCGAATTCCGCCCGTCCGCAAACTGCTTAAGCAGCGAAGTCTGCCGCGCCGTCTTGCACTGTCCCTCCGCAGATCCATTGAACGCGGCGCCCAGCTGTTCGTATTCGTACAGCAGATCCGGGACGTTGAGCCGCTCGCCGCTCAGCTTAGGCACCTTTTCCCTTCGATAACGATCGGCGGCACATCATCGCAGGATCACGACCGTGCGAGCAAGGTCATGCGATTTCGGGCGCGCGAAATCCGTTTACTTGTCACTACAACCATTCTTGAGCGAGGAGTGACGGTTCCGAAGAGCGATGTGTTCATTCTCGATGCGGACGGCAAGCTGTTCGATGACGCCTCGCTCATCCAAATGGCCGGCCGGGCAGGCAGATCCAAAGACGATCCAGCCGGTAACGTCTATTTCTGCGGATCTGCGCGGACGCGCGCGCAGCAATCGGCGGTTGCGCAAATTCGAGGCATGAACCGGATTGCGAAGCGTCAAGGCTATCTTCTCGACAAGGAAAGGAAGTGAGCGAAACATGGCTGCAGATGGCATTTGGCAAACGATTCGGCACATAATTCCCTCTTTCACGGCGCTGCTAGCCAAACGGGCACGGGGCTGCCTAATATGCGGCAACCGCTGCGATTCGAAGCAGCCCGGACAGTTCGGCGCCTTATGCGAATCCTGTTATCGCGCGATTCCGTGGATCACACGCGTCTACTGTCCGGTGTGCGGACGCCCGGAGCGCTGTCCCGATTGCGTCCGCCGCCGACAAGCGGCTTTCATTGCCAACCGTTCGGCCGTACACTATGACGCAGCGATCCGAGAATGGTTGGCACTCTACAAATATCGCGGCCATCAAGCACTTGAGCCGTTGCTCGGGGACATGCTGATAATTGCCTTTCGCGGATTGAAGGCCCAATTATCACGACACAATCACAATTCAGTCCCGCAGTACTTCGAAGCCGTCGTTCCCGTGCCCGTTAGCGAATCCCGGCTGCTCGAACGCGGGTTCAACCAAGCGGAACGGCTGGCTGCCCGTCTTGCTGCGTCCGAAGAGCTCCCGCTCTGGGACGTCTTGCGGCGAACGCGGCATTCAGACAAACAGAGTCTCAAGACGCGCGGCGCAAGGCTTCGCGATACGCTTCATCTGTTCGCGGCTGACGTTGCCGAGATGACGCATCTGCTTCAGTCGATGATCCAACAACGCCCTTCCACAGTTGCCCCCGTCAGCTGCCGGCTATTTCTCGTGGACGATATTTATACGACCGGAAGCACGGCCAATGCATGCGCCGAAACGCTTTTAATCGCAATGAAGCAGGCGGCGCCTGCCGTGCCGATCGAAATCTACTGCGTAACCCTTGCGCGTTCATAATGCTCCTTTTACTTTCGCTTTCAATTGCTCGTTCATGACGATTCTTTCACTTATCGCCGGCCCGTCCATGGTGACCCTTTCGACTAACAATGACCCGTTCACGTAGGAATCATCCAATGACTGCTGATTTATCGTTAGCAACTTGCGCACAACATCCCCAATATCAGACAATCTACCACAAGCTTGACAGCGTTATTTCAATCGGCTGCCTCCTTCGAACTTGTCCAAAAAAAAGGATGAATTTTGTCTGTTAATGAGTTAATATGAAGTCACAATCGGCCACTTGGAAGGGAGCATGAATGATGGATCTCGATAACTGTCCTCGCTGCGGGAAATTATTTGCGAAGAACTTCCGTGACGTTTGCCCAGTATGCATTAAAGCCATCGACAACGAATATATGCTTTGTTCGGATTACCTCCGCAAAAATAAAGGCACCACCATTACGGAATTGTCCGGCGCAACGGACGTAAGCATCAAACAAATTACGAAATTTATTAAAGAGGGCCGGATCTCCTTGATCGGCGCGCCGAACCTGATGTATCCGTGCGAGATGTGCGGCACTCTGATCCGCGAGCATAACAAGTGCGAGGGGTGCCGAGCGAAGCTGCTTCAAGAGGTGGATAAGGTACGGCCGAACCCGCCGGCGAAGAAGGAAACGAAAGAACCTACGAAAGCGCCTACTTCCGCAGCGTCCGTTTACCGCATTATGGATCGGAGCTAATGGAATACATACTCGTCATAGCGCCCGGCGAAAGCGAATCCTAGCGATTCTCTTTCCTCGGGCTTTTTCATTTACAGGGATTGACTATAAATAATTATTAAAAACTGCCGATAATAGTTGTATTAGCGAATCGGTTTTGAAGTTGGAGGGGTTAACATGAAGATCAATCAATCACAGCGAATCGGTGCCGTGAATCCGTACCAGAAGCAGAACGATCAACAGACAGGCGGATTGGACCGCAAGCGGAAGAGAGACGAAGTTCAAATTTCCGCCGAAGCGCAAGAAATGCTTTCGTACAGCCGCGTCAATGACCCGGAGCGGGCGAAGCGCATCGACGAGCTCAAAGAATCCGTCAGCTCGGGAACCTATCAGGTAGATGCCGGCAAACTCGCCGAGAAGCTGCTGCCGTATTTTAAAAATAACAACCAAGAATAGGTGAGTTTTCGTGGATGTCCGATCGATAATCGAAACGCTGGAGAAACAAGCGGCAGTCTACGAACATCTGCTTGCTCTGGCCAAAGAGAAAACTCCATATCTCGTTCATAATAAAGTAGATCTCTTGAATGCAACGATCCAAAAGGAACGGAAACTGTTGAAAACGGCGGATGAACTGGAATTGCAGCGGATGACGCTTTCGAGTCATTACTTCTCGAGTCTCGGCATGCTGCGGTATAAGGGCGGCAAAATCAGCGACATGATCAAGACCGTGACTTCGCCTCAAGATAAGTCCAGGCTGAATGAACTCCATCAACAATTGACTCGAGCGCTGGACGAGCTACAGAAAGTAGGACGGCTGAATAAGCAGCTAATCGAGCAATCGCTCAAATTTATTAATTATTCCGTCGATCTTCTGGTCGAGGACCCGAACGGCGATTATACCTATCAGCATCCCCGTAGCAACGGCTATGGCAATGTTCGGACGGGGCTTTTCAATACTAAAGGATAGGGGAGACATCCGCAATGACATCTACCTTTCATACATTAGAAACAGCAAAACGCAGTTTGTTTGCGCAGCAGACGACGATTAATACGATCGGCCACAATATTGCCAATGCGAATACGGAAGGCTACTCCCGGCAGCGCGTGACGATGGTGGCAAGCCGTCCGATGGAAGCTTTCGGTATGCAGCGGTCTCTCACGGCCGGTCAATTGGGTACCGGCGTAGAGGCTACAGCGATCAAGCGTGTCCGTACTGCGTTCCTTGATGATCAATTCCGGAACGAGAGCAAATATGTCGGCAGTTGGTCCGTTCAGTCGGATACTTTAAGCAAGTTGGAGTCCATCGTGAACGAACCGTCAGATTCGGGCATTCGTTCGGTAATGGACAAGTTTTATCAAGCCTGGTCTGATCTTAGCAAAGACCCCGAGAACGTGACCAGCCGCAAAATCATCCGTGAAACTGCGCTGGCGCTCACCGATTCCTTTAACCAAACAAGCAAGCAGTTGTCGGACTTGAGTAGTGATTTGACGAGCAGCATCGATGTTAAAGCAACTCAAGCGAATACCTACACGGACACGATTTCTTCCTTGAATTCGGAAATCCGTCGCATTGAATCACTCGGCGATGATGCCAATGACTTGCGGGATCAACGTGATTTACTCGTGGACAAGCTCTCCCAGATCGTGAACGTTGACGTGACAGAGCTTCCTGACGGCTATACGGTATCGATGGGCGGCATTAACCTGGTGAGCGGCAATACGACAATTCCGTTGGACGGTACGAGCCTGGAAGCGGCGTATCAGGGCGGCCAGTTAAACAACGGCGAAGCGTTCGGCATGATTGTATCGCGCGATAAGTATGTGGCGGATTATCAGAAACAGTTGGATTCGCTGGCGAATACGCTGGCCAATGGAGAGATTCAAGTAACGATTCCGGCCGGCTCCGTCCTACCGGGTACAGGTACGGCGACCACGCAACCCCAAACGATAACAGTGAACGGGATTAACGGTCTGCATAAGCTCGGTTACACACTGGGGGATCCGGCCACGGCGGGTCAGGACTTCTTCAACTTTGATACAACAAGCGCATCGGGAATAACCGCTGCCAGTATTCGGTTGAATCCGGTCATTGCGGATGATACGAACAATATAGCTTCGTCGATGCGGACAACCAATGTGAATGGGACAGATACGGTTGTGAAAGGTAATAATACACTGGCGCTGCTCATGTCGGAACTTGGCGAGGTGGAGTTCAGTTTCGACCAATCCGCAACGGGTAATGGAATCTCGAAGGCGACGCTCAATAACTTTTACAGCTCGATGGTCGGGGGGCTCGGCGTTCAATCCGAGGAAGCGCAGCGGCAATATTCGAACTCCGTCGCGCAACAAGACCAAGTGGAGAGTACCCGGCAATCCGTCAGCGGCGTTTCGTTGGACGAGGAAATGTCGGATCTGGTCAAATTCCAGCATGCTTACAGCGCTGCTGCCCGTTTCATGACAGCGTTCGATGAAATGCTGGATAAATTGATTAACGGTACCGGCCAAGTCGGACGTTAGAATAGGAGCTGAATAGTAATGGCTTTACGTGTTACGCCTGGCATGATGCATTTGCAGCTCTCTCGTAACCTGAATCGCAACCTGACGCAAATGAGCAGCTTGCAGAATGAAATGTCAACCGGCCGCAAAATCAATAAGCCGTCTGATGACCCTGTAGGCATTACCTACGCCCTTCGTTATCGCGCCGAATTGTCGTCCAACAGTCAATATCAAGAAAATGCTGATTCCGCGCAGTCATGGTTGGATTACAATGATACCGTGCTTGGGCAAGCGGGCGATGTCTTAAAGCGGGTCAAGGAATTGGTCGTGAATGGAGCGACGGGGACGAATCCACAGACTGCGCTCGACGCAATCAACGACGAGTTGACTCAGCTTAAGAGCCAATTGCTTGATATTGCGAACAGTCAATTAAACGGCAAGTACGTTTTCGGCGGACAGAAGTTCGATCAAGTTCCCTATGATCAAAATCAGCCAGGCTTTGATGCGAAGCAAGTGGCTACCGATACCGGAGACGTTTCCTATGTTGTTGGCTCGGGTGTTACTTTGCAGATCAATATGTCTGGGAACGAAGTATTCGGCGGCGGCAATCCGACTGAATCAGATAATGTATTTGCTGTACTCGATAACATCATCAGCAAGTTTGCTGCTGGTGACCATGGCGGAGCAGGGGCAGAGCTTGCTAATCTCGATAGCCGCACGAATAAAATCTTAAATGCGCGCTCGGAGATAGGGGCGAGGACTAATCGTGTCGAACTGATGCAAAATCGATTGGGCGATTTAGAAACCAATTTAACAGATTTGCAGTCCAAAGTTGAAGATGCGGATTATGACAAGCTGCTGATTGATTCCCAGGTTAACCAGAATATTTATCAGGCTTCGCTTTCTGTAGGTGCTAAAGTCATTACGCCTACGCTCGTGGACTTTCTTCATTAAGAGGTGAGTAACTCATGCGGCTTCCGATGATGCAAATTGAATCGCAGCGTGGTTTGATTGGCATCGAAACACAGCGTGCCCAGTATCATATTCAGTCACAGCAAGCTGACTTGCAGATTGAAACGAAGCCAACGCAACTCAATATTCACACGTCGCGTGCGGAGATGCATATTAACCAGGATCGGACGTGGGCGGCTTTGACCGGTGGGAATCCGCTTGAATTCATGCATCGGATCTACTCCCAAATGCCGAATATTGCGCTGCAAGGCATCGCGAATATAGTAGAGAAATGGAATCGGATAGGTGATTTACGCACAAAGCAGAATCCGATTCCTGAAATCGCTTTTGAAGCGATGAATCCAGGGCGGCAGAAAATTCAATATTTCGGACCGGCATCGTGTGATAATGTGGACATTTCGTTTACGGTGAATAAGCCGTCTGTTCAGGTTGAAGAGGGAAAAGTGGATGTCCGCGTACAAATGCATAAACCGGATGTTCAATATGAACGCGGTGACGTTCGGATCTATATGCGGCAGAATCCGGAGTTGACCATTACTCCTCCGAGAATTGATATGGTAGTATAGAGTTATTAGTTGTTAATTTAAATAACGCAGCTATAGGCGGAGTCAAGCGCACTATAGCTTTTTTCATTCTGATTCATATGGAGGTTATAGGATGAAATTTGAGACTAGACGATTTGGAGAAATTGTTATTAAAGAGGATCAAACATACCATTTCGAGCGCGGAATTCCGGGGTTTGAACACGATCGACAGTTTATGTTCGTTACAACAGAAGAACTCGAGCCTTTTGCCCATATGCAATCTCTTGAAGATGGAGAATTAGCATTTATTGTTACAGATCCATTTGTGTTTTTCCCAAACTATGAATTTAATTTGCCTGAGTCTGTCATGAATGAGTTGCAGATTAGTTCGGAAGAGCATGTCAGTATTCGAGTCATTGTCTCCATCAACGGTGAATTAGAACAAGCGACAGCGAATTTAATTGCTCCAATCATAATGAATACGAATAAACGTTTAGGCAAGCAGGTCATACTTACAGCAGCGTCATACTCAACTAGGCAACGTTTGTACAAGTCGGAAGAAATTGAATAGAGAGAGGGGCGATATGTATGCTGGTTCTATCTCGGAAGAAAGGGCAAACCGTAGTGATTGATGAGCAAATTGAAATCACGATACTTGAAATCGACGGTGAGACGATCAAGCTAGGGATATCGGCTCCTCAGAGCGTGCAGATTGTGCGCAAGGAATTGTTGACATCTGTTACGGAAACGAATCAAGAGGCGGCGAGTAAATCGCATGATCTCCAGAGCCTTATGGTGAATTTGAAAAAAATCAAAAATACTTTCCAATAGCTATAAAACTTTAGCGTGGTTAGCCGATAAGATAAATATGGCGGTTCCAATTGGCCGAGCGGAACTTGCGAAGTCCACAAGGATGTGGCACACACTACACAATTTCAGGGAGGAAATTACTAATGATTATCAATCACAACCTACCAGCAATGAACACGCACCGCAATATGTTGCTGAACAACGCAGCAGCTAGCAAGAACATGGAAAAGCTGTCTTCGGGTCTTCGTATCAACCGTGCAGCTGACGATGCAGCAGGCTTGGCAGTATCCGAGAAAATGCGCGGTCAAATCCGTGGTCTTGACCAAGCTCAACGTAACGTGCAAGATGGTATCTCGTTCGTACAAACAGCTGAAGGTGCAATGAACGAAGTTTCCGCAATGCTCGTTCGTATGAAAGAGCTGAACGTTCAGAAAGCAAACGGCACGTATTCGACGTCGGACAAGTCGAACATTGACCTCGAGTTGGATCAACTTGGCTCCCAGATCGATTCGATCCTAAACAACACGACGTTTAACGGAATCAGCGTTGCAGGTACTACAATTACGATCCAAGCGAATGATTCGACTGTGCAAATCGCACTTAGTGGTGTCGCCACTACGAACATCACTGGTCTTGATAGCACTGCCTCATTGGGAGGTATTTCGACTGCTATTACAGCAACGTCTACACAGCGTGCTAAACTTGGTGCTATGCAAAACCGTCTTGAGTACACGTCCAACAACTTGGGCACAACGTCTGAGAACATGCAAGCTTCTGAGTCCCGCATCCGCGATACGGACATGGCAAGCGAAATGGTTAAGCTGTCGAAGAACAACATTCTTCTTCAAGCTTCCCAAGCAATGTTGGCTCAAGCGAACCAACAGCCGCAAGGCGTTCTGCAACTGCTTCGTTAATCGTTATTGTTTCTCGAACAGAGACCCTAGATTATCTAGGGTCTCTCAGGCTGTCGAGAAAGTCTCGACAGCCTTCACTTTGCCCAATTAATTTAATACGACACCGCGTTAATATGTTATAATATAAGTAACATTTACGAACGGATGGTGCCGCGGTGCTACGATCGAACAAAGAAAAACAGCAGAATTACGAATTGGTTTCCATAGAAGATTTGGTACCTGCGGATCACATGCTTCGCAAGATCGATAAATACATTGACTTCACCTTTATCGACGAGAAGGTTCGCCATCTCTATTCGCAAGACAATGGGCGTCCAGCTATCGATCCCCTTGTTCTCTTCAAGATGATCTTCTTAGGCTATTTCTACGGCATTCGTTCCGAACGTCAACTGGAACGCGAGGTCCAAACGAACTTGGCTTATCGCTGGTTTCTAGGATTGGGACTCACCGATCGTGTTCCGGACCACACCACGATCAGCTGGAATCGTCGTACGCGTTTCAAAGGTACCTCGGTTTTCCAGGACATCTTCGATGAGATTGTGCTGCAAGCCATCTCGCATCGGATGGTTGGCGGTCGTATGCTCGTTTCCGATTCCACGCACGTAAAAGCCAATGCGAATAAACACAAATACACCAAAGAGCAGGTTCAGCAAAACACGCGTGATTATCTGGACGAGTTAAATTCCGCGGTCGAATCTGACCGAAAAGCGCAAGGAAAAAAGCTCTAAAACCACGAGAGGAGGTGAATGAAGACAAGGAAGTGAAGGTCAGTACAACCGACCCGGACAGCGGTTATATGTTTCGAGAAGGCAAGCCGGAAGGCTTCTTCTATCTGGACCACCGCACCGTCGATGCGAAACACAACCTCATTACCGATGTCTTCGTCACCGCAGGCAATGTGCATGATTCCGTGCCGTATCTCTCACGCTTGGACCGCCAACGTAACCGATTTGGTTTTGCCGTAGAAGCTGTCGCACTTGATTCTGGTTATATGACAACGCCGATTTGCAAGGGACTTGAAGACCGTAACATTTTCGGCGTCATTGCGCACCGAAGATTTCAACCAACACAGGGTCTGATTCCAAAGTGGAAGTTTACCTATGATGCAGAGCGAAACGTTTACGTATGCCCACAGCAGCAAGAGCTGCCCTACCGAACCACGGACCGTGAAGGTTACCGGCACTATGCTTCAAACCCGAAACAGTGCGCATCCTGCCCGATGCTGGAGAAGTGCACACGATCCCACAACAAGCGAAAGATTGTGACCCGGCATATCTGGGAGGACAGCAAGGAGAAAGTACGTTTGAATCGCCTGAGCAAGTCGGGGAAAAAGTTGTACCGAAAACGAAAAGAAACAATTGAGCGAAGCTTCGCGGATGCTAAACAGCTCCACGGGTTTCGCTATTGCCGTTTGCGGGGGTTACATAACGTGATGGAACAAGCGTTGATGACCGCCGCCGTACAGAACATGAAGAAGATTGCCCTCCAACTAGAGAAGAGGGCTTCGGAGGGGTAATACGCCCTCCGAAGCCCTGAAATTGAAAGAGAGATAAAAAAGAAACCCGCCGTTTTTAAAAAAACGTGGGTTTCTCTACACTCTGAGAGACCCTAGATTATCTAGGGTCTCTATTTTGTTGTACGCCCAGCATGGGCGTTATTTCTAGGCCACCCCTTCCGCTCGCAAAGACCAGAGCGATCTGCTGTGGATCGGATGGTCGAGCTTTCAGGTTATCTGGATCTTGGATTTTGGAACCACCGTATGCGAACCCGCATGTACGGTGGTGTGAGAGGACGGGGGCTAGTCGCCTCCTCCTACTCGATTCTAGGTTTTTTGATGAGTAGCGAAAAACATGTTGAATAGCTATCAATTTTGAAATAGTATTTCCGATATAATGTATATCAATTGCCGTGCGGCCAAGCGGCAATTGTAAAGACCACAAGGATGTGGCACACATTACACAATTTCAGGGAGGAAATTACCAATGATTATCAATCACAACCTACCAGCAATGAACACGCACCGCAATATGTTGTTGAACAACGCAGCAGCTAGCAAGAACATGGAGAAGCTGTCTTCGGGTCTTCGTATCAACCGTGCAGCTGACGATGCAGCAGGCTTGGCAGTATCCGAGAAAATGCGCGGTCAAATCCGTGGTCTTGACCAAGCTCAACGTAACGTGCAAGATGGTATCTCGTTCGTACAAACAGCTGAAGGTGCAATGAACGAAGTTTCCGCAATGCTCGTTCGTATGAAAGAGCTGAACGTTCAGAAAGCAAACGGCACGTATTCGACGTCGGACAAGTCGAATATCGACCTTGAGTTGGATCAACTTGGCTCCCAGATTGATTCGATCCTAAACAATACGACGTTTAACGGCATCAGCGTCGCGGGTACTACAATTACGATCCAAGCGAATGATTCGACTGTGCAAATCACGCTTAGTGGTATCGTCACTACGAGCATTTCTGGTCTTGGCAGCGGCACCACATTAACAAGTGTTTCGGATGCTATTACAGCAACGTCTACACAGCGTGCTAAACTTGGTGCTATGCAAAACCGTCTTGAGTACACGTCCAACAACTTGGGCACAACGTCTGAGAACATGCAAGCTTCTGAGTCCCGCATCCGCGATACGGACATGGCAAGCGAAATGGTTAAGCTGTCGAAGAACAACATTCTTCTTCAAGCTTCCCAAGCAATGTTGGCTCAAGCGAACCAACAGCCGCAAGGCGTTCTGCAACTGCTTCGTTAATCGTTATTGTTTCTCGAACAGAGACCTTAGATTATCTAGGGTCTCTGTTTTTTGTCTCCTAGGGCTAATTATTAAGTCGGAAAATGACGATATAATAAATAGACAATTCTACGACGAGGTGGGCGTATGAGTATTCAGGGAGTTAGTTCAGCGACTTCGGTGAGACCAGTTCAGTTACCGACAGGAGGGCAGCAGGGAGGAGAAAGCAAGCCGTCTGAGGATGTATCTGTACAACCTTTGCAGACAGGTTCCGAATTAAGAGTAGCCGAGCGTGAGGGGGCTCAATTGTCGGTCGCAGACACACAGTTAGTTAAAGCGCTAGATCGTGCAGTCAAGGCATTGCAAGGTCCTGAAACGGCAGTCGAGTTGAAGGTACATGAGAAGCTCCATGCAGTCTCAATTAAAGTGTTTAACAAGGAAACTGGCGATTTGATTCGAGAGATCCCACCAGAGAAAACATTGGATTTGGTCACTAATATGATGGAATTGGCTGGTCTTCTAGTTGATAAGAGGGTATAGGAGGGATAGAGTATGACTGTAACGAGGATAACGGGATTAACTTCGGGAATGGATATTGATTCGCTTGTTAAGCAGTTAATGAGCGCCCAGCAAAGTAAGCTGAACAGCTTGAACTCGAAGAAGACGACGCTGGAATGGCAACGTGATCAATACCGCGATATTTCGGCAAAATTGGTTGATTTCCGCAATAACAAGTTGGCTAGTTACAATTTGCAAACGACGATGGCTGCAAAGTCTGCGACAGCTTCAGGCACAGCAGCGGCTCAGGCATCGGTCAGTGTGAGTGCTGGCGCAAACGCGCTGACAGGATCGATGACGATTCAGGTGAATAGTTTAGCAACAGCGGCACAGTCAGTGAGTGGGGTAGGTATTGGTTCGGTAGATGCAAGTAAGGCAATAAGCACGCTAGGCTTAAGTAATTATACGGCTGATGGTGATGGGAACTTTAATTTCACGATTACTAATAGTGGCACTTCAAGTCAACCGGTTACGATCACTTTGAATGAAGATACGGACTCATTGAGTTCTATGGTCGATAAGATTAATAAAAGTGCAGCTAATGTGACAGCATACATTGACCAATCAACGGGGAAGTTGTCCTTGACATCCAAGACAACCGGTGTGAGTACTATCTCGGCTGATGGATTTCTGAATAATTTCAATCTCCAAACAGTTAGAGATAGTCAGGGTCAACCTCTTGGTTCAACTGCTAGTGTCGTTATTAACGGCATTTTAACTTCGCGCAACAGTAACTCTTTCACAGAAAACGGTGTGGATATTACGTTGAATGCGGTAAGCGATGGGTCTGCTGCAACGATCACTACGAAGACAAATACAGATACAATTGTGAATGCGATCAAGTCTTATCTGAATGATTACAACTCGGTTTTGTCTACGGTAACAAGTAAGATCAATGAAGTGCATAGCAGAGATTATGGGCCGCTAACTGCAGACCAGAAGAAAGCAATGACGGATGATGATATTAAGAATTGGGAGACGAAAGCGAAGACGGGTCTTCTGCATAACGATTCAACATTATCGGCGTTGGTAAACAATATGCGTCTAGCTTCGCTTACACCAGTTTCTGTTCCAGGTAATAGAATCAATACCAGCGGTGGGGATACGATTACGTTAGGTGATCTTGGGATTGATTCGGGTTCTTGGGAGAAACTCGGTCAGCTTTCGATTACGAATGAGTCGAAGCTGCGGGCAGCGATTGAAGCGGACCCAGATGCAGTTATGAAGGTATTCATGCAGCAATCGACATCGAGTGATCCTAAGGTTAAGAACTCTCCTAATGACGCAAGCAGTGGTGTATTTAACCGACTTTCTAGTTCAGTGATGTCAGCGCTTAGCGATTTGTCCTCCAGAGTAGGTACGTCTCAAATTAGTGCGGATGCGACTGCCAGTTTCTTAGCGACAAGCCAGTTTGGCGATCAGCTACGTAGTCTTACTACGCAAATCAGTGATGAGAATGATCGGCTCTCTCGACTTGAAGATAGCTACTACGCGAAATTCACGGCTATGGAGACGGCTATGAGCAAGTATCAGTCTCAGGGAAGCAGTCTTGGTTTCTCATCTTAAGGAGTGAAGAAAATGTTGTCTAGCCCTCTCCAGAAGTATCAACAATCGTCGGTAAAGACAGCGTCCCCAGGGCAGTTAGTTGTGATGCTTTACGATGGTGCGATTCGGTTTGTAAAGCAAGGCATCGAGGCGATAGAGCATGGTCATATTGAACAAGCGAACACGAGTCTGATCAAGGCTCAGAATGTTGTGAATGAACTCATGGTTACGCTTAATTTTGACTATCCAATTGCAGCAGAGTTGGTTCGTATTTATGAGTATATGATACATCTACTCATCACTTCGAATACGAAGAAGGACAGAGAGCCAGCGGCTGAAGCACTCTCTTACCTGATTGATCTGCGGGAATCGTGGGCGAGTATCGCAAAGCCCAAGACGTCTTCAACAACGACGGGGATGGAAGTGCGTGGATAAGCTCGTGCAAGAAGTGTTAGAAGAGACGCAGTCGTTGCTCAGCGTTGTGGAAGAAGATGTTGATTATACACGTTATGTGGCTCTTGTTCAGAAGCGCCAAGAGTTAGTCGATTATCTAGGTCAACATCATGATTTGTCAGATGCTAGTAAGATGGGCATTAGAAAATTGCGAGAATATGATGACTCGATTATTGCACGGATGCAGCGGATCAAAGATGAGGCTCGGGAAGGACTGCTTCGCTTGCATGGTTATCGGAAGCAGAGAAATGCGTATGATATTCATGAATCCGTAGCAGGGTTTATGTTTGATCGAAAGAAGTGATTATCTATGCGCGACGAATCCTATTCCGGGAACGACGTCGCGCTAATCTTATTTTAAGAGGGGTTTGAAGGGAATATTATGCAGCACGAAACGATATCATTCGAATCTGTTCTTGAAGATGTTAAGGACTTCTTACCGAGATTGATTGGAGCTTGTGGCTCTGTATCTGAGTTGTTTTACGTTCCGGTAACCGAGCAGACTTGGACGGAATTCAGTGAATTTCTCGAAGGTACTAATGATCTCTACAAAACGGTAGTCTGGCTCAGAAGTGAACTGGAACCGAGAGCGAATATAGATGTGTTCTACACGGTGATTGCGGGCTTTGCAGATCAGCTTGCTTATAAATTTTCGGAAATGAATCGACTGATGGACGAGGAGCAGTACGTTCATGCAGCCGATTATTTAAAATATGAGTTACTGGGATTGTTTCAAGCCTTTGCAATGAAGCTTGGCGAGAAGCAGGAGATCATCGCTCTTCGAGTTGAGAAGAATATGGCTTATCTCAAGGAACATTATCCTAATGTCTATGACCAGCTTCATAACATCCAACTCGATCATATGAATTATCAGATCACCTATGCAAGTAACGGCTCGCCTAATTTGTACATCCGCACGGACGATAATCGCTCCTTGTACATGTATAGCAATTATGTACCCGAGTACGAGGCGGCTCAGTGGGTCGAATCACAACGAGATGCCATGGTCGACAAGACCAATATCATAGTCTACGGAATTGGGCTTGGCTATCATTTATCCGAGTTGGCGCGGAAGTATCCATTATATAATTTCTTTATCTATGAGCCGGATGAGCAAGTTTTGCTTGCAACTGTGCAAGCTATTGATTTAGAACAGTTGTTCTCTCAGCTTAAAATTGATTGGTTTTTTATTGGTGACAACAAAATGCAAAGACACCGAGTGTTTTTCCAATTCGCTAATTTAGCCAAAGGAGATACAGCTATTTTATCGTTACCTGTGTATGATAAGCTGAATGCGGCAATGAAGCTGACTTTTTTTGAAGATGCTAAGGTCGCCATAAAGCACTACGGTATGTCTGCGAGAACAATGGCATACTACGGGATTCAAATCTATCAGAATAGAATGTATAATATGTCTCATTTGATCAATACACCTTCTATTATGGGGATGAAAAATAAGTTGAAGGGTAGTAAAGCGGTTATCGTTGGAGCTGGACCTTCATTGGAGAAAGATATCGAGCTGTTACGCAAACTCAAAGATCATGCTTTTATAATAGCGGCGGGAAGCGCGATTCAATCGTTAATGCATTTTGGTATCACTCCTCATTTGGTCGTTACGCTTGATTACTCGGAAGCGAATAATCGTGCGTTTAGTCATATGGATATTGATGATGTGCCGATACTATATTCGCCACAGCTGAAATACAAGATCCTTGATCATAAGAAGAAACTTATGCACTTCTTAATGAGGAATGATTATGAGGCTTATTATCACCTTGCTTGCGAGAGTGATGAGCCCTTATTCTCAACGACGCCGTCTGTTACGGGTCCAACTGTCGAAGCGATGATCTATATGGGTTGTGATGAAATTGTTTTTACAGGTCAGGATTTCTCATATCCATCCGAACACATGTATGCTGCTGGCGCAAAACATGTTGATGAAGAACAAAATCACACAATAATAAGTGGGGCGAAGCTAGAGATAGAGAATGTTCGTGGTGGTATGAATCGTACGAACGATATGATGCAAGTTACTTTGGGAGAAATAGAGAAAGTACTCGAATCTAATTCGCATATTAAGTTTACGAATTCGTCTCAAGTCGGTGCGAAAATAAAACACACAGAATGGGAGTCTATGGAGAGTGTGTTGCGGCGACTTGGTGGCGAAAAGTTGCCTTCAGATGCATTTGATAAAGCTATGCAGGAGCATCTTCGTCCATACGATGCCAAGCGTAAGAGCGTAATTTACGATCGACTAATCCGGACTCCTGACGAGCTTGAGCACATCGAGACGACATTGAGGAAGATCGATCGCAAGCTTCGCGCTCTTCCAGCCTTAAGCCGAGTGAAGCCGCAGAAGTGCCATAAAGAGATGATTGATATCGAAGTCATGTGGGGGACTGTTGTCCATACTAAGGTGTTCGAGTACGCTCTAGGGGCTACACTTTCTAACGAAATTCGTAACTTCGATCGCGATGTCAAGGAAGTTGTGGAAGAGATTAATCTTGTGCGCAAAGCGGATCTATTCTGTCAAGTTCTTGGAGCGATATCGAAGGCGATCGTGGAGATGCTTCCGACTATGAAAGGGATCGTGGCTGAATCGATACGAAGGACTGATGAACAATATGTACCAGGTTGACGCGGTGGTCGAACAAATCAAAGATTTTCTACCTACGCTAATCACGGCTTGTGGATCGGTATCGCTGCTACTTTACAGACCAATGACCGACCAATCGTGGGAGCAGTTTGGAAGTGTTGTCGAAGGGATCGATGATTTGTATCGTACGCTGAATGTCCTTTATAACGATATGAGTCAGTCTGGATGCCTAAGCTGCTTGGTGTATGAGATTGATCAAATGCGATCAGAGCTTGGTCGTACGTTTCAGGTGATGAATCAGCATATGGACAATGAGGATTATGTCAGCGCTAGCGGCTGTATCGAATATGAGTTGATCCCGCTCTTACAACGTCATGTAACGAATTTGGGAGAGCCCCAGTATGTGATGGATGAACGGTTCGTCCGCAACTTGGCTTACTTGAAAGAAAATTTTCCGAACGCATATGAACAATTAGGTGCGCTAACAAGAGATACTGATAACTATCAGATAACGTATGCTCAAAACGGGTTCCCGAATGTGTACATTGGAGGAGAAGTTTCTACTTATTTGTACAGTCAATACGACCCTGAGCATGAAGCGAGACGTTGGACGGAGTGGGTGATGACCAATGGGGAGCGCACACCGAACATAATAATGTTCGGCTTCGGCTTGGGCTACCATGTGCGTACCTATGCGGAGGCTAATCCGGAGCACAATATTTACGTTTATGAGCCGGACGAACAAGTGCTGCTAACTGCGATGATGGTTATTGATTTTACAGCACTTTTCATGAATGTTAAGGTGAAAGAAATAATAGTAGGGAGAACGAAGGGGAATAGGGACAAGTTCCTCTATCAGTTCCTTAGATACTTGAAAGGTGGAGCCGACACGCTTTCGCTCCCCGTCTATGACCGGATTAAGAAAGAGGAGAAGATTGAGTTTTTCAACGAAGCGAGAATTTCCATCATCAATTACGACAGTGCATATCTTATGTATGAGAGATACGGTCTTCAATGGGTTACGAACTATATGTACAATTTTGCAAAAACGATGAATTCTCCGTCCGTTATAGACTTGCGGGGTAAATTCGAGGGTATTCCAGTAGTCATTGTTGGTGCAGGGCCATCATTAGAAGCCGATATTGAATGTTTAAGAGAGCTTAAGAAACATGCGTTAATTATTGCAGCAGGCACGACTACGCAATCTTTGCTACATTATGGTGTAGAGCCGCATCTCATCGTCTGCATCGATGGTACGGAGGACAATTACAACGCATTTAAAGATTTGAATTTCGAACACATTCCATTCTTGTTCAGCCCGATGGTTCATCATCAGATCCTAGAGAAGCCGATCAAGAACCTGGTGACTTTCGTTTATAATAGCGATATTACGATTAAATATTTACTCGAATTAGATGAGAATTATCCGTATTTCCGACCTACGGATTCAGTAACTGGAGCTGCAATTCAAGCTGCGATTTATATGGGAAGCCATGAAATTATTTTTACAGGCCAAGACTTATCATATCCGGGAGCAAACATTTACGCACCTGGCGCGAATCACTTCAGTCAACAATATTCCGATGATGTGATCTCAAAAGCTACTCATTTCGTTGAGAACATTCGGGGAACGACGAACCGTACGAATGCAAATATGCAAATTACGTTAGCGTCGATTCAAGACTTACTGGCTCAATATCCGCAGACTCGATTCACGAACGCTACTCAAATGGGTGCGAAGATTAAGCATACGGTGTGGGAACCTCTGACTGAGGTGTTGGGGCGGTATAAGGACAAGGTTGTTGATCCAGATGTCTTCAAAAAAGTGATTGAGAAATTGCCGCGACACGATGAACGTCAAGTCACACATTTTACCGCCAAAATCGTACAACTGCGTGAGGAACTCACGGAGAATGAAAGAAAGCTTAGGATGCTGGAACAAAGTTTGTCAAAACTTTCCGAGCTGAGTAGAGTGAATGTGAATAAGTTTCATAGTGAAATGGACAAGCTCAGTATTGATTGGCGTTCCGTTGTTCACAGTAATGCGTTTAGGGCTCTTTACATAAAGCTGTACAGGAACGAGATCGTCGATATGGAGCGCGAGCTCTCAGATGTAGTTCAGGAGTTCGATGCAGTCAAGCGGGCAGAAAAAACATATGAAGTGATGATTCCGTTAATTAAAACGATTTTGCAGGGGACGCCAACCTTACTGGAGATCGTAGACGAATCGATTAGGAGAATTTGATGCAACCATTCCAGAAAATATTAGTAACCGGAGCCGACGGATTCATCGGTTCTCACTTAACAGAGGCGCTCGTTCGCCAAGGGTATGATGTTCGCGCTTTTGTTATGTACAACTCGTTTAATTCCTGGGGCTGGCTGGATCAGGCTGCCGCTGATGTTCGGGGACGCTTTGAAGTATTTGCCGGCGATATAAGAGACCCTCATGGTGTGCTGGAAGCGATGAAGGGTTGCGACGCCGTACTACATTTGGCTGCGTTGATTGCTATTCCGTACTCGTATCACTCTCCGGACACTTATGTGGACACGAATATCAAGGGGACGTTAAACGTACTTCAAGCTGCACGGCAGCTCGGGGTTCGCAAGGTGGTACACACGTCTACTAGCGAGGTGTATGGTACAGCCCGCTACGTACCGATTGATGAGAAGCATCCATTGCAAGGACAGTCGCCCTATTCGGCTTCCAAGATCGGAGCGGATCAGATGGCGTTGTCGTTCTATTGTTCATTCGGACTGCCAGTAGGAGTCATTCGTCCGTTCAATACGTATGGTCCACGTCAATCGGCACGAGCGGTCATCCCGACGATTATTACTCAGCTTGCGAATGGTGCTAAAAATATTCAACTAGGTTCCATTCATCCGACACGAGATTTCAACTTTGTTGAGGATACCGTAGGCGGGTTTATCGCCTTTCTGGAATCGGAGCGGAGTATCGGCGAAGAAATTAATATCGGAAGCAATTTCGAGATATCGATCGGCGATACGGCGCAAATGATCGCTCGGTTGATGAATTCTGATGCCGTAATAGGTATGGATGCGCAGCGCCTGCGTCCAGAGAAGAGCGAGGTAGAGCGGCTGTGGGCGGATAACCGCAAAGCGGAGACTCTGCTCGGCTGGAAGCCGAAGTATGCGGAGAGCGCAGGGCTTGAGGTGGGGTTGAAACAAACGATCGAATGGTTCACGGAGGCTTCGAATCTGTCGGGCTATAAAGCTGATCGCTATAACATTTGATTCAAGCATATGAGGAAGGATTGGGGCAACTATGACAGATGCTCGATCGTTAGGATTGGAAATCGTTGAGGTGATCAAGCAAATATCAGGGAGAACGGATGCGGTGCTCCCGCTGCACGAGCCTGAATTTTCGGGGAATGAATGGGTGTATGTGAAAGAATGTTTGGACACCGGATGGGTCTCGTCTGCTGGGCGATTCGTGGATCGGCTGGAGAGCGAAATGGCCTCATTCACGCAATCGGGGTATGCGGTTGCCGTTGTGAATGGTACGGCCGCTCTTCACATTGCTTTGCTGCTGTCGGGAGTAAAGCCTAATGATGAAGTGATCGTACCTTCCCTTACATTTGTGGCGACCGCTAATGCGATCTCTTATTGTCAGGCATTTCCTCATTTTGTGGATGTATCTACTTCCAATCTAGGACTGGATACCGTTCGATTGAAAGACTATCTACAGGATATCGGCGAGAGAAGAAGTGACGGAGCGACGTATAATCGAAAGACGGGAAATCGTATTCGAGCAGTTGTACCTATGCATACGTTTGGACATCCCGTGGATATGGACGCTCTTATGGAAGTAGCAGAACGCTTCAGCCTTGTGATTATTGAAGATGCGGCGGAGTCACTAGGTTCGTTATATAAAGGCAAAGCGACGGGAACATTCGGCCTTTTTGGAGTTATGAGCTTTAATGGGAACAAAATTATGACCACCGGCGGCGGCGGAGCAATTCTGACGCAGAATAAGGAGCTGGCTGCTAAGGCTAAGCATCTTACAACGACCGCCAAGCTTCCGCATCAGTGGGCATTTGAACATGATGTTGTAGGGTACAACTATCGGATGCCGAACCTTAATGCAGCACTTGGTTGCGCACAATTGGAGCAAGTTCCTGATTTTCTGAGTCGGAAGCGTCAATTGGCGAATTTGTATAGTGAGCGGTTGCGTGCGGTTGAAGGTGTATCATTCATCGCGGAACCGGAATATGCTACTAGCAACTATTGGTTGAATGCCATTATGCTGGACAAGTCGGATATTGCGGTTAGAGATGAAGTGCTGCGAATAACGAACGAAGCGGGCCTGTTAACAAGGCCAATCTGGACGCCAATGCATGAACTTCCGATGTACCAGTATTGTCCTCGTATGGACTTGTTAGTTACAGAGCAATTGCAGAATCAGATTATTAATCTGCCTAGCGGGCCTTCTGTGTTACGAAAACAATAATAATAGGTGGTGAGTGGTTGACGCACCAACGAATCGAAATCGGCAGTGAATTTTCGCTTGATGCACAACACTCTATCCCCAAAGATGATACTTTTTTACATAGGCTAGAAGATTTTCAGACGATGTACTATCGCAGCGGACGGAGTGCTATTCGAGGCGTTGTGAGTCAAATCAATGGCAGACGTGCATTGATTCCGGCTTATATATGCCAATCGGTCATTGAGGCCTTTGAACAGGAGAATTACATTTTAGATTTTTATACCATAAATAAAGATTTTTCGATCGACATCGATGATGTGAGTAGAAAACTAACTGAAGCTACGGATGTTTTTTTTCTTATGCATTATTTCGGTAAGCTTCAAAGTGATGATGATTTACAGACGATACATAACTTGTGTAGGAGCTGCGCTGCAACTATTGTTGAAGACACGACGCATAGCATTCTGACTAAGCCGCGAACGGTCGGGGACTATTGCGTGGCGAGCCTGCGTAAATGGTTTGCATTGCCGGATGGCGGAGTTGCTTATCGTGTATCAGGAGAACTGAATGCAGCACCGAATTGCGTCAATCGCTCATTTACGAATGCACGGGCGGCGGGTATGTTTCTAAAGGGGCTGTATCTTGAGGGTTTGACGGGCGGACATGAAGTTTACCGGGATTTATTCGCAAAAGCGGAGAAGTGGATGGACGGAGACAATGAAGCAGGAGAAATGTCCGAGCTGTCCAAACAATTCATAGCTGGCTTTGATGTCGGAGATGCAGTGAGCAAACGAGGCGAGAATGCCAATTACTTGGCTGACCACATAAATAACCGGTTCGTGAGTCCTGCGCTTGGGACGTATCGTGCAGAGGAGAGTCCCTTTTTTTATACGCTCTATGTCGAGAAACGAGATGGATTTCGCAGCTATTTGAACCGGCATCATATCTATTGTCCGGTGCATTGGCCGATTGAGGACCAGCGGCTCTTTGAATTCGCCACTGTCAAGTATATTTCGGAGCATTTAATATCCATCCCTATTGATCAACGTTACGATCTTGTTGCGATGGAATATATTAGTCGAATCATCAATCAATACGAAGAAGACAGCACGGAGGGATTGCGATGAAAGCTTTCGATGAAATGTGGGAGCAAATCCATAAAGAACAAGAGTGGGGTAAATACCCAGGCGAAGAAGTCATACGATTCGTAGCCCGAAACTACTTTGGCATGGACCGGTCAGAAACAACATTGCTTGAGGTCGGCTGCGGCACAGGGGCAGTAACCTGGTTTATGGGAAGGGAAGGGTTTAAGGTAAGTGCCTTTGATGGCTCCAAGACTGCTGTTGCTAAGGCACAAGCAAGGCTGAAGGAGGAGGGGCTGCTTGCAGATGTACAAGTAGTCGATGCAACAGCAATGCCTTATTCGAACGATCACTTTGATGGGATAGTCGATTCGGCTATGATTTATGCTAACAAGGTGGATGCGATTAGAACGATTCTTGGAGAGTGTTATCGAGTTTTGAAGCCAGGTGGGAAGCTGTTCTCAACGGGATTGTTTAAAGTCGGGATGACGGGTTACGGCACAGGGGAAAAGCTCGAAGAGCATACCTTCAGAGAGCTTACTGAAGGGGCATTGGCACACCGAGGTACAGCACATTTTTTTGATCAAGACGAAATTATCAAGCTCTGGTCAGAGGCAGGGTTTAAAAATCTTAAAATCGATTCCGTTGATCGTACGGATCGAGGCGGTACCGTTCATGTCAGCTATTACATGGTAGAATCTGAGAAGTAGAATCATGGGGGACCATTATGGGTTGTCTTGAGCTAATTCCTTTTGAAGACCAAGAGAAGTGGAATTGTATCGTCAAGTCATTTGAGCGTTGCGATGTCTATTACTTGAACGAGTACGTGTCGGCTTTCCGTCATACAAGTGATGGTAAGCCGCTTTTGGTTTATTATCATGGCGATCATATGCAGCTGTGTTATGTCGTCCAGCAAAGCGATGTGGCAGATGCTGCTTTGTTCTCCGGTCGATTGAAGCATGGGGAATACTATGATTGGACAACGCCATACGGCTACGGTGGGCCATTGGTAGATGGCTTCTCTGAACAAGAGATCGCCGATTTTTTTGAACAGTTAACCGACTATTGCCAAACTAACCACATTGTTTCTCAATTCATACGGTTTCACCCTCTTTTACAAAATCAACAATTATTTGAAGGTTATTGTGACTTACGAAGGCTCAAGAATACGGTTGTTATCGATACCTCAGATAAGAATCTTATTTATTCAAATATGGATGCAAAAAACCGAAATATGTGTAAGAAGGCTGAAAAAAATGGAATTGAGATTCAAGTAAATAGCAGTGAAGCAGCCAAGTCAGCTTTTGTTACACTTTATAGAAGCACAATGGATCGAAATCAGGCATCGGAGTATTATTATTTCAATACAGCGTTTTTTGAAGATATGTTTACGAGTCTTAATGGGAACTACTCACTTTTTAATGCACGATACGAAGATCAGATTATAAGTTCTGCGATCATTATGCATTGTAACGGGAACTTACACTATCATTTGTCTGCATCGCGACGAGACTATATGCATTTGGCACCTAACAATCTATTATTGTATACTGCCGCTTGCTGGGGAGCCGAACATGGCTATAAGAAGTTTCACCTTGGGGGAGGTGTAGCTGCTGAGGACAGTCTGTTATCCTTCAAGAAATCATTTAACAAGCATGGCTTGGTTTATTTCTATATCGGACGGAACGTGTTCTCTATGAGCAGCTATGAAGATTTACTCGGTATTCGTTCAGAGGCCGATGCGAATTTTAATCCGAATAACAATCACATGATTCAATATAGAGCCTAAATACAAGGGGATGCACCGATAATGAAACAAACGCTCATTATAGCTGAAGCTGGAGTAAACCATAATGGGGAGATGGACTTGGCTTACCGGCTAATTGATGCTGCGGTAGAAGCCGGTGCAGATTATGTTAAGTTCCAAACCTGGAAGAGCGAGAACGTGATATCGAAGCACGCTCCGAAGGCGGAGTATCAGAAGGAAACGACCGGCGAAGACGAATCGATGCTAGAAATGGAAAAAAAGCTGGAGTTTCCGTTCGAAAATTTTATATTGCTGAAGGAGTATTGTCAGAAGAAAGACATTGGCTTCATGTCAACTCCGTTTGATATTGAGAGCGCGCTGTTCTTGTTTTCCATGGGTGTGGATATGGTCAAAATTCCATCAGGTGAAATAACGAATCTGCCGTTCCTCGAAGTGATTGCGGATCATGCCTGTCCGGTCATTCTTTCAACTGGAATGTGTGAGATTGAAGAAATCGAGGATGCCGTTCGAATATTGACAAGCAAGGGTAACAACAATCTGTCGATTTTGCATTGCAATACGCAGTATCCGACTCCGATGAAGGACGTTAATCTCCGAGCGATACAAACGCTGGAAGAACGGTTTAAGTTTCCTATTGGCCTATCTGATCACTCGCTTGGCATTGAAGTTCCTGTTGCGGCGGTGGCGATGGGCGCAGAAGTCATTGAGAAGCATTTTACGTTAAGTCGGGACATGGAAGGGCCTGATCATAAAGCGAGTCTAGAGCCAACGGAACTTACCGATATGGTGAGATCAATTCGTAATATCGAGCTGGCGCTAGGGGACACAGGGAAGCATGTAACGGAATCTGAGCGGGGTAATATGGCTGTGGCAAGGAAAAGTATCGTAGCATCAAAGAAGATTTCACGAGGTGAAGCATTCACAGTGGAGAATATTACAACGAAAAGACCAGGTACTGGTATTTCCCCAATGAAGTGGTATGAGGTGTTAGGCGGGGCCGCTAAGAGGGATTTCCAAGAAGACGAGCTGATCGAGTTATGACAAGCAAGTATAAGATTTGTGTGGTTACGGCCACTCGAGCAGAGTATGGGCTATTGAGCTCGGTCATCAAGCGGATTCAAGACGATCCAGAATGCGAACTGCAGCTTATCGTAACAGGCACCCATCTGGCACCAGAGTTTGGATTGACCTATAAGGAAATAGAGTCCGATGGGATCAAAATTACGCGAAAAATCCCCGTCTATCAAGGTAACGATGAAGATCAAGTTCTAATGACGATTGCCACAGCTAGTTCAGAGATCGGCAGAGCACTCATCGAATTGAAGCCCAACATGGTCGTTCTCCTCGGAGACAGATACGAATTGCTTCCGATTGCAAGCGCGTGTGTCGTATTAAGGATACCGATTGCGCACATTTCCGGAGGAGAGGTTTCGGAGGGGGCATATGACGAATATATCAGGCATGCGGTATCCAAGTTGTCGTATCTTCACTTTACGTCAACAGAAGCTTATCGAGATCGAGTCATACAGCTAGGCGAATCGCCGGAGCGGGTGTTTAACGTCGGTGATTTAGGTATAGAGAACATCCAACATTTAAATAGAATGACCAAAGAGCAGCTTGAAGATAATATAGGCATTTCCATAGGGGATTCAATGCTGCAAGTTACGTTCCATCCTACGACGTTGGAGGATGACTCCGAACAACAGTTTGCACAGTTGCTGGCCGCTCTTGAGGAAAGACCAAGCTTTCAAATCGTCTTTACGAGGCCGAATGCGGATAGAGGCAGTACGGCGTTAAACCGTATGATCGATAATTTTATAGGACGAAATGCTCATCGTAGTTATGCTTTTGCGTCACTGGGCTATATGAGATTTTTAAGCTTAGTATCGTACTGCGTAGCGATGGTAGGCAACTCTTCAAGTGGGGTTGTCGAAGTACCGAGCCTGAAGGTTGGGACGATCAACATTGGAAATCGGCAACGAGGCCGAATCTGCTCGGATAGTGTCCTTCATTGCAAACCGGACCAAGACGAAATTATAGCTGCATTGGACCGAGTGAGTTCGGATGCTTACAGACTTAAGATGCTAGAAACCGTAAATCCGTATGAATCGAACGGCACATCGGAACAAATCGTAGCACGAATGAAAGAATGCCTCGCCAATTATTCAGGAATGCACAAATCTTTTTACAGAGGGGATCGCTATGAAAGCCATTGAAGACATCTTTGTTTCTCCGACAGCGTCAATCATAGAGGCTCTTCAAATTATCGATCGCGGATCGGTGCAAATTGCTCTGGTTGTGGATGAGGAGCAGCGTTTGCTAGGGACGATTACAGATGGCGATGTTCGCAGGGGGATATTACGTGGTATTAGTTTGGAATCTCCCCTATCGTTAGTGATGAATCGGGAACCACGAACTGCAAAACTGGACATGGACCGGGATATGATTCTGAGTGTAATGCAGTATTTGAATTTGCGTCAATTTCCCGTACTGGACGAAGCGGGGCGCGTAATTCGACTGGAGTTAATTGATGAGTTGCTGCAACGGAATAACCGCGACAATTGGGTTGTCCTTATGGCTGGTGGACTTGGGACAAGGCTCGGAGAATTGACAAAGGACTGCCCGAAGCCGTTGCTTAGAGTAGGTACGAAGCCAATATTGGAAATTATTCTCGAAAGCTTCATTTCTAACGGCTTCCATCGTTTCTTTATATCCGTCAATTACAAGGCGGAGATGATTAAAGATTACTTTGGTGACGGATCGAAGTGGGGAGTGGAGATTTGCTACATACACGAAGGAAAACGGTTAGGGACAGCCGGGGCGCTTAGATTACTTCAGGAAGTGCCGAGCCATCCGATTATCGTGATGAATGGTGATTTGCTTACGAAAGTGAATTTCCGTCAATTGGTTGATTTTCATGTAGAGACGAATGCAAAAGCAACGATGTGCGTAAGGGAATATGAGTTTCAAATCCCGTATGGCGTTGTTCAGGCGGAAGGACACTGTCTGAGGAAAATTGAAGAAAAACCAACGCAGAAGTTTTTTGTTAACGGGGGCATTTATGTTATCGATCAAGAACTCATGCAAATGATTCCGAAAGATTCTTTCTATGATATGCCGACACTGTTCGATGAAGCTATTGGGCGAGAACTTAACACCTCTGTATTTCCAATCCGGGAGTATTGGATTGATATCGGACGAATGGATGATTTCGAACGAGCGAATCGAGAGATTTATAAGGAGGGTATGCTATGATAGGGAATAAAAAAGTGCTAGCTGTTATACCCGCCCGTGGTGGTTCTAAAGGATTACCGCGCAAAAACATCCGTGAGCTTGCAGGCAAGCCACTCATTGCGTGGACGCTGGAAGCGGCGGCAGCTTCCCAATACATTGATCGCTGTATCGTCAGCACGGATGATGAGGAAATCGCAGCTGTAGCTCGTCAGTGGGGGGGGGATGTTCCGTTTCTTCGTCCGGCTCATCTCGCGCAAGATGATACCCCGGGTATTGCACCTGTCCTACACGCGCTAGATAGTTGCTCCGGCTATGATTATGTAGTGCTCTTACAGCCCACCTCCCCGTTACGAACGAGCGGAGATATTGACGGTTGCTTGGACAAGCTTAGGGAGTCCGATACACCTTCGTGCGTATCTGTAACGACTGTGGATAAGTCTCCGTTATGGATGTATACGCTGGGTGATCGGGATTCGATGGTGCCGTTGCTTGATACGAATACCCGTGCAGCCACACGTCAACAACTTCCTGTTTTCTATATGCTAAATGGTGCTGTTTATGCAACGGAGTGTGACTGGTTACGGAAGCAAGGGCTATTCATAAATGACGAAACCGTGGCTTATGTTATGCCGCGTGAACGCTCGCAGGATATTGATACGATCGAAGAATTTGTTCATGTTGAGTGGATGATAGCTCATAGTCGATGAGCTTGCACATACTTGCCAACCGTCATAGCTAAACGATCCATAATCTTAACGATTTGTGCATAGGTCATGCCTTGCAGATGAAGGAGTACCATTTGATGGCGTTCAAAGAACATGCGCATATCTTTTGTTTGCCGTATCAACATTTTCAACGTTTTAACCTCGGGATGAACAACTTCTGAACGAATGGACCAACCCGTGATCTTATCTTTAAGAATTGAGTTATTTATTCCGAATTCCTCTAGTGTCGTCTAAATAGCTTAACACTACATTAAACTGCCTCTAATCTTTCAGAAAAACAATAAGTTCCGACAATTCCAGCAACCCTGATTGCTTCAAATGTTGTGTGACCATCTGTGTTGCAGGATGATGCTCATAGCGCTTTGTGAAAATTTGAATTGTCTCCACCGCTAGATGAGGATTCATTTCCTGCTTCTGTCCGGCAATTCCAACTAAGTGCCATTTCAGCATCGCATAGTAAACAACCATCAGCGCGAACGCGTCGCTGTTTTGCGAGAAATCAACGGTGCGGTACGCGTAGTTCACAAGATAATTTTCCAAGACGTACTCGTGCTTCTCGTTGAACAGCTCCATGTATGATTTCCATGCTTCTCCATAACGTATCGGATCATTACCATAGTAGGCTGTAATATTCCGATAGAGCGCGGCATATCGCTTTGTCTCTTTTTTCTCGTCCTTTAGCAACTCGACAAGGTAGTGGCTACGTTTAAACTGTTCCATGCGATTGCCTTTTACCTCACTTAGAATGCCGTGAAAATCTTCTTGTGCGAATGCGTGTTCCATACCGCGATATTGGTTCTGCCCGGTAAAATACATGGCGAGTACGATGAGCCGATCGGCAACGGTATACAATCGATTTTGTAGCATACCAAGGACAAGATCACGGACACTCTGAAAATATTCGTTCGAGTTAAACACATGTTGAACTGGTCCTGATTGATCGTGTTCTGAATAGTGAACATTGATCCCATCTGGATTTAGCAGGGCTAGCCGAGCGATCTCAGGGCAGGAAAGTGTCGCGGAAGCTTCCTTGACGCCATCTACTAATTGATAGCTGCGGGGATATTGATCGCACGTCGTCGATAAGTACGATTCGCCTAGATTGAGTTGAATCTTGCAGAGCTTGTCCTCATTCAAGAAAGCACAGCAATCGTTGCGGACGCGGAATTGATTGCCTTCTACATCTCGCATAATATTGAGTTCATTTCGGGGCACTGATTTATATTTACGCAACGTGCTTGCGTCAATCGTGACTCGCCAACCTGCACAGCATGTATCTTCACAGCTGGAACCAATGCACTTGAATTGTTCGAAGTAATCTGGGATTAACGAGGGCAAGGTAAATCCTCCATTCGTTACATATAGGGATGTGAACATTATACAAAAAATAGGTAGAAGATTCTATTAAGTCATATTGCTGTAGCGCGGGAACGCAACAGGATCTGTCTCGCGTTGTGGATATGTAGTAACGCGACTCTATCTCCCGATATCAATTTCAAAGTTCATTCTACTACATAATTTGACATTGGTGTGGTAATCTTACCTTGGGCTGCTCGATTGCAATTCTATAAGAAGTGAAATGTAT
Source organism: Paenibacillus rhizovicinus (assembly GCF_010365285.1). NCBI lineage: Bacteria > Bacillati > Bacillota > Bacilli > Caryophanales > Paenibacillaceae > Paenibacillus > Paenibacillus rhizovicinus. Next base: position 4,131,930 of record NZ_CP048286.1, read on the forward strand.
TCGCTTACAAAAACTTATTGACAAATTTGTGAAGCCTCTGTTATATTCTGTTTGTGGGCCACGCTTACGTGATCTCGCAGCTATTTGAAGATGAAGGGAATGTTCTGAATGCAAGGTAAAGTTAAATGGTTCAACGCTGAAAAAGGTTACGGTTTCATCGAGACTGAGCAAGGCGGCGACGTATTTGTTCACTTCTCCGCAATCCAATCCGAAGGCTTCAAGACTCTTGAAGAAGGCCAATCGGTCGAATTCGACATCGTAGAAGGCGCTCGCGGCCCTCAAGCTGCTAACGTTCAAAAACTGTAATTATTCCGCTGTATAGCGGCCACATCATACACGGTTTGCACGCTTAACCGAATGTGATAAACAACAGCCCCGGGCAACCGGGGTTTTTTGTTGTTCTATTTAAAGACAGCGCGTTCTAAACGTGTTTAAAATAGCATTCTATTAAGTATCATTCGACACAAAGTTTTTAGATAATTCACAAAATACTGAAAATATCTTTGAGATCGCCCGAATAAGATGTTATAATAAGTTCATGTAAAAGGAGGAATGCCACATGAAATACAACATTCGAGGTCAACACATCTTAGTGACAGACGCCTTGCGCGAGTATGTCGAGAAGAAACTAAACCGCCTGGAAAAGTATTTTGAAGAGCCTTCAGCCTCCGAAACGAACGTAACGTTATCCGTTACGAAAGGTAGACATGTCATCGAGGTAACCATTCCGCTTGCGAGCGTGATGCTGCGAGCCGAGGAAAGAAGCGAGGATATGTACGCGTCCATTGATTTGGTGGTGGACAAACTGGAACGGCAAATACGCAAACATAAAACAAAAATAAATAGCAAGTTCAGAAAAGGAAACGGCATCCGGGCCATGTTCACGGACGAAGGATCGGCTGTACGCGTCATAGAGGAAGAGGAAGACTACGAACTGGTTCGCACGAAACGCTTCCTATTAAAGCCGATGGACGTTGAAGAGGCGATTCTTCAAATGAATATGGTAGGTCATTCCTTCTATATGTTCGCCAATTCGGATACGAAGGAAGTGAATGTGGTCTACCGCCGCAGCGACGGCCGATACGGCTTACTGGAAGCCGATTAGGATCAATCGCAAGCAAGCCCTGGGCAACCAGGGCTTCTTTTCATGTCGACGCAATGTCGTTGCACGGTTTACCCATCTTATTCCTAGGCTCCTAAAGGGCACTAACATTGCGAGAACAGCCGCAAACTGTTACAATTTATGCAAACAGGCGTAACATCGAAAGGGGAAGACCATGCTCGGACTTGTAAAGAAATTATTCGGAGACGCCAACGAACGAGAGATTAAGCGTCTTATGCGTACCGTAGAGGAAATCAATGGACTGGAGCCGCAGATCGCTCAGCTTTCGGACGAGGCCCTTCGAGAGAAGACGGTGGAATTCAGAGCCCGTCTGGAACAAGGAGAGGATATCGACGCTCTGCTCCCGGAGGCGTTCGCCGTTGTTAGAGAAGCGTCCAAACGCGTATTGGAAAAGCGTCATTACGATGTACAGCTGATTGGCGGTATGGTTCTTCATGAAGGACAAATCGCCGAGATGAAAACCGGTGAAGGTAAAACGCTGGTCGGAACGCTGGCCGTCTATTTGAATGCATTGCTTGGGAAAGGCGTTCACGTCGTTACCGTCAATGACTATCTCGCAATGCGCGACAGCGAGCAAATGGGTCAAGTGTATCAATTTCTAGGCATGACCGTCGGCTGCAACCTGCACGGCCTCTCGCATGATGAGAAGCAGGCAGCGTATGCATGCGATATCACATATGGAACGAATAATGAGTTTGGTTTCGACTACTTGCGCGACAACATGGTGCTGTATAAAGAACAAATGGTACAGCGTCCGCTTTATTTTGCCATTATCGATGAAGTGGATTCCATTCTTGTCGATGAAGCGCGTACGCCGCTTATCATCTCCGGTCAGGCGGCAAAGTCGACCGAGATGTATTTTGCAGCAGACCGTTTCGTGCAGCGTTTGAAAGAAGAAGAAGATTTCACGGTAGACATCAAGGTCCGTTCCGTCACGATGACGGACGAAGGCGTGGCGAAAGCCGAGAAAGCCTTCGGTATCGAGAACTTGTATGATCACGCTAATATCCTCATCAACCATCACATTCAACAGGCGCTGAAGGCGCATGTCATTATGAAGCGCGATGTCGACTATGTCGTTCAAGACGAAGAAGTCATGATCGTCGACGAATTCACGGGTCGTCTGATGCAGGGCCGCCGTTACAGCGATGGTCTGCACCAAGCGATCGAAGCGAAGGAACAGATCAAGGTTCAGAACGAGAGCATGACGCTCGCGACGATCACGTTCCAGAACTACTTCCGGATGTACCGCAAGCTGGCCGGCATGACCGGTACGGCGAAGACAGAGGAAGAAGAGTTCAAGAAAATCTACGGTCTTGAAGTTATTCAAGTGCCGACGAACCGGAAGAATATCCGGAACGATATCGCGGACGTCGTCTACAAGACGGAGAACGGCAAGTTCAAAGCGGTTGTCGAGGAAATCGTCAAACGCCACGCGAACAAGCAGCCGGTACTGGTCGGTACGGTTTCCATCGAGAATTCCGAGAAACTGTCCGAGATGCTGAAGAAACGCGGCATCCAGCATAAGGTGCTCAATGCGAAGTATCATGCCGAGGAAGCGGAAATCATCTCGCGCGCGGGTATCTCGGATTCGGTTACGATCGCGACGAACATGGCCGGCCGCGGTACGGATATTTTGCTTGAGAACGGCGTCGGCGAGCTTGGCGGTCTGCATATCATCGGTACGGAACGCCATGAGAGCCGTCGGATCGATAACCAGCTTCGCGGTCGTGCAGGACGTCAAGGCGACCCGGGTTCATCGCAGTTCTATCTGTCCCTCGAGGATGATCTTATGCGCCGGTTCGGCTCCGAGAACATCATGGGCATGATGGAACGCCTCGGCTTCGAGGAAGACCAGCCGATCGAGAGCCGGCTCATCTCGCGTGCGATCGAATCCGCGCAGAAGCGGGTAGAGGGTAATAACTTCGATCAGCGTAAAATCGTACTCCAATACGATGACGTCATGAACCAGCAGCGTGAGATCATTTATAAGCAGCGCCGCGAGGTGCTTTTCTCCGAGAATATCCGCGAGATCGTGCTTGAGATGGTTAAGCCTAGCATTACGAAGATCGTAGAAGCGCACTGCCCTTCGGACGATGTTCCGGAGAACTGGGAGCTGCAGGAGATCGTCGATTACGCGGAAGGCAACTTCCTGAACGAGGACATGATCACGAAGGATGATCTGTGGGGCAAGGAACCGCAGGAAATCATCGAATTCCTGTACGACAAAGTAATCGGTTTGTATGATCAGCGCGAAGAAGAAATCGGCGCGGAAACGATGCGCGAATTCGAGAAGGTCGTCGTACTGCGCGCGGTAGACAGCAAATGGATGGATCATATCGATGCGATGGACCAGCTGCGTCAAGGGATTCACTTGCGCGCATACGGCGGTACCGATCCGCTTCGCGAATATCAATTCGAAGGCTTCGAGATGTTCAAGGAAATGATCGAACATATTCAAGAAGAAGTGACGAAATATATCATGAAGGCGCATGTCGAGAACAACTTGGAGCGTCAAGAGGTTGCCAAAGGCCAAACGGAATCCGGCGGCAGCAGCGAGAATGCGCAGAAACGCCCTGTCCGCAAAGACGAGCGCGTGAAGCGCAACGATCCATGCCCTTGCGGCAGCGGCAAGAAATACAAGCAGTGTCATGGACAATAGGCCCAGCTTTTGCATAAGGTAGGACATAGAACCGAACTTTGAGGTGAAGCGACAGTCATGTTAGATACAACGGTTAAACAAGACCTGCGTGAAATGGCGAAGCGTCTCCAAGAACTCAGGGGGTCTCTTTGACTTAGATATTAAGCAGGAGATGATCTTGAATTTCGAAGAGAAAATGAGCGCCCCCGACTTCTGGGACGACAACGAGCGTGCGCAAAGCACAATCGCGGAACTAAATGCCGTGAAATCCGTCGTGGACCAATACGAACGGATGAACAGCGAGCAGGAAGATCTGCAGACGATGCTGGAGCTGGCGGAAGAGGAAGACGACGAGGACATTTACGCCGATCTCAAGAAGAGCGTAACTGAACTCGTAGCGAAAGTAAGCGAGTTTGAGCTGCAGCTGCTGCTTAATGAGCCTTACGATAAGCTGAACGCGATCCTCGAGCTGCATCCGGGCGCCGGCGGCACGGAGTCGCAGGATTGGTGCCAGATGCTGTACAGGATGTACACGCGCTGGGCCGAGAAGCACGGCTTCAAGATCGAGCTGCTCGATTATTTGGCCGGAGACGAGGCGGGCATCAAGAGCGTCACGATTTCCGTTAAAGGTTACAATGCCTACGGGTATTTGAAAGCGGAAAAAGGCGTGCACCGGCTCGTGCGGATTTCTCCGTTCGACGCTGCGGGACGCCGGCATACTTCCTTCGTTTCCTGCGACATTATGCCGGAGATCGACGACGATATCGAAATCGATATCCGCAGCGAGGATTTGAAGGTGGATACCTACCGGGCGAGCGGCGCCGGCGGTCAGCACATCAACAAGACGGAGTCGGCCATCCGGATCACGCACGTTCCATCCGGCATCGTCGTTTCGTGCCAAACGCAGCGTTCGCAGATCCAGAACCGGGAGCGCGCGATGCAGATGCTTCGTTCCAAGCTCTATGAGCGGAAGATCGAAGAGCAGCAGAAGCATCTCGCGGAAATTCGCGGCGAACAATCCGATATCGCATGGGGCAGCCAGATTCGCTCTTATGTGTTCCATCCGTACAGCATGGTGAAGGACCACCGGACTTCGGTGGAAACCGGCAACGTCGGCGCGGTCATGGACGGAGATCTGGATTCGTTCATTGACGGATACTTGCGCAGCAAAATCCGCCATGACGACAATTAAGCCGATTATCGCTTTGGATGCATAGGGATTGCAGAGAGTTCCGACACTGATAAGTGTTGGAACTCTTTTTGCATGCCCAAAAACACATAACCGCAGTAAAGAGGCAGCGTATCGAAGGATCAAAGAAGTCATACATAAAGCGTGCGAGCGAGCGGCTGGGAATGCGGTAAAGGCAAAGAAACGAACAGAGCGAACGGCATGGAAACCGGTAAAGCAAGCGGATCCGGCGGCGGTAACATGAAAAGGAGCGATATAGACATCCATGAGCAATCATTCACATCCTAAGCAGCAGAACAACCAAAAGAACAACCAAAAGAACAACCAAAAGAACAACCAAAAGAACAACCAGCAGAACAACCAGCAGAACAACCGGCAGAAGGGGACAGAACAGGTTCCGATACCGAGAGAGCAAATAAACCGCGAAGCTCGCGCCAACAAGCGCAAGGCTCGGGACATGAATGCCAGAACGGAGACTTTGCTAAGCGTCGTGCTGCTGCTAGCGGGATCCTTCCTAATTGCATTCAGCTTCAATGTCTTTCTCGTACCGCTAGGCATCGCATCCGGCGGCGTGTCGGGCATATCTATCCTCGTTCATTATGAGACAGGCATCCCGCCGGCCTATACGCAATGGGCGCTCAACGTACCCTTGTTCTTGCTCGGGCTGTGGCTGCTCGGCAAGCGATTTGCGCTGAAGACGGCGCTGGGTTCATTCCTGCTGCCGCTATTCGTGCTCTTCACCTCTCATTGGGAGCCGCTGACGGACAACGCCATGCTGGCCTCCATCTATGGCGGGATCGGCGTGGGAGCAGGGCTTGGCCTTGTGTTTCGCGGCAAGGCATCGACAGGGGGGCTGGATCTGGCTGCGCAGCTGCTGCATCGCTATACGGGCGTCCGCTTGGGGCTGGCCGTCCCGGCTTTTGATGGTATCGTCATCGCGGCGGCGGGCATCCTGATCGCGCCGGAAAATGCGCTTTATGCACTGGTCGGGTTGTTCGCCACGAGCAAGACAATCGATTTTGTGCAGACGGGTCTTGCGATCTCGAAAGTCGCGTTCGTGATCTCCGACCATCCGGAGGAGATCACTCAGGTCGTGCTGCATGATCTGGACCGCGGACTTACGAAGCTGGACGCCCACGGCGGATACACGGGCGAATCGAGGACGGTGTTGATGGTCGTGGTCGGCAGAGGCGAGGTATCGAAGCTGAAAAGCTTGGTCAGAACGGCTGATCCCGGAGCGTTCGTCATTATCAGCGACACCGCGGAAGTGTTGGGGGAAGGGTTCCAATTACCCTGAAAACGAGCCGAATTTCTCGTTGTATTTATATGAATACCTATGTATAATAATACAGAGTAAAAGCTATTTCCACGATCCTTCCGTTTGTGTACAATGAATGAATAACTAGGAAGGATAAGGATGGGAGAGACGGACATGAGCACAGTGGTAAGAGCAGCGATCATTGGATCGACCGGTTACGGCGGCGTAGAGCTGATTCGGCTCCTGGCGGGACACCCGCAGGTTGAAGTGACGTCGGTCGTTTCCTCTTCGAGCGCAGGCGCGCCGATCGCGGAGGGTTTTCCGCATTTGAATGAAATTCGTACAGACTTGCTGGATGACGTCGATCCGGCGCTCTTGAAGAGCAAGGCCGATGTAGTATTCATCGCGACGCCCGCGGGCGTTGCGTCCAAAATAACGCCGCTGCTGCTTGCAGAAGGCTTGAAGGTCATTGATATTTCCGGCGACCATCGGTTGAAGGACCGCTCGGAATATGAGACATGGTATAAGAAAGAACCGGCTGCGCAGGAGTACTTGGACCAAGCGGTCTTCGGTTTGTGCGAGGTTTACGGGGAATCCGTGCGCGGCGCGGACCTGATCTCCAATCCCGGCTGCTTCCCGACGGCGACGCTGCTTGGACTGGTACCTGCGGTGAAAGCGGGTCTGATCGATCCGGCTTCGATCATCATCGATGCTAAATCCGGCGTTTCGGGCGCAGGACGCGGCGTGAGCCTGGGTAACCACTATTCAGAAGTCAACGAGAACTTCAAAGCTTATAAAATCAACAAGCATCAGCATATCCCGGAAATCGAGCAAGTGCTTTCGGATATTGCGGGCAAGAAGGTCGTCACGACGTTCACGACGCATCTCGTTCCGATGACGCGCGGCATCATGAGCACGATGTACGCATCGATGACCGGCAATCATACGAATGAAGATTTCATCTCGCTGTATCGCAATTATTATGAAGGCCGCCCTTTCGTGCGCATTCGCCAGAACGGCGTGTGGCCGGCGACCAAAGAAGTATCGGGCTCCAACTATTGCGACATCGGCTTTGCCGTTGATCCGCGGACGAACCGCGTCACGATCGTATCGGTCATCGATAACCTCGTGAAGGGCGCTGCAGGGCAAGCCATTCAGAATCTCAATTTGATGATGGGCTGGGACGAGTCGCTGGGACTCAGATTCGTACCGGTTTATCCTTAAGAATAGTATGAATATGCTTTCACATTGCAAGCTGGAGCGTTGTGCGCGGTGTGAAAAACGCAGAAGGAGAAGCGATTGAACAATGGGACAGGGGAACACATCCGCATCATACACGGTCGTGCCGAACGGCTCGGTCACGACCCCCAAAGGCTTTAAAGCCGCCGGCCTGCACTGCGGCCTGAAGAAAACGACGCGCCACGACCTTGGCGCTATCGTATGCGAAGTACCCGCCGCGGCAGCTGGCGTGTACACGACGAACGCGTTCCAGGCGGCACCGATCGCCGTCACGCGCGCGAGCATCGGCGCAGGCGGCAAGCTGCGCGCCGTCATTGTCAACAGCGGCAACGCCAACGCGTGCACCGGCGAGCAGGGCGAAGCAGACGCGTACGAGATGCGCAGCGCGTTCGCGCAGGCCATCGGCGTGCCGGCGGAGCAGGTAGCGGTAGCATCGACGGGCGTCATCGGCGAGCTGCTGAAGATGGACCGCGTACGCGGCGGCATCGCGGAACTGCCGGCTCGGCTTGGCGATTCCTATGAAGCGGCGGATGATTTCTGCCAAGCGATTCTGACGACGGACCTCGTGAAGAAGGAAGTCTGCGTGTCCGTCACGGTGGACGGCAAGGCCGTACATATCGCTGGCGCGTCCAAAGGCAGCGGCATGATCCATCCGAACATGGCGACGATGCTCGGCTTCGTGACGACGGATGCTGCCATCGGCAGCGAGACGCTGCATAAGCTGCTTCGTCAAGTGACGGACCTGACGTTCAACATGATCACCGTGGACGGAGACACAAGCACGAACGATATGCTGGTCGCGATGGCGAGCGGGCTGGCGGGCAACGAAGAGCTGACGGAAGCGCATGCGGATCTTGCCGCATTCGCCGAAGGGCTTTGCTACGTGTGCGAAGTGCTGGCCAAAGCGATCGCACGCGACGGCGAAGGTGCTACCAAGCTGGTCGAAGTGCAAGTGCGCGGCGCGGAGAACGCTGCATCGGCACAGGCGATCGCGAAGACGGTCATCGGTTCCTCGCTCGTGAAGTCCGCTGTATTCGGCGCCGATGCGAACTGGGGACGGATCATTGCGGCGGTCGGCCGCGCAGGCGTACCGGTCAATCCGGAGACGGTCGATATCGCGCTCGGCGACATCGTTACGTTGACGCAGTCCCGTCCGGTAGCATTCGACGAGGAAGCTGCGCTGGAATATTTGAAGGGCGACACGGTCGTCATTCACGTCGACCTGCACATGGGCGAAGGCGCCGCAACGGCATGGGGCTGCGACCTGACCTATGATTACGTCCGCATTAACGCGGCGTATCGGACCTAGGCGGCTATACGAAACGATGAATCTCGGTATGAAGGGAACGGAAGCTGATATGGAACAACGGTTTGTCATGAAATGCGGAGGCAGCACGCTGGCGGCGCTGCCGGCTTCCTTTTTCGAGGATTTGCGCGACTTGCAGGCGCGGGGCGTGAAAGCGGTCATCGTGCACGGCGGCGGTCCGGCGATTTCCGAAACGCTCGGCAAGCTCGGCATCGAGAGCGAGTTCGTGGGCGGTCTGCGCAAGACGAGCAACGAGGTGCTGGATGTCGTCGAGATGGTGCTGGCTGGACGCATTAACAAGGAAATCGTCCGCCGCATCCAACAAAGCGGAGCGAAGGCGCTCGGCCTCTCCGGCGTGGACGGCGAATTGATTAAGGCGCAGCCGGTTGCGAACGCGGCCGAGATCGGCTTCGTCGGCGACGTCACGGACGTGAACGCCGCGATTATCGAAGGCGTGATGGGCATGGGCTATATACCGGTCATCGCGCCGATCGGCATCGATGCGGCAGCGCAGCGTTACAACATCAACGCGGACACGGCGGCAGGGGCGGTTGCTTCCCGCCTCGGCGTAGAGCGGATGATCGTCGTAACCGACGTGCCGGGCATCATGAAGACGGTGAACGGCGAGAAGCAGGTACTGCCGTCCGTGACGGTAGTAGAGATCGAAGCGATGATCGCCAGCGGCGAGATTTACGGCGGCATGATTCCGAAGGTGCGAGCGGCGATCGCCTGCATCCAAGGCGACGTGAAGGAAGTCGTGATCGTCAACGGCGACATGCCTGGCGTACTTAGCAAAGTCGTGCTCGAAGGCGGCATTGGCACGCGGATCGTCCAGCAATAATCCATTTATTTTAAATGAGAGGGTGAACGTAAGATGAGCGATATGAACAAAGACGCAGCAGCCAACGGCGGAAGCTCGCTGTTCCCGACGTACGCAAGATATCCGATCTCCTTGGTGAAAGGAGAAGGCAGTTGGCTGTGGGACGACCAAGGTAACAAATACCTGGACTTTATGTGCGGCATTGCCGTCACGAACCTCGGCCACGCGCCGAAGCCGGTGAAGGACGCGCTCGTAAAGCAGCTCGACGAGCTGTGGCATGTCTCCAACCTGTTCCACATTCCGAACCAGGAAGCGGCAGCGAAGCTGCTCACGGACAATAGCCCGGCGGACGCGGTCTTCTTCTGCAGCACGGGCGCGGAAGCCAACGAAGCTGCGATCAAGCTCGCTCGCCGTTATCAGCAGAAAGTGAAGGGCAATGGCCGCTACGAGATTCTTACGTTCGCCCAATCCTTCCACGGACGCACCTTGGCGACGCTGACGGCGACCGGCCAAGAGAAAGTGAAAGAAGGCTTCCTGCCGTTGCCTGAAGGCTTCCGCTACATTCCGCTGCACGACATCGAGGCGCTGGAAGCGGCGATTACGGACCGGACAGCTGCAGTCATGATCGAGACGATTCAAGCCGAAGGCGGCATCATTCCGGTAGAACCGGCTTTCCTTGCGCATTTGGCGAAGCTGTGCAAAGAGCGCGGCGTTCTGCTCATCATCGACGAGATCCAAACGGGCATGGGACGTACGGGCAAAATGTTCGGATTCCAGCATTACGGCATCGAACCGGATATTTTCACCCTGGCCAAAGGGATCGGAAGCGGCTTCCCGGTCGGCGCGATGCTGGCCAAAGGCGAGCTGGCCGAGGCGTTCTCGGCAGGCAGCCACGGTTCCACGTTCGGCGGTACGCCGATTGCAACGGCCGTCGTGAAAGCGACGATCGAAACGCTGTTGAAAGAGAAAGCGGCTGACCGCGCGGCGGAAACAGGCGAATACCTGATGAACGAACTGCGCGGCAAACTGGCCGGCAATCCATTCGTGAAGGACGTTCGCGGCAAAGGCCTGTTAGTGGGCATCGAGTGCACGGGGCCGGTCGCGCCAATCATTGCGGAAGGGCAGAAACGCGGCTTGCTCGTCATTACGGCGGGACCAAACGTCGTTCGTCTGCTTCCAAGCCTGCTGGTATCGCGTGAAGAAGTCGATCAAGCGGTAAGCATCCTGAGCTCGATTTTCGCAGACCAAACGGCTGCGGCGCAGTTGTAACGAGAGGAGATTCACCATGTCCCAATTGTTAAAAGAAGAGCTCGCGGTCAGCCTGAAAGGCCGCGATTTTATAGAACTGTCCGATTACACGCCGGATGAAATCCGGTACCTGATCGATCTTGCGATCGAGCTGAAACGCAAGCTGAAGGCGGGCGAGACGTATCATCCGTTGAAAGGCAAGACGCTCGGGATGATCTTCGAGAAATCGTCCACGCGCACGCGCGTATCGTTCGAGGTTGGCATGTACCAGCTTGGCGGCCAGGCGCTGTTCCTGAGCCGCAACGATCTGCAAATCGGCCGCGGGGAGACCGTGTCCGATACCGCGCAAACCTTGTCGCGTTACTTGGACGGCATGATGATCCGCACGTTCGCGCATCGCACGGTCATCGAGCTTGCCCGCGCGGCGACGGTACCGGTCATTAACGGCCTTACAGATCTGGCGCATCCGTGCCAGGTGCTGGCCGACTACCAAGCGGTGCTGGAGCACAAAGGCCGCCTGGAAGGGCTCAAAATCGCCTATATCGGCGATGGCAACAACATGGTTCACTCGCTGCTCATCGGCGCGGCGAAGCTAGGCATGCACATGTCGGTCGCGACGCCGGAAGGCTACGAGCCGGATGAGGATGTCGTACGCATGGCGAAGGATTACGCAGCTGAGACGGGTTCGCGCATTACCGTTTGCCGCGATCCGCGCGAAGCGATCGAAGGCGCGGACGTCGTATATACGGACGTATGGGCAAGCATGGGCTTCGAAGCCGAGCAGAAAGAACGCGAAATGGCATTCGCGAGCTACCAAGTGAACGAAGAGCTCGCCAGCTACGCGAAGAGCGACTTCATCTTCATGCACTGCCTGCCCGCGCACCGCGGCGAAGAAGTCAGCGAAGGCATCATCGACGGCAAGCATTCTATTATTTTCGACCAAGCGGAGAACCGCCTGCACGCGCAGAAAGCGATTATGGCTGCTATTATGGGTTAATGTTGTTAAGTTTTTGGCTTTGATTTAGATTTAAGTTTTTGTATTGGTTAGGCGTTGGTACTGGTACAGTAGACGTTGTCTGGCTTTTATGCTCGTCTTATACTCGGCCTAGATCAATGCCTAGGCCGCACCGGTTTTTCTACCCCAGCTCACTCCGGGAATTGCGTTAAGAAGTGCCCGGAGGGCGGGGAGGAGTCGGAGCAACGAAGTGGTCGCCTTTGTAGTCGGATTTCACCCAATTTATAATTGAGGTGATCAAAGAAATCCGACTACAACAGCGAGCGCAGAACCACCCCGCCCGCAGGGCATGCACTTAAGCATTTTCCCGAAATTATCATCCATTAAGGAGCGTACTTATGGCAAAGGAAAAAATCGTTCTCGCATACTCCGGCGGTCTAGACACGTCCGTCATCTTGAAATGGCTCAAAGAAACCTACGACGCGGAAATCATCGCTTTCACGGCCGACATCGGCCAAAAGGACGAGCTCGACGGCCTGGAAGCGAAGGCGTTGGCAACTGGCGCGTCCAAAGTATACATCGACGACCTGCGCGACGAGTTTGCGCAAGATTTCATCTACCCGATGTTCCAATCCGGCGCGCTGTATGAAGGCCAGTACCTGCTCGGCACGTCCATCGCGCGTCCGCTTATCGCGAAACGCATGGTCGACATCGCGCGCGCGGAAGGCGCGACGGCGATCGCGCACGGCGCGACGGGCAAAGGCAACGACCAAGTGCGCTTCGAGCTGACGGCTGCCGCTCTGGCACCGGACATCGCCGTCATCGCGCCTTGGCGCCTCGAAGAATTCCGCGAGCAGTTCCCGGGCCGCGCGGAAATGATCGCGTACGCGGAGAAGCACGACATTCCGGTACAGGCTTCCGCGGCGAAGCCGTACTCCATGGACCGCAACCTGCTGCACATCAGCTTCGAGAGCGGCATGCTGGAAGATCCGTGGTTCGATCCGAGCAGCGACGACAACAAGGGCATGTTCGTATTGTCCGTCTCCCCTGAGGATGCGCCGGATCAATCCGAATACGTAGAGCTGACGTTCGAAGCCGGCAATTGCATCGCCATTAACGGCGAACAGCTGAGCCCGCTGCAAGTCATGGAGAAGCTGAACGAGCTGGGCGGCAAGCACGGCATCGGCCGCGTCGACATGGTCGAGAACCGTTTTGTCGGCATGAAGAGCCGCGGCGTCTACGAGACACCGGGCGGCACGATCCTGTTCACCGCGCATCGCAAAATGGAATCGCTCACGATGGACCGCGACGTCATGCACCTGCGCGACTCGCTCATTTCCAAATACGCATCGCTCGTATATAACGGCTTCTGGTTCGCGCCGGAGCGTCTTGCGCTGCAAGCGCTCGTGCTGGAAAGCCAGAAGAACGTCACCGGCGTCGTTCGCCTGAAGCTGTACAAAGGCAACGTCATCGGCGCAGGCGTGAAGAGCCCTGTCAGCCTGTACAACCCGGACATCGCGACGATGGAAGCCGATCCGTCCAAAGCTTACGATCAAGGCGACGCAACCGGCTTTATCCGCTTGAACGCGCTTCGCCTGAAAGTATCGTCCGGCGTCGAGCAGAACAAGAAGTAATAACGACAGACCCGTGCCGGCGCACCATGCCGGTCCGGGTCGTTCGTCAGAAAAGGCACGAAACGATAAAGGAGTGCACCGCTTGTGAGTAAATTATGGGGCGGCCGGTTCACGAAGAAAACCGACCAGCTGGTTGAAGAATACACGGCATCGATAACATTTGATAAAGAATTGGCCGAGGAAGACATTCAAGGCAGTTTGGCGCACGTAACGATGCTGGGCAAGCAGGGCATCCTGCCGGCCGCGGACGTGGAGACGATCAAGGACGGCTTGCATCGCGTCTTGCAGCGCATCAAGCGCAACGACTTGGAGTTTTCAATCGCAGACGAAGACATCCATATGAACATCGAGAAGACGCTGATTGACGATATCGGCTCCGTAGGCGGCAAATTGCATACGGGACGCAGCCGTAATGACCAGGTTGCGACGGATATGCACCTGTACTTGCGCAAACGCGTCGTCGAATTCGTCGACATGCTTCAGAAGCTGCAGGAGGCGCTCGTTTCGCAGGCGAAAGCCAATATCGATACGATCCTTCCGGGCTATACGCATCTTCAGCGCGCGCAGCCGATCCTGTTCGCGCATCATATGATGGCTTACGTCAGCATGTTCGGCCGCGACATCGAGCGTCTGCAGGACAGCTACAAGCGCGTGAACATGCTGCCGCTCGGCGCCGGCGCGCTCGCAGGCACGACGTTCCCGATCGACCGCCATTTCGTGGCGAGCCAATTGAAATTCGACCGCGTGTACGAGAACAGCCTGGATGCCGTCAGCGACCGCGATTTCATCTTGGAATTCCTGTCGCATGCGTCGATCATCATGATGCATCTGTCTCGTCTGAGCGAGGAGCTTATCCTCTGGTCGAGCACGGAGTTCCATTTCGTGGAGCTGGATGATGCGTTCTGCACGGGCAGCAGCATCATGCCGCAGAAGAAGAATCCCGACGTGCCCGAGCTTGTCCGCGGTAAGACGGGCCGTGTCTACGGCAACCTCGTCGGCCTGCTGACCGTACTGAAGTCGCTGCCGCTGGCGTACAACAAGGACATGCAGGAAGACAAAGAAGGCATGTTCGATACCGTTCGCACGCTGCAAGGCGCACTTCAGTTGTTTGCGCCGATGATCGCGACAATGAAGGTCAACAAGGACAGGATGCGTCAAGCCGTCAATCAGGATTTCTCCAACGCGACGGATATCGCCGACTTCCTCGTCGGCAAAGGCTTGCCGTTCCGTCAAGCGCATGAGGTCATCGGCAAAACGGTGCTCTACTGCATCCAGCAGGGCAAATATTTGCTCGACCTGACGCTCGATGAATTCAAGCAATTCTCCTCGTTGTTCGATGATCGGATCTACAGCGTATTGCAGCCGGAGAATGTCGTGAACGCCCGTAACGTTTACGGCGGCACGGCAACGAAACAGGTCACGGAAGCCATCGTTCGCGCGGAAGGCGAATTGGCGGGAACGGCGTCTTGGGTCACGGAATACGCGGAACGCAGCCGCTAATTGAATCACATGCATACGATAAAGCCCCGTCCCGGGCTGACGAATTCACGGTCAGCGCTCCGAGACGGGGCTTTTTTATGTATCGGATCGCCAGTGGAGGAAACCCAACTCTGTATCCCGCTTATTTCGCTGTTGCTTACTTCGCCTTGCTTCCCACGTCTTGTATACTCAGCCTTGCTTACTCAGCCTCGTTCACCTAGCTATACTTACCATTCCTTTCTTATGCTGCCTCGCTTACTCCGCCACGCCGTCCTCCAGCAGCGGCTTCTCCTTCTCCAGGCTGCCGCCGGGCGAGGTTTGCTCCGGTGCAACGGCATATACGGTTGGCTGCGCTTTATACGTATCACGCGAGACCCGGCTGCTCGATACGGCCTTGCCGTCGACAAGCTTGGAGCGGAACGTTTCTACGATGTAGCCGGACTTGCCGGAAGTCAGCAAAAGCCTGGAACCTGGTTGAAGCGAGGCGCGCGCCACTTCCTTGACCGACGGCGCAATCGTGCGAATCGTCTTCGACGTAATGGCGTAGCTGACGTTTTTCGGCATCGTACCGAACAGCTTCACGGTCAACTGCCGGTCTTTCACGGCCGTGCGGATGACCAGCGTTTTGCCTGTCGTGTTCTTGAAGCGGAAATTGATGGCCCCTTCCGCGAAGGTCGCATCCTGCCCGAGCGGCAGGTAAGCGACGGGCAATGAATGGTTACGCCGCTCTACTAGTTCGAGTCCCGACCGCAGCACCGCATTGTACAAGGTACTGGAAACTTGGCAGATGCCGCCGCCGACGCCTTCGACAAAAGCGCCGTTCAGAATGACCGGTGCCGCGCGGTAACCGTAATGTTCGTTCGTGGCCGAGACGACTTTGCCGTAGTCGAACACTTCGCCCGGCGCAAGCGTCCACCCATTCAGCGTGCGGGCGGTCATCTCAACGTTATACGCGCGTCCGGTGCCGCTCGTTCTGAAGGTTGTCGTGAACGAAGCGATCATCCGGTCGACGCCCTCGGCTTTCAGTCGATCGAGCGTGACCGAAGGATGAACGACTTTCAGCTCCACTTGGATGCTGACCGGCTTCATGGCGCTGCTCCAGCCGCGGCCAATGGCTTGTTCCACCGCCTGCACCGCCTGCTTGAACATCTTGTCCGTGTCCAGACGGTAGGCATCCTTATGGGCGGCGTATGCGATCTGATCGTCGTCTGTAATCGTCCGCTTCGCATTGACAGGATCTCCGGCATCGAGATAGCCCCACTCGCTCCGCATCTGCTTGACGAACTGTGCCTGATTCCAGTTCGCGCTGACGCTTAACCGCTCGGGGAAATGCCATCGGGCTTTCGCGCGTTCCAGCACGCTCCCGTTGCCTAACGTACCAAGCGCCGCTGCGGCTGCACGGGCGTCGACGGATAGGCCGAGCTGGGCCAGCGTCCACGATTTCGGCTTGGTGCCGGGAGGTCCGCCTTTCACGGTCAGCCGCAGCTGCTCCAAGGCCGCTTGGCGATTCGTGATTTTCTGTTTGGCCTCGGCTATGTTCAGGCTGCCGAGATCGACAACCGCTTCGCTTTTGAGCGGGATCATGCCTTTCCCCGAACTTGTGCCGTCAAGTGCCAGAGACAGCTTCTCGGGTACCGTTTTCTGCGATGCATACACCCAAATGCCGCCCCAGCCGGCGGAGAACAGCAGCAGACACAGGACGAGCAGCGTCCAAGTGAGATGGATCCATTTGATTTTCACTTCACTCAACTCCTTGAACTATAGGAATGGATAAGGTTCACCTCATGTTTAAGCTTATATTTCTGCGGAATAGACGCGCCGCGCTCGCCTAAGAAGAACACGGTCTTAGAAGCGATTCGTACATGTATATGCAGAGCCAGGCTGTTTTTTGCTAACAAGCTGTCAAGCTAGCGGATTTGTCGAAAAATATATGCCTTTATACACGCAATTCGCCAAAAGACATTCATGAGAATTATGAAAAATGCAGAATGTGGGACTTTCGTAGAGGATTTAACACCCTTATGTCGAATATAGCAAAGCTGACTATCTACAGGATGTGATATTGTGATCGAGCTTCAAGACATATGGAAAACGTACGCCGACGGAACCCATGCCCTGCGCGGGGTTTCCGTTCTTATAGAACGCAATGAGTTCGTTTATTTAGTCGGTCCTTCCGGAGCCGGGAAGTCGACCTTCATGAAATTGATTTATCGCGAGGAAATTCCGACTAAAGGCCAAATCTCCGTGAACGGTTTCAACATCGGCAAGCTGAAGCCGCGCAAGATCCCGTTTGTCCGCCGCAACATCGGCGTTATTTTTCAAGATTACCGCCTGCTGCCGAAGCTGACCGTCTATGAGAATATCGCTTTCGCGATGGAAGTCATCGAGGCGCCCAAACGCATCATTAAGAAACGGACGTTGGAGGTGCTCGATCTTGTCGGACTGCGAGGCAAGCACGCCAGTCTCCCGCAGCAGCTGTCCGGCGGCGAGCAGCAGCGGGTCGCCATCGCGCGCGCCATCGTCAACAATCCTTCCGTCATCGTGGCGGACGAACCGACGGGCAACCTCGATCCCGAAACCTCCTGGGGCATCATGAACCTGCTGGAAGAGATCAATTTCCGCGGCACGACCATCATCATGGCTACGCATAACAAAGAAATCGTCAATACGCTCCGCAAACGCGTCATCGCGATCGAGAACGGTTCGATCGTGCGCGACGAATTGAGAGGAGAGTACGGTTATGAAAATTAGCACCCTGCTGCGCCATCTGCGGGAGGGCGTCAAGAATGTGGTACGCAACGGATGGATGACCTTCGCCTCCGTGAGCTCCATCGTCATCTCGCTGTTTATTCTCGGCGTTTTCCTGCTGCTTGCGCTCAACGTCAATAATTTGGCCGATCAGATCGAAAGTCAGGTTCAAATCCGCGTGTACCTGCAGCTGAACACGCCGGAAGCCAAGATTTCCGAACTGAAGAATGCGATCGGCAACATCCCCGAAGTGAAGAAGGTAGCTTTCGTTTCCAAGGAACAAGGGCTGGAGGATTTGCGCACCAGCATCGGCGCGGACGGTTCGGAGCTGCTTGAAGGCTATGACAAGACCAACAATCCGCTGCCCGATTCGTTCACGGTCGACGTGTTCGATCCGCAGAATATTGCTTACGCCGCGAAGAAAATCGACGCGATCGGCAGTTCGGACGAGAGCAAGCCGATCACGAGCGTGAAATACGGGAAAGGGACGGTCGAGACGCTGTTCAAAGTGACGAACGCCGTCCGCAATATCGGTCTCGTCATCGTCGTCGGTCTGGCGTTGACCGCGATGTTCCTGATCTCCAATACGATCAAAATGACGATTCTGGCGCGTCGCCGCGAAATCGGCATCATGAAGCTCGTCGGCGCGACGAACAATTTTATCCGCTGGCCGTTCTTTATCGAAGGCGCGCTAATCGGCATCCTGGGTTCAGCCATCACGATCGTACTGCTGTTGTTCGGCTATTCGCAGCTGGTGGATGCCTCCCAGTTCGAGCTCGGCCTCATGATGATCAAGCTGGTGACGCTGCAGGATGCGGGATTCACCGTTTCCTCCATTACGCTGGCGCTCGGCACGCTGATCGGAATATGGGGAAGCACGTTATCCGTTCGGAAATATTTGAAAGTGTAGGTGACTGTGAACGTGAAGAAAGGACTATTGGTTCTCGCGATCATCGTTTTGGCGGGATACATCTTTCAACCAACGCAAGGTCAAGCTTCTTCGCAGCTCGATAAGATCAATAAGGAGCTTGCCGAAGTCCGCAAGGAGATGAGCGCGGCCACGCATAACCGCAATCAGGCGGATAAGGACAAGGAAAGCGTTTTGGCCATGAAAGATCAGACGGCGAAATCCGTGACGGAGATCGTGTCCCAAATCAATGAAGTCGGCACGCAGCTGAATACGGTGCAATCGCAAATCGACGCGAAGGAAGCGCAGGCCAGACAGGCTGGCGCGGATCTGGAAGCGGCTGAGGAGCGGATCAAGACGCAGGATAAGCTGCTGCAATCGCGTATTCGCCTCATGTACACGAACGGCATCGTATCCTACCTGGACGTACTGCTCAGCGCTTCGAGCTTCAGCGATTTTCTCGATCGGATGGATTCGCTCTCATCCATCCTTGGACAGGACCGCGATATATTGGATGGGCGCAAGGTAGATAAGGTGCTGGTCGCAGAGAAGAAACAAGAAGTCGAGCAATCGCTGGCTGAAGTGAAAACGATGTACGGCAAGCTGGCAGACTACAAGGCTCTTCTGAAAGACAAGGAACAGCAGAAAGAAGTCATGGTACAGAAATATAAAAGCCAGGCGGACGATCTCGACGAAATCAGCGAGGAGCAGGAAGAACTGCTCATTCAGCTGGCGAAGAAAGTATCCGATCTGGAAGCGAAGAAGAAAACGATCAAAGTGTATTACAACCCCGGCGGCAAGCTGGGCATGCCGCTTCAGGCCAGCTGGCGGCTCAGCTCCCCGTTCGGCTACCGAACGCATCCGATTTATGGCGTGCGCAGGCTGCATACCGGCATGGATATGGCGGTTCCGAAAGGGACTCCGATCTACGCGGCGGAATCCGGCGTCGTCCTAGTTGCCCAATGGTCGAACGGTTACGGCAACTGCGTCATCATTGATCACGGCGGCGGTTTATGGACGGTTTACGGTCATATCCGCGACGGCGGCATTATGGTTAAAGAGGGACAGTCGGTCAAACGCGGCGACAAGATTGCGGAAGTCGGCAGTACGGGCGATTCCACGGGCAACCATCTCCACTTCGAAGTCCGTCTGAATCAGAAAGCCGTCAATCCGGCGCCTTATCTCAAATAAATAGCGGGCAAGGGGCAGGCAAGCCCCTTGCCGATACGACGATGCCGCACCCGATCACAAATAATTGGGTGCGGCTTGTCATATACTAGGAAAGTTGGGAATATTGCTGCCGGCTGAACTGCCGGCTTATGAAGGGGTGTTGACGTGCAGTTTAAAGGACGAACAGTGGCGGCGTTTATTTTGCTTACGATGGCAGCCTCCGTACTGGTCACGCTGACGGTCGCGGATCGATTTATCGCCTTCGGAAGCGAAGGGACGACGACAAGAGCGGCGTCATCGGCATCGTCCGGACAATACGGGCTCAATGAGAAAGAGCTTCGCAAACTAAATACCGTGCTCGGATTAATCGAGACGAAATATTTCCGCGACGTGGACCGGGTGAAGGTACTGGACGGTGCGGTGAACGGCATGATGGGCGCGCTAGGCGACCCGTATTCGGTGTATATGGAGAAGAGCGTTGCCAAGCAGTTCTCCGAGACGATCGAAGGCTCGTTCACGGGCATCGGCGCGGGCGTGCAAATCAAGGATGGCAAAATCACCGTGGAATCGGCGATCAAAGGCTCTCCCGCGGAGCGCGCGGGCGTCATGCCGAACGATGTCCTCCTGTCGGTGAACGGCGAGAAGCTGTCCGGCTTGTCCTTGAACGACGCCGTGGCGAAGATTCGCGGGCCGAAAGGCTCGAAGGTCAAACTGCTCATTCAACGGTCCGGTATGAACCAGCCGCTGCAGTTGACCATCGTCCGCGACGATATCGATTACGAGACCGTCTATGCGCACTTGCGCGACGACGGCATCGGCGTGATAGAAATCCGTCAATTCTCGCTGAACACGGGAGACCGTTTCGCCGAAGAGTTGGACAAACTGGAAAAGCAGCATATGAAGGCGCTCATTATAGACGTGAGGGGCAATCCCGGCGGCGTGCTGCCCGTTGTTGTGTCCGTCGCTCAGCCGTTCGTGCCGAAGGGCAAGACGATCGTGCAAGTCGAAGATAAGAACGGCCACCGGGAGAAAACCGCTTCGAACGGACCGGGCAAGCAGTACCCCGTCGCGGTGTTGATCAACAAAGGCAGCGCAAGCGCCTCCGAGGTGCTGGCCGGTGCGCTCAAGGAAGAAGCCAATGCCGTGCTCGTCGGCGAAACGTCGTTCGGCAAAGGGACGGTGCAGGTCAGCTACGACAAGCAGCTGGCGGACGGCAGCATGATCAAGATGACGATCGCGAAATGGCTGACCCCGCTTGGCAACTGGGTGCACGAGAAGGGGCTGAAGCCGGACGTTGCGGTACAACCGCCGGATTATTACACGGCAGCGCGCATGTCCAAGACGACAACACTGATGCCGAACACGATCAGCGAGGATACGAAGAGCCTCCAGGTCATGCTGACGGGCTTGGGCTATAAGATCGACCGCAAGGACGGTTATTATAGCACGGCTACGGCGGACAGCGTGCGTTTGTTCCAGCAGAAGGCAGGCTTGTCCATGACCGGCAATGCGGACAAAGCGACGGCCGAGAAGGTCGAGGAGCAGCTGATCGCGAAGATTCGCGACGAGAAGAGCGATGCGCAGCTGCAGAAGGCCGTCAGCGTTTTGCAAGCCAAGCTGGGGAATGTAAAATAAAACCAGCAGGGATTAGGAAGCCGATGTCGAATAAGAAGAAGGTTAGTATTCCGTTGATTTCGGGATACGGCCTTCTTTTTTTTGCCATGAACGCTCGGAGGTGAAAGGATTGGAAGCGGCTACGGATTTGCTTCGATTGGCGGGATCGGCGGCGCTTGGGCTGCTGCTGTCCCCGTTCTACTATATTGGCGTGTTGCTCATCATGCTGCAATATTTTCGCCAGACGCGGCTGGAGCGCAAACTGTTCCATGTGCGCCTTCACGCTTGGCCGAATCAACTTGCCCGAACGATGCTCGCGGGACTCGTTGTCGGTGTATTGATTACGTTGATCGGCTTGTTTCTTGGAGTCACGGTTAACGGCGAGGCGGTGCTCTGGCTATGGGGCGCAGCTGTCGTGCTGCTGCTCGTGCGCGTGCGTTATCTATGCTTCGCCTACAGCGCAGGGATGCTCGGCCTGCTGCAATGGGGGCTTGGCTGGTCATCGCTCGACGGCCGGGGCGATTGGATCGGAACCGCTGTCCGTTCGATCGGCGGATTGGATATACCGGGCCTGCTCGTGCTCGTGGCGCTGATGCATATCGCCGAAGGTTTGCTGGTGCGCTGGCAAGGCGCGCGATTTGCAAGCCCGCTGTTTCTGGAAGGCAAGCGGGGCAAGCTTGTCGGCGGCTACATGCTGCAAGGGTATTGGCCTGTGCCGATGCTGCTGCTTGTGCCGGCTGCCGCGGGCGGCGGCGGCGTTGACCTGCCGTGGTCGCTGCTGCTAGGCGGCGGATCGGCTTGGAGCCATGGCGTGACGATGATCGGGTTCCCGATGATGATCGGTTTCACGGAGCTCACGCGGACCATGCTGCCCGGCGCGAAGGCCCGCAGCGCCTCGAAAGCGCTGCTGCTCTACGGTCTTGCCGTCGGCGTCGTGGCCGTTGCGGCATCCTACTGGTCGCCGCTAATGTTGGCGGCCGCGCTGTGCGCGCTGCTGTTTCACGAGGCGCTTGTCGCGGTCAGCTACTACAAGGAAGACGCGAACACATCGCTCTATGTGCACGATGGCCGCGGCTTGCGAATCCTGGCTGTCATTCCGGGTACGCCGGCAGAGGCAATGGGCCTGCAGGCCGGAGAAATCATTCAGAAGGTTAACGGCGCGCTAGTGAGGTCGAAAGAAGAGCTGCATGCCGCGCTGCATATTAACTCGGCTTTCTGCAAACTGGAAGCGATTAACCTGGAGGGGCATGTGAAATTCGTGCAGCGCGCCCGCTATGCCGGTGAGCACCATCAGCTTGGCGTCGTGCTGTCGCCGGACGATCAAGCCGGATTTTACGCCGCCGCGTCTCCGGCATCGCTGTTCGACTTGCTTCGCAAGCGGACGGCCAAGAGCCGCAGCCGTTCGACGTCGGCATCTTCCTCTTTATAAGCTCGATTCGGATCCCCCGGTTGAAGTCGCTCCCGACTTCACGGGGGTTTTTCTATGCCGAAAACGAAGCAAGCCTGCTCTTGGAAAGATGAACCGCTCATTGCAACGTCAAAGGGAACACGGTATAATATACGAGAATGGGAACACATATTCTTATGCGAGTCCATCTTTCAAGGGGATGAGCGCCTAGGCCTCAGCGGCCTTGTTTACAAGGCGCTTTCTTATGTGTAAATTACAACTCTCGTCTATTTTTTCGAGGCATTTTGGGCATACAAGCTAATAGGGATTTCATAGAAGACATAGGATCGGGGTGTAGCGAATTTATGGTTGAACAGCAAGAACAGGGCGGGCGCTTCGTGTTGAAATCGGATTATACGCCGCAAGGCGATCAGCCGGAGGCGATCCGTCATCTCGTGAACGGCGTGGAAGCAGGCACGATGCATCAGACGCTGCTGGGCGCGACCGGGACGGGGAAGACGTACACGATCGCCAATACGATCGAGAAGCTGAACCGCCCGACGCTCGTCATTGCGCATAACAAGACGCTGGCGGCGCAGCTTTGCAGCGAGTTTAAGGAATTTTTCCCGGACAACGCGGTCTCTTATTTCGTCAGCTATTATGATTATTATCAACCTGAAGCCTACATCCCGTCCTCCGATACGTTTATCGAGAAGGATTCCAGCATCAACGACGAGATCGATAAACTCCGTCACTCCGCGACAAGTTCGTTGTTCGAACGGCGGGACGTCATCATCGTCGCAAGCGTGTCCTGCATTTACGGCCTCGGTTCCCCGATCGAATACGGGAAGCTCGTTCTGAGCCTGCGCGTCGGCATGGAGAAGTCGCGGGACGCGATTTTGCACAAGTTGGTCGACATTCAATACCAGCGCAACGATATCAGTTTCACGCGCGGTACGTTTCGCGTCCGCGGTGACATCATCGAGATCTTCCCTGTAGCCAATAACGAGCGCGCGATGCGCGTGGAATTGTTCGGAGACGAGATCGAGCGCATCACCGAAATCGACGTGCTGACCGGCGAAATCATCGGCGAACGCGACCATGTCGCGATTTTCCCGGCCTCTCACTTCGTAACGCATGAAGATACGATGAAGGTCGCCATCAAGAATATCGAACGGGAGCTGGAGGAGCGGCTTGCGGAGCTGCGCGATAACGGGAAGCTGCTGGAAGCGCAGCGGCTGGAGCAGCGGACGCGCTACGACCTGGAGATGATGCAGGAGATGGGCTTCTGCAGCGGAATCGAGAACTACTCCGGACCTTTGACGTTCCGCGAGCGGGGAGCGACGCCGTATACGCTGATGGATTATTTTCCCGACGATATGCTGATCGTCATCGACGAGTCCCACGTGACCCTTCCGCAGATCCGCGCCATGTACAATGGGGACCGCGCGCGGAAGGAAGTGCTCGTGGACCATGGCTTCCGGCTGCCGTCCGCCATGGACAACCGGCCGCTTCGTTTCGAGGAGTTCGAGGCGAAGGTGAAGCAAGCCATTTACGTTTCGGCTACGCCGGGTCCCTACGAATTGGAGCATTGCCCTGACATGATTCAACAGATCATCCGTCCGACAGGACTGCTTGATCCGATCGTCGAAGTGCGCAAGACGAAGGGACAGATCGACGACCTGCTTATCGAGATTCGCGACCGGATCGCCAAGGATGAACGTGTTCTGGTCACGACGCTGACGAAGAAGATGTCGGAAGATCTGACGGACTACTTGAAGGATGTCGGCATTAAAGTGCGTTATTTGCATTCCGATATCAAGACGCTGGAGCGTTTGGCGATCTTGCGCGATTTGCGGATCGGAACATTCCATGTGCTCGTCGGGATTAACCTGCTTCGGGAAGGCTTGGATTTGCCGGAAGTTTCGCTCGTGGCCATTCTTGATGCGGATAAGGAAGGCTTCCTTCGTTCGGAGCGTTCCTTGATTCAAACGATGGGCCGTGCGGCGCGTAACTCCGAGGGCCGGGTTATCATGTATGCGGACCGGCATACGGACTCCATGAACACCGCGATTGGCGAGACGGAACGCCGTCGTGCCATTCAGATTGCTTATAATGAGAAGCATGGCATAACCCCGCAGACGATCCGCAAGAAAGTGCATGACGTTATCGAGGCAACGAAGGCCGCCGAGCAGAAGAGCGATTATTTGACGGGTGTCGGCGTCGACAAGATGTCGAAGAAAGAGCGCCAGTCATTGCTGCAGCGTCTGGAAGCGGAGATGAAGGAAGCGGCCAAGAGCCTGCAGTTCGAACGTGCGGCGGAGCTTCGCGACGCGCTGCTTGAGCTTAAAGCGGAGTTGGGCCTGTAGGCCGGGAGGAGAGGTAACACAAAGTGGCTAGTGATTCGATCGTAATCAAAGGGGCGCGTGCCCATAATCTTAAGAATATCGATGTAACGATTCCTCGCGACAAATTTGTCGTATTGACGGGGCTCAGCGGTTCCGGAAAGTCTTCCCTGGCTTTTGACACCATTTATGCGGAAGGGCAGCGGCGGTACGTTGAATCGTTATCGGCTTACGCGCGTCAATTCCTCGGCCAAATGGAGAAACCGGATGTCGATTCTATCGACGGTCTATCGCCGGCGATCTCCATTGACCAGAAGACGACAAGCCGCAACCCGCGTTCAACCGTCGGTACGGTGACTGAAATATACGATTATTTGCGTTTGCTGTTCGCTCGCGTCGGCAAGCCGCACTGTCCGGAGCACGGGATCGAGATTTCGTCCCAGACGGTAGAGCAGATGGTCGACCGCATCATGGAATATCCGGAACGGACACGGCTGCAGATCATGGCGCCGATCGTTTCGGGCCGCAAGGGCGAGCATTCCAAGCTGCTGGCAGACGTGATGAAGCAAGGTTTCGTGCGCGTGCGGGTGAATGGCGAGCTTCGCGAGCTCAGCGAGAATATCGAGCTCGAGAAGAACAAGAAACATAACATCGAGGTCGTCGTCGACCGGATCGTTGTGAAGGACGATGTTCACAGCCGTTTGGCGGATTCGCTCGAAACCGCACTTAAGCTGTCCGGGGGCCAAGTGCTCGTCGATGTCATGGATAAGGAAGAGCTGCTGTTCAGTTCTAACCTGGCATGTCCGATCTGCGGTTTCAGCATCGACGAGCTGGCTCCGCGTATGTTCTCGTTCAACAGCCCATACGGGGCATGTCCGGATTGCGACGGATTGGGCGCCAAGATGATCGTCGACCCTGATCTGCTCGTACCGGACTTGAGCAAGTCGATCGAAGAAGGTGCTTTCGAGGCATGGGCGGGCAGCACCTCTAACTACTACCCGCAATTCTTGGAGGCGGTATGCAAGCATTTCGGCATCCCGCGGAATGTTCCGGTCAGCGAGCTGACGTCGGAGCAAATGAAGAAGCTGCTGAACGGAACGGGCGGCGAACGCGTCCGTTTCAAATACGAGAATGACTTCGGTCATTCCAAGGAAGCGCTGGTGCCTTTCGAAGGCATCGTGAACAATCTGGAACGCCGTTACAGGGACACGGGTTCTGAAGGCATCCGCGAGCATATCGAACAGTACATGAGCGCGAAGCCGTGTTCCGGCTGCAAAGGTCATCGTCTGCGGAAGGAAAGCTTGGCCGTCACGATTGGCAGCCAGAACATCTCGTACGTGACGGGACTGTCGATCGGCGAGGCGGAGCGGTTCTTCAACGGTCTTGATCTGACGGAGAAAGAATTGCTTATTGCGCATCTAATCTTGAGAGAAATCAACAGCCGTCTCGGCTTCCTTGTGAACGTGGGCTTGGAATACTTGTCGCTGAACCGCGCCGCGGGTACGTTATCGGGCGGGGAAGCGCAGCGCATCCGATTGGCCACGCAGATCGGATCCAGTCTGATGGGCGTTCTCTATATTCTCGACGAGCCGAGCATCGGGCTTCATCAACGGGATAACGACAAGCTTATCCAGACATTGCTCCATATGCGCGATCTCGGAAATACCTTGATCGTCGTAGAGCATGACGAAGATACGATGCTGGCCAGCGATTATATTATCGATATCGGCCCCGGCGCGGGCATTCACGGCGGCCAAGTGGTCTCCATGGGGACGCCGAAGGAAGTCATGGCCGACGAGAATTCCCTGACAGGCGCTTACTTGAGCGGGCGCAAGTTTATTCCGGTTCCGCTGAAGCGCCGCGAGACGAATGGCAAATGGCTTGAGGTACGCGGTGCGAAGGAGAATAACCTGCGCAGCATTAATGCGAAGTTCCCGCTCGGTGTGTTTACCGCAGTGACAGGCGTCTCCGGTTCGGGGAAATCGACGCTGGTCAACGAGATTCTGTATAAGACGCTTGCGCGGGATCTGAATAAAGCTAAAGTTCGCCCCGGCGAGCATAAGGAAATCCGCGGTCTTGAACACGTCGAGAAGGTCATTGATATCGACCAATCGCCGATCGGCCGGACGCCGCGTTCCAACCCGGCGACATACACGGGCGTATTCGACGATATTCGCGATTTGTACGCATCGACGAACGAAGCGAAGGTGCGCGGGTATAAGAAAGGCCGCTTCAGCTTCAACGTGAAGGGCGGCCGCTGCGAGTCATGCCGCGGGGACGGCATCATCAAGATTGAGATGCATTTTCTACCGGATGTCTACGTGCCCTGCGAGATTTGCAAAGGCAAACGTTATAACCGCGAGACGCTCGATGTGAAATACAAAGGGAAGAGCATCGCGGACCTACTGGAAATGACCATCGAGGACTCGTGCGAGTTTTTCCGTAACGTGCCTCGGATCCACCGTAAGTTGCAAACGCTGCTTGATGTTGGTCTTGGCTATATGAATCTGGGACAGCCTGCAACGACGCTTTCCGGCGGCGAAGCGCAGCGCGTCAAGCTGGCCGCTGAACTGTACCGCAGAAGCACGGGCAAGATGCTGTACATTCTGGATGAGCCAACGACGGGGTTGCATGTCGACGATATCGACAGATTGCTCGTTGTCCTTCATCGGCTTGTAGATTCCGGGGAATCGGTGCTCGTCATCGAGCATAACCTGGATGTCATCAAGACGGCCGATTATCTCGTGGATCTCGGTCCTGAGGGAGGCAAAGGCGGCGGAACAATCGTGGCCACCGGTACCCCGGAAGAGGTCGTCAAAGTCGAGGGCTCGTACACGGGTCGTTACTTGAAACCGGTACTGGAGCGCGACCGCGAACGGACGATTGCCCAGCAGCGCGAGATGGAGAGCGTAGCTGCAGGCTCCGAACAATAGACAGCAGTAATAGAACAAGGAATGACAAAGGGATTGCCCCCACCATTTTGAATGGAGGGAGCAATCCCTCTTCCTTTTCAACTTGGCCGTTGAAGGTCCGTTCCAACCAAAATGCATAGAAAGGCCCGGAGGCAGAAACCTCCGGGCCTTTCAACTCTTGCATGAACTAGCCAATTAACCAGCCAAGATGGCCGTCAATCTCTCTTGGAATGCCGGCACGCCGACACGTTTGACATAGTTGTGGAACGTTTCGTCCGACTCGCGATTTTCTTTATAGAAGTGAAGCAGCTGAACGAGTACGCCGCCCAGCTCGTCGCCTTTGACACGGCCTTTCAGCGATTCGTTGAACTTCGCGCCAGGGCCGAGAATACCGCCAACGGCGATGTCGAATGCATCGACCATGCCTTCAGGCGTTTTCACGAGCGCGCCTTGCAGGCCGATGTCGGCAATATGCTTCTGACCGCAAGCGTTCGGGCAGCCGATGAAGTGAATCCGGATTTTCTCATCCAATTGGATGTGCTCGTCCAAGTACTCCGCAACGCGAACGGCACGTTCTTTCGTTTCGACGACGGCCAGGTTACAGAACTCGTTGCCTGTGCAGGAAACCGTACGGCTCAAGAACGGTTTTGCGTTCGGCGAGAGACGTTTCAGTACAGGCACTTGCAGCGCCGCTTCCACTTTCTCGTCCGGAATGCCGGCAAGGATAATGTTCTGCGACATTGTCGTACGGATCTTTCCATCGCCGAATTCATCCGCGGCATCCGCAAGCTGTTCCAGCTCAGTGGAGTTCGTGCGGCCGACAGGAACGTTCAAGCCGATGAAGTTCAGGCCTTCTTCTTTTTGAGGATAAACGCCATCGTAATACACGCCGTTCCAGCCGACGGTCTTGTTTTGTCCGGCCGAAGGCATGTCGCCGATGATTTCTTTCAGCTTCTCGAGGAATTTCTCCGGACCCCAGTCCGCGACAAGGAATTTCAGGCGGGCTTGGTGACGCTTCTCGCGGTAGCCGTAATCACGGAAGATCGTCGTAACGCCGATCGAAACTTTCAGCACGTCCTCGGGACGAACGAACATGTCCAATTCTTTGGCCATATGCGGCTTCGCGGACAATCCGCCGCCGACATAGATATGGAAGCCGATAACTTCTTCGCCGTCGATGACTTTGGTAGCAGGCACATACGCAAGGTCATTGATTTCAGCGTTCGCATTGTTATAGATATTGGACGATATGGACATTTTATATTTACGCGGCAAGTTGGAGAAGTCGCGATTCATTAAGTAGAAATCGTTGACTTGCTCGACGATCTCGCGCGTGTCCATCAGCTCGTCGCGGTCGATGCCTGCAAGCGGATTGCCGACGATTGTACGCGGGCAGTCGCCGCAAGCTTCGTACGAATACAGGCCAACGGCCTCCAGACGATTGAAGATGTCCGGCAGGTCTTCTACTTTGAGCCAGTGATACTGAATCGCTTGGCGCGTCGTAACGTCGATCAAGTCGCGTCCGTAATCGCGCCCGATGGAAGCGATCGCGCGTGCTTGCGCGGAAGTCATGATGCCCGTATTAATTCGGATCCGCATCATGAAGTAGCCTTCCCTAGGCTTCTGCTCATAGACGCCAGCCCATTTGAACCGGTTCATGTCATCTTCGGAAATGGAGGCATAGCCTTCTTTCGAGTACTTGTCGATGATCGTGCGGATAACGTCAAGTCCGTCTTTCTCCATCTTAATAAATTCGAATTTATTGAGTTTGGAAGGATCGTTCATCCATACGGCTTCATATGCCATGTTATTATTTTCCCCTTTGTCTAGTCGTGTCGCACGGCGAGCGGAAAGCCGATAAAATCCGACAATTTTCGTATGATATCTCTTCAGTGAATCGTATCATAATTCAGTTCAGCGGACAACGAAAAGCGGGTATTGAATTATAAGATTTTTTTATAATTAAATTCAGGTCTGTTTATAATAAAAGCAACCTTTCAGAAATGGTGACAAACTTGTTACGATTGTCCAATGTGACTTGCATCGGGCTCGTGATGAGGCTAACATAGGTAACATAGGCTACGTGCGAAAATGAAGGAGGATCTCACCCATGTTTTTAGCTGAAACCGCATCAACTGGGCTCGCGAAGTTCGATCCCATGGATATTATGATGCTGCTGTTTACGATTGTTATATTCATCGGATGGATTCGTTTGCTGACGGCTAAACCGAAGAAGGATCTATTTGCAATCGGATTTACTACAGTATCGCTGCTCGTATTCCTGTTCGCGAACTACGTTATGATCTTCAAAGTTTGGATTTCATAATCATTGTTTCGCACGCATATGAACGGATGATTGGATAATAAAGCCGCCGGCGATCTTGGGCTCAAGATTGCGGCGGCTTTTTACATAAAGGCTCCGGTACCATACAAAAAAGCTCCAGCGAATAGCTGGAGCTTTTTCTCATGCAATTGCATGCGTGAGGGTTATTATACCCACCACATTTCGCCAAGAGGCTCGCGAATCAGGATGGATTGCAGGTTTTGCACGGCTTTCGAGAAGCCTTCGTCCACGGACATCAGACCGTCTTCATGCTCGATGCTGACAACGTAGTCGTAGCCGACAAGACGAAGCGCGCTCATGATATCGGACCATACTTTCATGTCGTGGCCGTAGCCGACCGTGCGGAACTGCCAAGCGCGGTCCAGCATCAGCGCGTAGGACTGCATGTCCGTTACGCCGTGGCGGTTAACGTTGATCGGATCGATCGACGTATCTTTGGCATGGAAGTGATGGATAGCGCCGGCGCGGCCAAGGATGTGAATCGCTTGAACCGGGTCGATGCCTTGCCACCACATGTGGCTTGGGTCAAGGTTAGCGCCGATTGCGTCGCCAGCTGCTTCACGCAGGCGAAGAAGCGTTGCCGGAGTATGAACGGAGAAGCCGCCGTGCAGCTCCAGACCGATTTTGACATTGCTTTCCGTAGCGAGCTTGCCGATTTCCGTCCAGTAAGGGATAACTTTGTTTTCCCACTGCCAGTCCAGAATTTCTTGATAATCGTTCGGCCATGGAGCTACAGGCCAGTTCGGATATTTCGCATCCTCGTGGTCGCCAGGGCAGCCGGAGAACGTGTTAACGACCGGAACGCCCAGTTTGGAAGCCAGTTCGATCGTTTTACGAATGATGGCGTCATGCTCGCTGGAGATCGCTTTTTGCGGGTGCAGCGGGTTAGCGTGGCAGCTAAGTGCGCTGATTGTCAAACCGCGGGAATCGACAGCGTCTTTGAATGCTTTCAGTTTGCTTTCGTCAGCGAGCAGGACGTCCGGATCGCAGTGCGCGTTGCCAGGGTAGCCGCCCGTGCCGATTTCAATGGCATCGAGGCCTTTGGAAGCGATGTAGTCCAATGCGTCTTCAAACGACTTTTGCGCGAATAGTACGGCAAATACTCCGAGTTTCATACGTGTATAGTTACCTCCCGATAATTATGTACTGTGAGTCTGCCTTCATTATAGCATGGGCAAATTCCAAGGTTAAGATTCCAAGGGTCCAATGACAAAAATGCATACATAAAGGACAAATATGAAAACGCTTTTCAATTCATTTAGATCCTCCTATTTCGATACGATTTTAATAGACCCTACTTATATAGATGGCAAAATATTTCGTATTGCGGTTATCAGGAAGATGAAGTTGTGCTGCGATTGGCAATGATAAAGAAGAAGGGCGGGTTCCATGGAGGCGAACTTGGTTAATAAACCGGAAGCAGGCCCAGCCGTTCCCTCCCCCGCGTTCGCTTTTGTTTACGCGTCCGCTCTGGTAAACTGAAAGTAAATATGCGAATTGAAAGATAGGATGGCGGAAGTTTACATGAATACGATGAAACGGCAAGATGTCGAGCTGCTGGCTCCGGCCGGAGATTGGGATTGCATGCGCGCGGCTGTGGCGAACGGAGCCGATGCCATATTTTTTGGCGTGGAGAAGTTCAATGCGCGGGCGCGGGCAAATAATTTCCAAACGGACGAACTGCCTGAAATTATGGCCTTTCTGCACAGCTACGGCGTGAAAGGGTTTCTGACCTTTAATATATTGGTGTTTGAGAATGAGCTTGAGGACGCGAAGCGGCTGATCGAATCTTGTATCGATGCAGGCGTAGATGCGGTTATCGTCCAGGATCTGGGGCTGGTGAAGCTCATCCGTGAGCTGTCGCCGGATTTCCCGATCCACGGCTCCACGCAGATGACGATCACCTCGCCGGAAGCGGTGGAATTCACGAAGCCGTTCGACATTGAACGGGTCGTGCTTGGCCGGGAGAACAATTTGAAACAGATTAAGACGATCGGCGAGCAGGCGAAGCTGCCGATGGAAGTGTTCGTGCATGGCGCGTTATGCGTGTCTTATTCGGGTCAGTGTCTCACGTCCGAGATGTGGGGCGGACGTTCCGCCAACCGCGGCGAATGCGCGCAAGCCTGCCGGCTGCCGTACGACCTCATGGTGGACGGCGAAGTGAAGCCGATGGGCGACGTGGCTTATCTGCTTTCGCCGAAGGATCTCGCTGCCGTAGAGCTCGTTCCGGAATTGATCGAAGCGGGCGTGTCTTCGTTCAAGATCGAAGGCCGCTTGAAGAGTCCCGAGTATGTGGCGAACGTCGTGAGCAAGTACCGCCGGGCCATTGACAAATATTTCGACGGCGATCGTTCCGCGCCGTCGAAGGAAGAGATGCGCGAGCTGCAGCAAAGCTTCTCGCGCGGATTTACGCATGGCTTCCTGGATGGCACGAACAACAAGAAGCTCGTGGAGGGTACGTTTCCGAAGAGCCGGGGCGTCTTCCTCGGCCGCGTGGAGCGGGTATTGCGCGACGCCGTCGTCGTCCGCATCGAAGCCCCGTTGAAACGCGGGGACGGCATCGTGTTCGACGCCGGAGATCCGACGAAGAAAGAAGAAGGCGGACGCGTCTACGACGTGCGCAGACAAGGCGTCAAGCTGGAGGGCGAAGCGCAGGAGGGCATCGTGCTCGAGATCGTGCCCGGCCGCAACGATATCGACTTGCGCCGCGTCCATGTCGGCGATCGCGTCTGGAAGACGAGCGATCCGGCGCTGGACAAACGGCTGCGCGCGACTTTCGAAACCGAGAAGCCGTACCGCGTGTTCCCGCTGCACGTGAAGGTCGAGGGCGAGCTGGGACAGCCGCTTCGTTCCTGGTGGACGGACGTGGAGAAAGGGAACACGGTCGAAGTCGTCTCCGAACTGCCGCTTGAACATGCGGAGAAGCGCCCGATGGACGAGGCGCTGCTGCGCGAGCAGCTCGGCCGCCTTGGCGGCACGGTCTATCAGCTGGAGGTGCTCGAGGTCGAGCTGCGAGGCGATCTCATCGTGCCGATGCGCGAGCTGAACCGGATGCGCCGCGAAGCTGCGGAGGCTTTGGCGGGCGAACGGCCGAAGCCGCCCGTGTACGTGAAGCGCGAGGTCGAGGTCTATGCCGACGCGCGCGGCGGCAAAGCCGCCGTTGGCAGCGCGCACGGCAGCGAGGCTGCGCAGCGCGTGCCGGCGGATCGGCCTGCCAAGCTGACGGTGCTCTGCCGCAGCTTGCAGCAGTTGGAAGCGGCGGTGCGATCCGAGAAAGTCGACATGGTCTATGCCGACTTCGAGTTCATCAAACAGTTTCCCGCCGCTATGGAGCTCGCGCGGAGCGCAGGCAAGCCGATTGCGCTGGCGACGCCGCGGATCCATATGCCTGGCGAGAACGGCTACCACGCCAATATTCTCAAGCTGAAGCCGGACGCGGTGCTGGTACGCAATACGGGCGCCTTGTATTATTACCTGCGCGCCAAGGCGGCCAACCCGAACGAGGCGTTCCCGCAATTGATCGGGGATTTCTCTTTGAACGTAGCCAACCACAAAGCTTCGGATCTCTTCCTGGATGCCGGCTGCAGCCTGATCACGCCTTCGTACGACTTGAACGTACAGCAAATGTTCGACCTGCTGCGCACCAGCGACACGTCGCGGACCGAGGTGGTCATTCATCAGCATTTGCCGATGTTCCATACGGAGCATTGCGTCTACTGTACCTTCATGAGCGAAGGGACGGATTTCACGAACTGCGGGCGGCCGTGCGAGGACCATCGCGCATCGCTGCAGGATCGAATCGGCATGGCGCATCCCGTTCGCGTCGACGAAGGCTGCCGGAACACCGTATACAACGCCATCGAACAGTCCGGGGCGGAATACATGGTTCAGTTCCGCGATTTAGGCGTGAATTCGTTCCGTATTGAATTTTTGGAAGAGACAGCCGATAAAGTGGATGAGGTTATCGAGTTATACAGCGACGCGCTTGCGGGACGTATTGGCGGCACACAGGTGTGGCGCAGCCTGAAAGCAATCAACCAGCTTGGCGTCACGAGAGGCCAGCTGGTGAAGTAACGCATCGTACGAGAGACCTATTACTAAGGTCTCTCTTTTTTTATGCGAAAGGTTCAGATTCTTACACATTTCTTTCAATATCGACGGTTGCAGAAAGGATTTTGGAGACGAGACGCGAATAGTAGCAACAGTTAGCGTCATGTAATGAGACGATCGGCGGATTGCTTTTTTTGAAAAGCCGAACGTCAATAAACGAAGCGCGGTGAGGATGCAAATGAATCAGTACAGCAATTACGTGCCACAACAGCATCAATGGCTGGGTCAAGTGATGAAAGCGGAGCAAATCATTCTGGACGGGCACCTTCCGCCGATGGAGCAGCTGCTTGCCATTCCGGCGGAAATAAGAATGAAGTCCCCCCTATTGCTTCGCGTCGAGTGCGAGAACGGTTTGCTTCATGGGCAGCTAGCGGGGTCGAAACAGCGGTTGGAAGCCGCGCTGCGCGGGTTCGCCGCACAGGCCGACGAGTCCGCGATGTTGACGATGATGGCGATGCTCGGTCTTTTATATATTCAAGTCGGTGACAAACAGGAGTCGAAGCCGTTTATGTCACAGCTTGAACAGGAGTGGAAGCGCAACCCGGAGAACTGCAGCGGATTCGTTCCTTGGGCGTTGGCCCGTGCCGCGGCGAACGCGGGGGACCTTGTCTCTCGGATGGAGGATGTGCCGGAGTTGCTGATGGCTGCGGCGGAACGGTTCAGGGAAGAGGGACGGCCGCTATGGGCTAGTTTCGTTCTGCTGGACGGATTGATTTTCGATCCGCGGAAGCGGACGCATCCGGACTGGCAGTTCTGGATGAATTGGCTGAAACGGCGTACGGAGGAGCAGTCGCTTACGGAGGATGTTTTGCGCGTGTTGACGAGCGTCAATCGGGATAAGGGCATGTGCGGGCGGCTTCCCGCCCGTTATGCCTATCTGACGAAAGCCGTTTTATTGAACGAAGCGGAAGAGCGGCTGCCGGAAGAGCTGAGCGATGATGTCGAGAGCGGCATTTACGCCGCCGGAGCGGCGATTAGGAGGCAATTGGCGGAAGGGATGCTTGACGCTGCGGCCGAGGGGCTCCGGTTGCTCGATCGGCAGCGCCGGCTCGTGTCCACGCCTGCGATCGAGCAGCTGGCCGCCGAATTGCGGGCAAAGTTAGAATTGCGGGCACAAGCGGCGAATGCCGCTCAAGCGTCGGAAGCCGCGGAGTCGCCGAAGGCCCGGAAGGCCGGAACCGCCAAATCCGTTCAACCCTCGTCGGGCAAGGGCTTGAAACCGATCCTGGCTCCTGCGCATGAGAGCGAGCGCCGCAGCACCCAAGCGACGCCGGCTATAGAACCATCGAAATGGAAAATCAAGCTGTTCGGCGGCATTGCCTTCAGTCAAGGGAACGGACAACATTCCGAACCGGTCTGGAAACGCCGGAAGGCGGGCGAATTGTTCGTGCACATGCTGATGCAGCAAGGATATAAATCGAACAAGGAACAAATCATCGAGCGGGTTTTTGGCGAAGGCGATCCCGCGAAGCGCTCCAATCAGTTGTACGTGACGCTGCATGACTTGCGTTCTGCGCTCAAAGAGGTCGGGCTGCTGGAGGATGCCGTTTATGCCAAACGCGGCGTTATCGGCATTTCGGAACAGATCGTCGAATCGGTGGACGCCGAGACGTTTATGACCTTATCCCGCGTCGGCGACCAGCTTTGGACGGATGACCGGGAGGAGGCTGCCCGTCTGTTCGAGAAGGCAATTCCGCTGTATGGGATGCTTGCGCCAGAACTCCCCTATTCAGAGTGGCTGGAGCGCACGAGAGAACAGCTGCTGGACAGGCAGACGAACATGCTGAGAAGGCTCGCGGCGTACTATGGGGAATCGAACGAAGAGGCGCGCGAGGAACAACGGCTTTCGGATTGGATCGCTCTGCGTCCGGAACAAGAGGAGGCATATGAAGCTATGATCAAGCTTTGCCTTCGCGGATTTCGGCGCGTGGAAGCGATCGGCTGGTACCGCAGGCTTGAGCGCATTTGCAAGGAAGAGCTCGGAATCGAGCCGCGGGAAGAGGTAAGAAAACTGCTATGGAGTTGAACGAGCAGCCGCAGAAGTCTCCGTTTTCTTATCATGCCGGGCTGCTTAATCGCTTGCTTGCCGTCTATTTGCTAACCATGTTCGGAGGCGTGCTGATTTTGGGAGCGGAGTCCACATTGGACGCCCATTTTGAAGAAATGTTTCCGTTTCCGCTTGTTATCGTTAGCCTAGGCGCTCTCCTGCTGGGATTGGCGCTGCTCTTCATCTCGGCTTTACGGCTGCAGCCGGTGTTCAGCGTGTTGCCGTTCAGCGCAGCGCCGGGGAACCGGCTGTCGGACGAAATAGGTATCAATACGGCGCTGCGCCGGCTGTACCGGCTCCCATACGAGCTGCTTTACGGCATCATACTGTTCGGGTTGCTCTTCTCGGTCGTATTGCACGGCAAGGATTGTTTCCAAAGCATCGGCCTTGAAATGGATGGCTATCGTCTTCTCGGAACGATGGTCGGAGAACAAAGCTTGTTTATCTTTATCGCCATTATCTTGTTTACATCGGTGCGG
Organism: Paenibacillus rhizovicinus; assembly: GCF_010365285.1. Taxonomy (NCBI): domain Bacteria; kingdom Bacillati; phylum Bacillota; class Bacilli; order Caryophanales; family Paenibacillaceae; genus Paenibacillus; species Paenibacillus rhizovicinus. The sequence goes on from NZ_CP048286.1 coordinate 4,168,885, forward strand.
CGCATGCTCAGACCGGTACTCATGCGGCTGCAGCCGCTCCCAAGCGGATTCGACGGCCGAGCTTCGGTCGCGCAGCCGCTCGTCATTACGTATACGTGCACATTTATCGTGACGATACTGAGTTTGCTGCAGCTTGCCATCGTAACCTCCAGGCCACATGAAACGATGGATCCGTACAAATTTGGCATCATCGCGTTGTTTTATTTTATAATGGGCTTAAGCTTATTCTGTTATGTGACGATGCAATTCAGGCAGGAACTGCGGAGACTGATTCGCGGCATTCGCGGACTGGTAGGCGGCTATGACCTTCCGCCGAACGAAGCGGAAGCATTCCTGCATGATGAAGCGGGGGAATTGGCGATCGCCTTCAACGAGCTGAAGAACCGGATCAATCGCGAGTACGACTCGCTTGAACGCGAACTGAAGCTGGCCTACAACGTCCAGCAGAAACTGCTACCGCCCGGCGATCTGACCATCGGTTCCTATCGGATCGCGGCACGCTGCCAGTCCTACCGCGAAGTAGGCGGGGATTTCTTCGACGTGGTGTCGCTTGGCCCTAGCCGGTTTGCCATCATGATTGGGGACGTATCCGGCAAAGGCTTGCCTGCCGCGCTGCTGATGTCCGCGCAGCTGCTCGTCTTTCGTTCCGAAATTCGGCGTAACGGCAGCCCGTCGGAGGTGCTTGCGCGCATGAATCGCCAGCTTTGCGAAGCCATGGGCGAGGAGGGCTCCGTAACGATCGGGGTCGGCGTCATCGATTTGACGAACAATCAAGTGCAATATGCGAGCGCGGGGCATTTGTCGCCCTACGTCGTTGCGAGGGATGGCAATTTCAAAGCCCTTGACTGCAGCTCGCTACCAATTGGTTTCGATCCGGAAGCCGTTTATGAAGAAATCACGTTGCAACTGGAGAGCGGGGATCGATTTTTGCTCTATACCGATGGATTAATTGAGGCCGTTAATCAACGAGGAGAGATGTACAGCTTCGAAGGCTTGGAGGCCGAGCTTTCCACTTGGAATACGGTCGCAGACCTTGAGGCGGTCATCGACGAGTGGCTTTCGCGCGTCGATCGGGAGTGCGGTCCGGGCCAAGACGACCGAACGGTCGTCGTTCTCGAACTTGCCGGAGAGTATCGCAGCCTGCTCGGGAAGCTTAATTTGGCGCCGGGCGAGCAGGGAACGAGCCCCGCGCCGTTCGATAATCCGTTTCTTTCCCGTGAATGGTCGGTGCGCAGCATACTGGGCGACGAGCGGCTCATTGCCATGAAGATCGGCGACTGGATGGATGAGCGATGGCCGGAATGCGACATCCGCGAGGATGCGCAGAGCGCGATTTGCGAGGCGATGATTAATGCCATTGAACATGGCAATAAGCTGCAGCCGAACAAATATGTGACGGTCATTGCCCAAATCGGCGGCATGCTGGCAGTTTGCCGCGTTTATGACGAAGGAGGCGGCCATTTCCCTCGTCTTTCCAGAGACGAGGACGAGATGCGCAAGAAGCTGGAATCGGAAGATCCCCGCGGGTGGGGGCTTGTCATGATTGATTCGCTTGCCGATTACTGGACGACGGGACGGGATGAGCGCGGATTTTATACCGAGCTGTATTTTATGCGCAAATCGAGAAATGCTCCGGATGGGCAGTCTACATAGAGGAGGAGAGAGACCGTGGCAGAACAACCATTTTCGATGCATGCGCGAAAATTTCCCAGCGGCGTGGTGCTTGAACTGAGCGGCGAGCTGACGAAATCAGCGGAGGCGAAGCTGATCGCGGGCCTGGAACAGGAAACTGACCTGGGTCTTGGGATCCGTTTTCTGGCGCTGGACCTGACGAAGGTAGAGTACATCAACAGCGGCGGCATGGCCGTCTTGATCCGTCTTGCCCGCATGGGGAGCAAGGCCGGGGTCCATACGTTTTCCTGGGGCGTGACGCCTCACTACGAGAAGCTGTTCCGCATGGTGGGACTGACGGAATATATGATGATTTATCCGAATGAATTCGCGGTTATGCAACGCATTGAGGCACTTAATATTTAACGATGAGAAGTAATTGGGGCGGTGGAGGCTATCATGGAGCTGCAAGCGATATACGGGAATTGGCGGCATGTCTTTAAGCTCGATCCAGACCGTGAAATCAGCGACGAACAGCTGGATGCCATATGCATGTCAGGCACGGATGCCGTGATCGTAGGCGGATCGACGGGCGTCACGTTCGACAACACGGTGGACCTCATGTCGCGCATTCGGCGGTACGAAGTGCCTTGCGCGCTGGAGGTATCGAGCGAGGAAGCAGCCGTTCCGGGCTTCGACCACTATTTCGTTCCGCTTGTGCTGAACACGGACCGGACAGAATGGATGACGGGCAGACAGATTGACGGGCTTCGCAAATTCGGCGCGTTTATTCCTTGGGAAGATACTTCGGCGGAGGGGTACTTAATTCTGAATGCGGAGGCCGAAGCCGCCAAGCTGACGGGGGCCCGGTCGGCGATGGACGCGGAGACATTGACGGCGCATGTGTATATGGCGGACAGGCTGATGCGGCTGCCGATTATTTATATGGAATACAGCGGAAAGTTCGGAGATATGGAGCTAGTGAGGCGGGCGGCAAGGCTGGCTTCCGGCGCAAGAGTGTTCTACGGCGGAGGTATCGACAACGCCGATAAAGCGCGTCAGGCGGCGGAAGCGGCGCATACCGTCATCGTCGGCAATATCATCTATGAGGATTTGGAAGCGGCTTTATCGACGGTCGCTGCGGTTGCGGAAGTTGCGTTTGGAAGATAGAGGAAGAGCCTGACAACAAGATAGTCGATAACGACAACGGCTTTGATAACGAATCGGGCATCAGACAGGCTGGCCTTCGTATCACGGCCGTTTTTCTTTATGGCCGTTTCTGTTTTTCCTCCATCCTCTAATTGACACATCCCGCACGGTTGTCTAGACTGAAGGATAGGCGAACAAATGCGAACAAAGGGGTTTATGTTCACTATGTTGAATGAATTTAGCATCGATCAAGCTGTCAGTAAGTTGAATCCGCCGCAGCGCGCGGCCGTTCAAGCGACAGAAGGGCCGCTGCTCATAATGGCGGGAGCGGGCAGCGGTAAAACGCGCGTGTTGACGCACCGCATTGCGTATTTGATGGAGAAGAGACGCGTAGCGCCATGGAGCATCTTGGCGATTACTTTTACGAATAAAGCGGCAAGGGAAATGCAGACGCGGGTCGGCTCGCTCGTCGGCCCGTCTGCGCAAGACATCTGGGTATCCACGTTCCACTCCATGTGCGTACGGATTTTACGCCGGGACATCAGCCGGATCGGATTTACGAACAGTTTTTCCATCTTGGATTCGGCCGATCAGTTGTCGGTTATCCGCACTTGCATGAAGGAATTGAACATCGATACGAAGAAAGTCGAACCGAAGAGCGTGCAGGCGGCCTTGGGCGGCGCAAAGAACGAGCTGATCACGCCGGAGCAGTTCGAGCTGAAGGTCGGGGATTATTTCGACGGGATCGTCGCTAAAGTGTATACGATGTACCAGAAGAAGCTGAAGAGCAACAACTCGCTTGATTTCGATGATCTGATTATGAAAACGATCCAGCTGTTCAAGGAAGAGCCGGACGTACTGACATTCTACCAAAATAAATTCCGGTATATTCACGTCGACGAGTATCAAGATACCAACCGGGCGCAGTACATGCTGTGTAAAATGCTCGCCGAGAAGCATCATAACATTTGCGTCGTCGGCGATAGCGACCAGTCCATCTATCGTTGGCGGGGCGCGGATATTACGAATATTTTGAACTTCGAGGAAGACTATCCAGAGGCGAAAGCGATTTTGCTGGAACAGAACTACCGTTCGACGTCCAATATTCTGAACGCGGCGAATGCCGTCATTAAGCTGAATAGCTCCCGTAAGGATAAGAAGCTGTGGACCGATCAAGGCGAGGGCGAGGCCATCATGATCTATCAGGCCGACACGGAGCATGATGAAGGGTTTTTCGTCACCGGGCAAATTCGCCAGCAAGTGAATAAAGGCCGCAAATTTGCCGATCATGCCATATTGTACCGGACGAACGCCCAGTCGCGGGTCATCGAGGAAACGCTCATTAAATCCGACATTCCGTATCAAATCGTCGGCGGCGTCAAGTTCTATGACCGCAAAGAGATTAAGGATTTGCTCGCTTATCTGCGGCTTATCTCCAATCCCGACGACGATGTCTGCTTCCAGCGGATCGTTAACGTGCCGAAGCGGGGAATAGGCGACACGACGGTCGCGAAACTGCTCGAGGAAGCGGGGCGCCGCGGCGTTTCCGTCTTTAACTTGTTGGAACAGCTCGATTGGCTGGACGTAACGGGACGCGCCCGCACGGCGCTCCGGGAGTTCCAGGAGATGATTTTCAACCTGACGCGGATGGTGGAATACTTATCCGTCACGGAGTTGACGGAGAAAGTGCTGGAGTTAAGCGGCTACCGCGAGGAGCTGCATCGCGAGAATACGCTGGAATCGAAGGCGCGCCTCGAGAATATCGACGAGTTCCTGTCCGTTACGCAGGACTTCGAGAAGCGCAACGAAGACAAGTCGCTCGTCTCGTTCCTGACGGACCTCGCGCTGATCGCCGACATCGACTCCATGGACGAGGATGAGCCTGAAGGCGGCGTTAAGGATGCGGTCGTGTTGATGACGATGCACAGCGCCAAAGGACTCGAGTTCCCGATCGTCTTTATCGTCGGCATGGAGGAAGGCGTCTTCCCGCACAGCCGGGCGCTGAACGATAACGACGAGCTGGAGGAAGAACGCCGTTTGGCGTACGTGGGCATCACCCGTGCCGAGAAGCAGCTGTTTATGACTTGCGCGCGGATGCGGACGCTCTTCGGACGGACGAATGCCAACATGCCATCGCGCTTCTTGCGGGAAGTGCCAGACGAGCTCAAGACGGATGCATCGGCAGTTGGTCGCGGGCGTCCGGCGGGCGGGGGCGGTTTCAGCGGCGGACGTACGAGCAGCCCGTCAGGGAACGGCTTTGGTTTCCGCGGAGGGGCTGCAACGCCTCCGCGGCCGGGAGCGACGGCAGCGAATGGCAGCAGCGGTGTGCGCGTGATTGATCATTCGCGTCCTGTTCTTCCTGGAAGGACGCCGGACGCCGGCGGAGCGGCAAGCGAGAAATTCACGGTAGGCGATAAGGTTTCCCATGGCAAATGGGGCATTGGCACGGTAGTTGCCGTTCGCGAAACCTCCAATGGCCAGGAGATTCAGGTTGCGTTCAACGCACCGACGGGAGTCAGGAAGCTTTCTGCTGCCCATGCTCCGATTCAAAAAGTATAACGAAACGATTTTAATTTAGTGCGGAATGTTCGATTCGAACGAGAGAGGGAGGACGTCAATGACGACTGCGATGGAACCGGGATCGAATGCCGATTCGACGAAACAACTCCGTATGCGTGAGCTGATCGACCTGCTAGCGGTCCATAATCATAACTATTACACGCTGGATCAACCGACGATCAGCGACGTGCAGTATGACGAGCTCTACGATGAGCTCGTTGGACTGGAACAGCAAAGCGGGCTTACGCTCCCTGACTCGCCTACGCAGCGGGTAGGCGGCGAGATTTTGAAAGGCTTTGAGCCGCATCGCCATCGTGCCCGTTTATGGAGTCTCGACAAAGCGCAGGATGCGGAGGATTTATTGGCATGGAATACGCGTGTTCGGAAAGCAATCGCCGACTACAACACCAAGAACCCGGATGCGGCTCCGCTTCCCGATCCGTCTTATGCCATCGAATTGAAGTTTGACGGGCTTACCTTGAATTTGACGTATGACGGGGGCAATCTCGTGCAGGCGTCCACGCGTGGCAACGGCACGGTTGGAGAAGGAATATTGGCGCAGGTCAAGACGATTCGTTCCATCCCGCTCAGCATTCCGTTTACGGACGGTCTAATTGAAGTGCAAGGCGAAGGTATCATGAACCTGTCGGTACTGGCAGCTTACAATACAACGGCGGTTGAACCGCTTAAGAATGCCCGCAATGCGGCGGCCGGGGCGCTTCGCAACCAGAATCCAAGGATTACGGCGGAGCGCAAACTGAATGCTTACTTCTATAATGTCGGCTTTGCGGAAGGCG
>NZ_CP048286.1:4180000-4242500 GCF_010365285.1 Paenibacillus rhizovicinus
AGCCGTTACGAGCAATGGGGTGACGCAGAAGGATAGTGACGCGGACTGATGGATGTCCGTCCAAGCAGTGAGGCTGATGTGTAGGCAAATCCGCACATCGTTAAGGCTGGGCTGTGATGGGGAGCGAAAATTGCAGTAGCGAAGGTCATGAGTTCAGGCTGCCAAGAAAAGCCTCTAGCCAGGGGAAGGTGCCCGTACCGCAAACCGACACAGGTAGTCGAGCAGAGTATGCTAAGGCGCTCGGAAGAACTCTCGTTAAGGAACTCGGCAAAATGACCCCGTAACTTCGGGAGAAGGGGTGCCTCGGTAGGGTGAATAGCCCGAGGGGGCCGCAGTGAAAAGGCCCAAGCGACTGTTTAGCAAAAACACAGGTCTGTGCGAAGCCGTAAGGCGAAGTATACGGGCTGACGCCTGCCCGGTGCTGGAAGGTTAAGGGGAGTGGTTAGCCGCAAGGCGAAGCTATGAACCGAAGCCCCAGTAAACGGCGGCCGTAACTATAACGGTCCTAAGGTAGCGAAATTCCTTGTCAGGTAAATTCTGACCCGCACGAATGGCGTAACGACTTGGGCGCTGTCTCAACGAGAGATCCGGTGAAATTTTAATACCTGTGAAGATGCAGGTTACCCGCGACAAGACGGAAAGACCCCATGGAGCTTTACTGCAGCTTGATATTGGACTTTGGTACGATCTGTACAGGATAGGTGGGAGCCTTGGAAATCGGAGCGCCAGCTTCGATGGAGGCATCGTTGGGATACCACCCTGATCGTATCGGAGTTCTAACCTGGTACCGTGATCCGGTACAGGGACCGTGTCAGGTGGGCAGTTTGACTGGGGCGGTCGCCTCCTAAAATGTAACGGAGGCGCCCAAAGGTTCCCTCAGAATGGTTGGAAATCATTCGTAGCGTGCAAAGGCATAAGGGAGCTTGACTGCGAGACCTACAAGTCGAGCAGGGACGAAAGTCGGGCTTAGTGATCCGGTGGTACCGCATGGAAGGGCCATCGCTCAACGGATAAAAGCTACCCTGGGGATAACAGGCTTATCTCCCCCAAGAGTCCACATCGACGGGGAGGTTTGGCACCTCGATGTCGGCTCATCGCATCCTGGGGCTGAAGTAGGTCCCAAGGGTTGGGCTGTTCGCCCATTAAAGCGGTACGCGAGCTGGGTTCAGAACGTCGTGAGACAGTTCGGTCCCTATCTGTCGTGGGCGTAGGAAATTTGAGAGGAGCTGTCCTTAGTACGAGAGGACCGGGATGGACGCACCGCTGGTGTACCAGTTGTTCCGCCAGGAGCATCGCTGGGTAGCCAAGTGCGGACGGGATAAGCGCTGAAAGCATCTAAGCGTGAAGCCCCCCTCAAGATGAGATTTCCCAGTATGTAAGACCCCTTGAAGACGACGAGGTTGATAGGTTCGAGGTGGAAGCGCAGCAATGCGTGGAGCTGACGAATACTAATCGGTCGAGGGCTTATCCAAGAACATCTCGTTTCAGCTAATGCAAGAAACCTTCGCAAAGGTTCGTATCCAGTTTTCAGGGTGTAAGTGCTCTGAGTAAGCATAGCGCATTCCGACCAGGAAGACGCCCGTTTGGTGGCGATGGCGGAGGGGAACCACGCGTACCCATCCCGAACACGACCGTTAAGCCCTCCAGCGCCGATGGTACTTGGACCGCAGGGTCCTGGGAGAGTAGGACGTTGCCAAGCACGATGAACCGACTGCATAGATGCAGTCGGTTTTTTGTTGTTTATAAATCTTTTTCGCACGGTTAATCATATAGTGATATACACAAGATGAACGGAATGTTGTGGATAAGCCTCATACTGCGTATAAATAGGCAAGAACCGCCCAAGCTAGTAAGGTAAGGGGTTCATCAACAATCGTTGCGGCAAGCCGCTTGACCTTTTTGGGAAATTGCGTATAATGGAGTCAAGGTCAAAGAAAGTCAAAGTCAATTTAACTAAAAACTTTGACGATTTCGATTTCTTGAAATCCTAGCCGCTATTAAGTTGCTATTTCTAAGGCTAATGCGGATTTCTCGAAAGTGAAACGTATCGCGCCTTTAAGTCAGAGCGAGCCGTTTCATCTTGACCGCAAGAGTGGTTTGGGCAATTTAGGGAGGTTGGCGAAATGCGCAACATTTCCGATCTCATCGAGCAGTACCTCAAGCATATGCTAAAGGAAAGCCCCGGCGGTGCAGTGGAGCTGCAGCGAAATGATTTGGCGGACCGCTTTTCCTGCGTGCCCTCCCAAATCAATTACGTCATCAGTACCCGCTTTACACTGGAGAAAGGCTATTTCGTGGAGAGCAAACGCGGCGGCGGCGGATATATCCGTATTCAACGCGTTGAACTGCCAACGTTGTCCGCTCTTCAGGAACACCTTGTCCAGACGATCGGTGAGCAAGTGGATCAGGATACGGCGGAAGGGGTTATTTATCAGCTGGAGGAAGAGAAGCTCATTTCCCGGAGAGAAGCGAATTTGCTTCGGGCGGCGGTTTCCCGCGATTCCTTGGCTGTGAAGCTCCCGCTGCGCGACGAAATTCGTGCTCGGCTGCTTCGGGCAATGCTCGTTACACTGCTCATGAAGTAGGCTGCGCAGCCTTGCAAGAGGAGGGATAGTGCGGAATGCTTTGTCAGGAATGCGAGAAGAAGCCGGCGACGCTTCATTTTACGAAAATCGTGAACGGGGAGAAGACGGAGTTTCATATATGCGAAGCTTGCGCACGCGAACGGGGAGAAGGTATTCCCGGAACGGCGAACGGATTTTCCATTCACAGTCTATTGTCGGGTTTGCTCGATTTTGAGCAGGCAAGCGCGATGAACGGCATCGGCGCAAAGCCGCAGCAGCAGCTGAGGTGCGACAATTGCGGACTGACGTATACGCAATTCAGTAAAATGGGTCGATTCGGCTGCAGCAACTGCTACGTCCAGTTCGGCAACAAGCTGGATCCTATTCTCAAGAGAGTGCACGGCAATACGACGCATGTCGGTAAAATTCCGAAGCGTGCCGGCGAACAGATTCAAGTGAAGCGTGAAGTCGAAGTGCTTCGGCAGGATTTGCAGGCGCGAATCGAGCAAGAGGATTTCGAGAACGCAGCCCAGATCAGGGATCGAATTCGCGAACTTGAACGCAATATAGCCGACGCTCAGGAAAGGCATGGTTAGGAAGGTGGTTCATTGTGTCGAAGCGGTCTTATGTTGAAGAAGCGCTGAGCGACTGGATGAAAGGCATCGGTCCTGAAGCCGACGTAGTCATCAGCAGCCGGATTCGCATCGCCCGCAATTTGACGGGACATCCGTTTCCGATGCTGGCAACGAACCAGCAGGCGAATGACGTGATGGAACAGCTAACCGCGGTCGCTGACTCCGGGAAGCTGCATGATTACGGTCCATTCGAGACGGTTCAATTGTCGCAGCTGAACGAGCTTGAACGAAGGGTGCTCGTAGAGAAGCATTTGATCAGCCCGAATTTGGCCAACGAGTCGCGCAGCGGAGCCGTGATGCTCAGCGAGAACGAAGCGGTCAGCATAATGGTGAATGAAGAGGATCATTTGCGGATCCAATGCCTGTATCCAGGCTTCCAAATCAAGGAGGCATGGGGGCTTGCAAGCCGCATTGACGATATTTTTGAGGAAGAAACCGATTATGCGTTCGATGAACGCAGAGGTTACTTAACCAGTTGTCCGACTAATGTCGGCACGGGTATCCGCTCATCGGTAATGATGCATCTGCCGGGGCTGGTGCTTACCCAGCAAATTAACCGAATTTTGTCGGCCATCACGCAAGTCGGTCTGGCGGTTCGGGGCATTTACGGGGAAGGCAGCGAAGCGACCGGCAACCTGTTTCAAATTTCGAATCAGATTACGCTCGGGCAATCCGAAGGGGAAATCATCGAGAATCTGCACAATGTTGCCCGCCAGATCATCGAGCATGAAAGGGCCGCCAGGAACCGGCTGCTGGAAGATTCCAGAATCCGGCTTGAAGATCGCATACAGCGTTCTTACGGCATCCTGTCCCATGCCATGATCATGGATTCCAAGGAAGCGGCGCAGCGGTTGTCCGATGTTCGATTGGGGATTGATCTTGGCTTGATTCGCGATGTGACGCCGCAGGTCATGAATGAGATGATGGTATTAACGCAGCCTGGTTTCCTTCAACAGGTGTTCAATGAGAAAATGTCGCCTGAACTGCGGGATATCCGGCGTGCGGAACTTATTCGCAATCAATTGCACAGTGAATCTGATCATGGGGGTGTGTGAACATGATGTTTGGAAGATTTACCGAACGGGCACAGAAGGTGCTCGCATTGGCGCAGGAAGAAGCCGTTCGTCTCGGTCACAATAATATTGGTACGGAGCATATTTTACTCGGTTTGAACCGAGAAGGGGAAGGAATTGCGGCGAAAGCTTTGATCGGTCTCGGACTCAGCCTTGAGAAAATTCAAGACGAAGTCGAATCGCTCATCGGCCGCGGTCAGGAACAGCCTACTAACATCGCGTACACGCCGCGTGCGAAGAAGGTCATCGAACTTTCGATGGACGAAGCGCGCAAGCTGGGCCATACGTATGTCGGCACGGAGCATATCTTGCTCGGTCTGATTCGCGAAGGCGAAGGCGTTGCGGCACGCGTACTCAATAATCTTGGCATCAGCCTGAACAAAGCCCGTCAGCAAGTACTGCAGCTGCTTGGCAGCAGCGAAGCGGTATCGAGCAGCCACGGAGCGCCGGCTAATGTCAGCACTCCGACGCTCGATGGACTCGCACGCGACCTGACGGCGTATGCCAAAGACGGCAATCTGGATCCGGTTATCGGTCGGAGCAAAGAAATCGAGCGCGTGATTCAAGTGCTCAGCCGCAGAACGAAAAACAATCCGGTTCTGATCGGGGAACCAGGGGTCGGTAAAACGGCCATTGCCGAAGGTCTTGCCCAGAAGATCATTGCCGGCGAAATTCCGGAAACGCTTCGCGATAAACGCGTCATGACGCTCGATATGGGCTCTGTAGTAGCCGGAACGAAATATCGCGGCGAGTTCGAAGATCGCCTCAAAAAAATTATGGACGAAATTCGCCAAGCCGGAAACATCGTCTTGTTCATCGATGAGCTGCATACGCTGATCGGGGCAGGCGGAGCGGAAGGAGCGATCGATGCATCGAACATCTTGAAGCCGGCGCTTGCCCGCGGAGAGCTGCAGTGTATCGGTGCTACGACGCTGGACGAATATCGCAAATATATCGAAAAGGATGCCGCTTTGGAACGCCGTTTCCAGCCGATTACGGTCGACCAGCCGTCGCCGGAAGAAGCGATTCAAATCCTGCATGGCCTTCGTGATCGCTATGAAGCGCATCACCGGGTGAAAATTACGGACGAAGCGATCGAGCAAGCCGTAAAACTGTCGGACCGTTATATTACGGACCGCTTCCTCCCGGACAAAGCAATCGACCTTATCGACGAGGCGAGCTCCAAAGTACGCTTGAAATCGTACACGGTACCGCCTAATCTCAAACAGCTGGAGAACCGTCTGGAGGATATCCGCAAGGAGAAAGACTCCGCCGTTCAAAGCCAGGAGTTCGAGAAAGCAGCGGCGCTCCGCGATACGGAACAGAAAATTCGCGAAGAGCTCGACGTAACGAAGAATCAATGGAAAGAAAAACAAGGCCGCACGGATTCCGAGGTAACGCCTGAAGATATCGCGCAGGTCGTGGCAAGCTGGACCGGCATTCCGGTTTCCAAGCTGGCCGAGGAAGAAACGCAGCGCCTGCTCAAAATGGAGGATATCCTCCATGACCGCGTCATCGGTCAAAGCGAAGCGGTCAAAGCGGTATCCCGCGCGATTCGCAGAGCGCGCGCAGGCTTGAAGGATCCGAAGCGTCCGATGGGCTCGTTCATCTTCCTCGGTCCGACCGGGGTCGGTAAAACCGAGCTGGCACGCGCGCTCGCTGAAGCGATGTTCGGCGACGAGAACGCGGTCATCCGCATCGATATGTCCGAATACATGGAGAAGCATTCCACATCAAGACTCGTAGGAGCGCCTCCAGGTTATGTCGGCTACGAAGAAGGCGGCCAGCTGACGGAGAAAGTTCGCCGTAAACCGTACTCGGTCGTGCTGCTCGATGAAATCGAGAAAGCACATCCAGAAGTCTTCAACATTTTGCTGCAAGTGCTGGAAGACGGACGCTTGACGGACTCCAAAGGCCGCGTCGTCGATTTCCGGAACACGCTGATCATCATGACGTCGAACGTCGGTGCCGACCAAATCAAACGCAATTCCTCGCTCGGCTTCACCGCCGCGCAAGACTCGGGACGCGACTTTAACATCATGAAGGATAAAGTGCTGGCCGAGCTGAAGAAGAGCTTCCGTCCGGAGTTCCTGAACCGGATCGACGAGACGATTGTATTCCATTCGCTGGATCAAGAGCATATCGCTCAAATCGTCACGCTGATGTCCGATGAGCTTCGCAAACGGCTGCGCGAGCAAGAAGTGGACTTTACGCTTACGGATTCGGCGAAGGCCTTCCTGGCGAAAGAAGGCTTCGATCCGCAATACGGCGCGCGTCCGCTGCGCAGAGCGATTCAGAAGCATATCGAGGACCGTCTCTCCGAGGATCTGCTGATGGGCAAAATCTCTAAGGGCCATACGCTTATCATCGATGAGCAAGATGGCGGTTTGACTGTTACGCATGTCGACAGCACGCCTGCTGCCGAAGAACCGGCAACTAAATAAACGATGTACGCATACCCTTCATCATGCTGCGTGAAAGCAGCTGATGAGGGGTATCTTTATGATTACAGACTTGAATCGATTGTCGTGCTGCAACGTAAATAAGATTGCTGGCGGCCGAGTAATCTTTGAAGGAAATTAAGGTTTAATCGCAACGTTAGAAATGGTAAACTTTGAATGATACGTCTTTTGCATAAGGAGCCGCTCATGGCAAAACTTAAAACTAAATTCGCATGCACGGAATGCGGCAACGAATCACCCAAGTGGATGGGGAAATGCCCGGGTTGCGGGCAGTGGAATACAATGGTGGAAGAGAAGGAAACGGTCGTCAAGACGCAAGGTATGGGATCGTCGATCATTCAGACGAAAGAAAAGCCGCGACCGATCATACATATAGAAAGTGGTCAAGAAAAGCGGATTGAAACGACCAACAAAGAGCTTAACCGCGTGCTTGGCGGAGGCGTCGTACCGGGCTCGCTCATTCTAGTCGGCGGGGACCCGGGAATCGGCAAGTCGACGCTGCTTCTACAAACTTCGCATGCGCTGGCCGCCAAGAAACTGACCGTGCTTTATATTTCCGGAGAGGAGTCCGTTCGCCAGACACGGCTGCGTGCCGACCGCCTCGGCGCGTTGTCGGAGACGTTGTACGTTTTGTGCGAAACGAACATGGATCAGATTAACGACGCAATCGAATCGGTCAACCCCGACTTTCTCGTTATCGACTCCATTCAGACGGTATACGATCCTTCCGTGCAATCCGCTCCGGGAAGCGTCTCTCAAGTCAGGGAATGCACCGCGCATTTCATGCGAGTCGCCAAGATCAAAGGCATTGCCACCGTGCTTGTCGGCCATGTAACGAAAGAAGGGGCAATCGCGGGACCGCGGATGCTGGAGCATATGGTGGATTGCGTGCTCTATTTCGAGGGCGAGCGCCATCATACCTACCGGCTGCTGCGGGCAGTCAAGAACCGGTTCGGCTCGACGAACGAGATCGGCATTTTCGAAATGGTGGAGGACGGCCTGCGGGAAGTGAACAACCCGTCGGAGCTGTTCTTGTCCGAGCGGCCCATGGGCGTCTCGGGTTCGACAGTCGTCGCCAGCATGGAAGGCACGCGTCCCGTGCTTGTCGAAATGCAGGCGCTTGTCGCGACCACGAATTTCCCATCGCCGCGGCGGATGGCGACGGGCATCGATCATAACCGGATGACGCTTATCGTAGCGGTGCTGGAGAAACGAATGGGCATGTTCCTGCAGACACAGGATGCATACTTGAACGTGGCGGGCGGCATCAGGCTCGACGAGCCGGCAGTAGACTTGGCCGCCGCAGTGAGTATTGCATCGAGCTTTAAGGATGCGCCGACGAGACCGTTCGACGTGTTCTTCGGCGAGATTGGCTTAACGGGCGAAGTGCGGGCGGTTTCACGCGCGGAGCAGCGGGTGAAGGAAGCACATAAGCTCGGTTTCAAACGCGTAATCATGCCAAAGAAAAGCTTGAAGGGCTGGACCCCGCCTGCGGGGATAGAAATCATTGGCGTCGAGACGGTAGCAGAAGCGCTGTCCGCGGCATTCGGATAAAGGGGGGAAGATGATGAAAGAGACGAACCAGGCAGAAATGGTCAATCAACTGCTCCAGATGGTCGCGCCCGGCATGGCATTCCGCGAAGGGCTCGATAACGTGCTGCGAGCAAAGACAGGGGCGCTCATCGTTGTCGGCTACAGCCCGGAAGTCATGGAGGTCGTCGATGGCGGTTTTTCCATCAATTGCGATTTCTCCCCGAACTATTTATACGAGCTCGCCAAAATGGACGGCGCCATTATTCTTAGCGAGGACCGCAAACGGATTTTGTACGCCAATACGCAGCTGATACCGGACAGCTCCATTTCGTCGATCGAGACGGGAATCCGGCATCGGACGGCGGAACGCGTGGCCAAGCAGACGGGCAAACTGGTCGTTTCCATCTCGCAGCGGCGAAATATTATTACGTTGTATCAAGGGCAATTCCGGTATGCCTTGAAGGAAATGGGCGTTATCCTTACGAAAGCCAACCAGGCCATTCAGACGCTTGAGAAGTATAAAGTGGTGCTTGGGCAATCGTTTACAAACCTGTCTGCGCTGGAGTTCGAGGAAATGGTTACGCTGCAGGAAGTAGCGCATGTTATCAAGCGGGTGGAGATGGTCATCCGCGTCAAAATGGAAATTAAACGCTATGTCAATGAGCTTGGCACGGAAGGCCGGCTCATCAGCATGCAGATGGAAGAACTGGTGGGCGGCGTGGAAGAGGAAGCGTGGTTCCTGCTGAAGGATTACGCGAAAGATCCTACCGAAGAGCGCGTCCGGGACATCCGTTCGAACATTCGCAAGCTGTCGTCCGAAGAGCTGCTTGATCTGCCGCAAATTATCAAACTGATGGGCTACAGCGGGGTTAGCGCAGCTTCCGAAGAGATGGTGGCACCGCGCGGTTACCGCCTGCTCAGCCGCATTCCCCGCCTGCCTGCCGGCATTATTAATAATCTCGTTGAACGGTTCGGCACGCTGCCGCATGTACTGATGGCGACGATCGAGGAATTGGACTCGGTGGACGGTATCGGCGAGGTTCGCGCCCGTACGATCAAGGAAGGCTTGAAGCGGATCCAAGAGCAGATGTTCATTGACAGACAAATTTAAATCCCATACAATGAGGAAATGCAGACTGAAGCTGGGCACAACTTACAATTCACACCTTTGTCGCACAAGAAGCTTCAAATCGAAGTTTCGTTCTCAAGTTTGCCCACCAATACTGCGAACCGCGGTTTTGGGGCATAGTAAAGATGAGGTGGAGCACAATGATCACGAAGTCGATACCGAGTCTTTTTACGGTGGCGAATTTGTTTCTAGGCATAATCGCCGTTATTCTTGTCTTTCCCGATAACGCCAAGCCCGAGCTGGCAGCGATGATGGTTATCATTGCCATGCTGATGGACGGCGTAGACGGTCGGGTAGCGCGGGCACTTAACGCGCAGAGCGAGTTTGGCAAAGAATTAGATTCCCTGTCGGATGTCATCTCCTTCGGAGTTGCGCCGGCGTTCATCATGTACAGCGTTGCCTTTCAAGAATTGAATCCTGCTCCGGCATGGATCATTACGGCGCTGTTTCCGATTTGCGGAGCGCTCCGGCTGGCGAGATTCAATGTTGTCTCCGGAATGCCGGGCTATTTCATCGGTCTTCCGATTCCCGCAGCGGGCGGCGTACTAGCTACGCTGGCCTTGTTCCACAAAGACATTGCGGTTTCCGTGTTAATGGCAACCACGCTTGTTCTCTCGTTCCTGATGGTCAGCACGGTGCGTTACCCGAACTTCAAGAAGCTTGGCATTCCGAAGAACGCGATATGGGTCGTACCTATTATTGTCGTCATCTCGGTGGCCTTCGGGATTTTATTCCCGCATCAGTTATCCAAAATCATTTTCGTGCCGCTCGTGCTTTATGCGCTGTACGGCTTAAAAAAAAACGTTGATCGGCGCATCCCGAATAAAAAACGGAAACGCCGGTTGGAACAACAGCTTCAAGAAGAGGCAGCACACAGCGAGCACAGCGCTTAACCTGCGCAACATCACAAAGACCGCTTAACGACTCCCGAAGGAGCGCGTTAAGCGGTCTTTGTTGTTTCGATCTTACAAGAAACGCTTAAGTTAAATTAAACAGTCCTAGCGTGCTGCATTTGTCGGATTCGCGTTGAATGACGTCATCAAGCTTAATGTCGAGCAAATTAGCCATGGCAGACATGTAGAAGAGATTACGGCCCAACTCGTTCTGGATGGCTTCCTTGCAATGTTCGCAAAGTTCGCCGGTGATGTGGTGATGCAGCTTGGTCTTGGCTTTCTCGAGATTGAAGTCGTCCTCGTATTGCTGCTTACGGGCGTTCAATTCGATGCAGCCGCATTCAGTGACGGACTTGGCCACGGCACGGTTGACGGAAGCGCCGGATTGACCGTATTTGGACAGGACATCCAGTAAGCTGCGATGACGCAGCAGCAATTCGGATACTTGCTGCTGGAACTGCTCCAACGTTGGTGCGTTCATCGGTTCCACCTCATTTCAGGAATGGATTGCTTTGCTTATATTATAAGCCTCCTCGCCGATCATTTCAAAACGGATTTGTACGATTTGTCCCCCTTTCGGCGCAAGTTAATAATTTCTAATGCATTCCAGGCCCCCATGCGATTAACGTGACAATAATTGGAACATAATTGTAGTGGAGGTGGATTTATATGATGAAACGAATGATTCAAGGTATCGGTTTATTGTTTGGCGGCGTTATTGGGGCACAACTATTCGGCTCCGTAAACAGCGGCTTGAGTTTCGTGGCTTCGTCTTCGACGAACGGCATTATGCAGCATTCCGGCAGCTATTACATGAGCTTGGGTATCGGTGCGGTGTGCGGGTTTGCGCTCGCGACGGCGCTTGCAGGACCTTTGGAGAAGTGGATGCAGCAAGGAGCGGAAAGGGCTTCAGCTGTGCCGACGGGAGAATTGCTTTCTGGCGGAGCAGGCTTGCTCGGCGGTTTGGCGGTTTCGGCTTTGCTATATCCGGCGCTGTCGGGACTGAACGGCGCATGGATGCTTATTCCGATTGCGCTGACGGTGTTCCTCGGTTACGCGGGCATGCGGGTGGGCTTGAGCAAACGTATCGAAATCGGAGAGCGCATTACCGCTTTTACAGAACGGACCGCGAAGCCTGCACGGCAGGATGAGGAAAGCACCTACGAAGAACATAAGATTTTGGATACAAGCGTCATCATTGACGGCCGCATTGCGGATATTTGCAAGACCGGCTTTATTGAAGGCACGCTCGTCATTCCGGAGTTCGTTCTGGAGGAACTGCAGCATATCGCGGACTCGTCGGATCTGCTCAAGCGTAACCGCGGCCGCAGAGGGCTGGATATTCTGAATAAGATTCAGAAAGAGCTCGATGTCAAAGTGCTGATCTATGAAGGCGATATGGAAGATGGGGAAGTAGACAGCAAGCTGGTGAAGCTGGCCAAGGTGCTGCACGGGAAGGTCGTTACGAATGATTTTAACCTGAATAAAGTGTGCGAGCTCCAAGGCGTGTCCGTACTGAACATCAATGATCTGGCGAATGCTGTTAAGCCCGTCGTGCTGCCTGGTGAGGAAATCGTCGTGCAGGTTATCAAGGACGGCAAGGAGCATGGCCAAGGGGTGGCTTACTTGGACGACGGCACGATGATAGTCGTCGAGGGCGGGCGGGACTATATCGGTACGACGATGGAAGTGCTCGTGACCAGCGTGCTGCAAACGTCCGCGGGACGAATGATCTTCGCCAAACCGAAGCTGTTGGAAAAAGCACAGTAACGCGGTATGATAGTAGACGGATGATTTTCCCTGTACCTTGAGGCGCACGGAAAGTCGAAGTTTACGGCGGGGCGGTTGAAGGCATGGTAGTAACGGATGCAAAATGGGGCGTCGTCATCGTGGCGGCAGGCCGCGGAACGCGGATGGGAACGGCAGAGAGCAAGCAGTACTTGCTGCTGAGGGACAAGCCGATTCTCGTACATACCCTGGAAACGTTTGAATCCATGGACGAGATCTCAAACATCTGCCTGGTCGTCGGACAGCAGGATGTCGAGCGCTGCAGAGCGTTCGTCTCGGAGTATGGTCTTCATAAAGTAAGAGCAGTCACGGCAGGCGGCAGCGAGAGGCAGCATTCCGTACAGCTTGGGCTTAGTGCCTTGAGCGGCGATATCGACTGGGTGATGGTGCATGACGGTGTAAGGCCGTTCGTGACGCATCAGGCGGTGAGGGCCTGCATGGCGAAAGCAATGGAGACAGGCGCCGCGGTACTGGCCGTACCGGTCAAGGATACGATTAAGCAGGTGAACGATAAAGGCGTCATTACCGCGACGCCTGAACGGCGAAGCTTGTGGGCGATTCAAACGCCGCAGGCTTTTCGCCGTTCTTTGCTGGAACAAGGGCTGGCGCAGGCGGCGGCGGACCGTTTCGTCGGAACGGACGATGCGATGGCGGTTGAAAGGCTTGGCGTATCGGTATCGGTCGCCGAAGGAGATTACACGAATATTAAAATAACGACGCCGGACGATTTGCCATGGGCGGAGTTTCTGCTGGCAAGCCGGGAGCGGGAGAGAGGTTCGGACTTATGATTCGAGTGGGACAAGGATTTGACGTGCATCAACTGGTAGAGGGGCGTCCGTGTATCATCGGAGGCGTTACGATTCCGTACGAGAAGGGACTGCTTGGCCACTCCGACGCGGACGTGCTGCTGCATGCGATCAGCGATGCAGTGCTGGGGGCGCTTGGCCTCGGGGATATCGGCAAGCATTTTCCGGATACGGATCCGGCGTTCAAGGATGCGGACAGTCTGAAGCTGCTGCAGCATATATGGGGACTCATCAAGGAACGGGGCTATAAGCTAGGCAATGTCGATGCAACGATTATTGCGCAGCGCCCGAAGATGGCGCCATACATTCCGCAAATGGTTGAAGTGATCGCAGGCGCGCTTGAAGCGGAAGAGAGCTCGCAAGTGAACGTGAAAGCAACGACGACGGAACAGCTCGGCTTCGCCGGACGCGGGGAAGGAATTGCTGCGCAAGCGGTTGTCTGCCTCGTAAAAGTTATGCTATGATTCACCAATATAAACGATGACGGAAGGAGTCGACTGAACATGTCCGATTCAATCAGAGTGCGTTATGCGCCGTCTCCAACGGGGCATCTGCACATCGGCAATGCCAGAACGGCCTTATTCAATTATTTGTTCGCCCGCAATCTTGGCGGGAAATTCATCATTCGGATCGAGGATACGGACGTTAAACGGAACGTCGCGGGCGGCGAGGAAAGCCAACTGACGTATTTGAAATGGCTCGGCATTACATGGGATGAGAGCGTGGATATCGGAGGAGGATACGGTCCGTACCGTCAAACGGAACGGCTCGATATCTACCGTGAATACTGGCAGGATCTGCTGGACCGCGGGCTGGCTTATAAATGTTACTGCACGGAAGAAGAGCTGGAGCAGGAGCGGGAAGAACAGACGGCTCGCGGCGAAATGCCCCGTTATTCCGGCAAGCACCGCAGCCTGACGGCAGAGGAGCAGGCGGCGTTCGAAGCGGAAGGCCGCATCCCAAGCATCCGGTTCCGCGTTCCGGAGAATAAGACGTATACCTTCAACGATTTGGTCAAAGGCCAGATCAGCTTCGAATCGGACGGCATCGGCGATTTCGTTATCGTGAAGAAGGACGGTATTCCGACTTATAACTTCGCGGTAGCGCTGGATGACCACCTGATGGCGATCAGCCACGTGCTTCGCGGCGAGGATCATATTTCCAACACGCCGCGCCAGCTGATGATCTATGAAGCGTTCGGTTGGGAACCGCCGGTATTCGGCCACATGACGCTGATCGTCAACGAGAACCGCAAGAAGCTGAGCAAGCGCGATGAATCCATCATTCAATTCATCGAACAGTACGATAAGCTGGGTTATCTGCCCGAAGCGATGTTCAATTTCATCACACTGCTCGGCTGGTCGCCGGAAGGCGAACAGGAGATCTTCTCGCGCGACGAGTTGATCTCGGTGTTCACCGCCAACCGTCTCAGCAAGAGCCCAGCCGTGTTCGATACGAACAAGCTGGCGTGGATGAACAATGACTATATGAAGAGAACCGAGCTTCCGCGCGTCGTGGATCTCTGCATTCCGCATCTGGAGGCGGCCGGCCGCATAACCGGAGACCTCTCCGACAGCCAGCGCGCTTGGATCAACGATCTAGTCGCGCTGTACCAAGATAAGCTCCGCTCCGCGTCGGAAATCGTACCGCTGACGGAACTCTTCTACCTGCCTGAACCGGCAGACGAAGAAGAAGCGGTCACCGTCCTGGCCGAAGAACAGGTGCCGACGGTGCTGACGGCTTTCCTGGAGCAAGTGAAGACGATGGACGCGCTGACGATCGACGGCATCAAAGCAGCGATCAAAGCCGTTCAACAATCGACCGGATTCAAAGGCAAACAGCTATTCATGCCGATCCGCGCAGCGCTGACGGGACAGACGCACGGTCCTGATTTGAATGCGACTATCGTCCTGCTCGGCCAAGCGAAGGTACAGGAACGTCTACAGGGCCGTCTAAGCTCGCAGCAGCGTTAACCGGGCGGGAGGCCACTTGTCAGTTCTAGGACTGTCGGCTATACTTAAAGTAATCAAATCAACGTTGTCGACAGACTTTCGAATCGTTTACATGAAGAAGGCATGGAACAGGATCGTTTATTTCGAACGGGAATTACAGAGATGGCGACCTTTCGAACGGAGCCGCTTTACAGCCGGCCTGCGTTTCGATCGGGTGGAAGTCGCCGATTGCCGGAAATAGACATTGCGCCTGGGAGCCGCATCTCCGAACTGCCGTTTGCGCAGGGTGGGCGATGACGAACGCGTCCTCGTTACGGACGTCAAGAACGTACGCGCCTGCGGAAGCAAGCGCTGCGAAGCAGAGTGGAACCGCGTGAATACGCCTCTGCAGCCCTGAATGGGCTGCGGAGGCTTTTTGTTTACCTGTCCGAAATCGATCCGAACGATACGTTTACGCTATTCCCGGCTTGAAGGGATTCGATTCACCTTGCTTGGTTAGAGAGGAGGCGTGACTATGCTGCGCACGATGAGATCGGATATCCAGGCCGTGCTCGAGAATGACCCTGCCGCCCGGAACAGGTTTGAGGTCGTATTCACGTACTCGGGGCTTCATGCGATCTGGGCGCATCGAGTCGCGCACGCCTTGTTCAAGCGCAAATGGTTTACGGTCGCCCGCGTCATTTCTCAGACGAGCCGGTTTTTCACGGGGATCGAAATCCATCCCGGCGCGCGGATCGGAGAGCGGTTGTTCATCGACCACGGCATGGGCATCGTCATTGGGGAAACCTGTGAAATCGGCGATAACGTCATCATCTATCAAGGGGTCACGCTCGGCGGTACGGGGAAAGAGAAAGGCAAACGCCATCCGACGATCGGCAACAATGTCGTCCTTGCTTCCGGGGCGAAGGTTCTAGGCTCCTTCAAGGTTGGAGACAATGTGAATATCGGCGCGAATTCCGTTGTGCTGCGCGAGGTACCGGCCAACAGCACGGTTGTCGGTATTCCGGGCAGGGTCGTCAAACGCAACGGCGCACGGGTCAACGATCGGCTCGATCATGCACAGCTTCCCGACCCTGTTATTGAAATGCTCCTGGCGCTGCAGAAGGAAGTGGCGGAATTGCGGGCGGAGCTTGATCGCGAGAAAGAGAAGACGAAGGCAAGACATAAACAGCCAGTAGCTGGAGGAGAAACGAGATCATGACGTTACGAATATATAATACCTTGTCGCGCGAGAAGGAAGTTTTCAAGCCCCTTGTACCGGGTAAAGTAAACATGTATGTTTGCGGACCGACCGTTTATGACTATATTCACATCGGCAACGCGCGTCCGGCGATTTTCTTCGACGTCGTGCGCCGGTACTTGGAGTCGCTTGATTATGCCGTCAATTACGTTGTCAATTTCACCGATGTCGACGATAAACTGATCCGCAAAGCGGAACAGCTCGGTACGACGGTACCGGAAGTGGCCGAGAGGTTCATCGCCGCGTTCAAAGAGAACATCGAAGGACTCGGTATTCATAAAGCATCCATGAATCCGCGCGTAACGGAGAACATTCCCGAAATTATCGCGTTGATCGAAGAGCTCGTTGCCAACGGCCATGCGTACGAGAACGGAGGCGACGTGTTCTTCCGAACGAGCACGTTCCCAAGCTACGGTAAACTGTCGCATCAGAACTTGGAAGAATTGCAGCTTGGCATCCGGATCGGCGTCGACGAGCGCAAGGAAAACGGTCAGGACTTCGTGTTGTGGAAAGCGGCGAAGCCCGGCGAGATTAACTGGGACAGTCCTTGGGGACCGGGACGTCCGGGCTGGCATATTGAATGCTCGGCGATGGCGCGCAAATATTTGGGCGACACCTTGGATATCCATGGCGGCGGGCATGACCTGCAGTTCCCGCATCACGAATGCGAAATCGCGCAGTCGGAATCCGTGACGGGCAAACCGCTCGCCACGTATTGGATGCATAACGGGTATATTAATATTAACAACGAGAAAATGTCCAAGTCGCTCGGCAACGGCATTACTGTTCAAGACATGCTGACACGGATCAAGCCGGCCGTTATTCGTTACTTTATGCTTTCCGCGCACTACCGTAGCCCGCTCAACTTCAGCGACGAGACGATTGCCCAAGCGGAGAACAGCATCGAGCGGATCGCCAATTCCGTAGCGAACATTAAGCATCGCCTGTCCGCCGCGGTCAGCGATCCTGGCGAGGAATTGGCGCCGCTGCAAGCGCGGATCGATGAGATCAAGGCGCTGTTCAACGCGAAGATGGATGATGACTTCAATACGCCGGATGCGATCACGGCCGTATTCGAATTGGTCAGCGAGGCAAACCTGCATCTCCAGCGTCCGGTGGTTTCGCCGGAGGCGCTTCAGCTTTTGCTCGCGGCATTCGAATCGTTCGACCGCGTGCTCGGTTTGCTCGCGGCCGACGAAGAACTGCTGGATACGGAGATCGACGCGTTGATCATTGAACGTACGGAAGCTCGCAGCAGCAAGAACTGGAAGCGGGCCGACGAGATTCGCGACCTGCTCGCGGCACAGGGAATTGTGTTGGAAGATACGCCGCAGGGCATCCGTTGGAAACGCAAATGATGGACGTGAATGCGGAAGGACTCAACCTTTGGTTTCACGACCCGATGAAGCCGATCAATTTGATGAACCCCATCGTACTCGCATACATTGGGGATGCTGTATATGAAGTATTGGTTCGGCAGTACCTAATCTCGCTGCCGAACCATAAGCCGCATCATTTGCACAAGCAGGCGACGCAGTTCGTGTCGGCCAAAGCCCAGTTTCTTATTTTGGAGAAATGGCGGCCGCACTTATCGGAGGAGGAAGCCGATATCGTGCGGCGGGGACGCAACGCGAAATCGGGCACGATGCCGAAGAATGCCGATCCTGCGCATTACAAACAAGCGACGGCGCTGGAATGCCTCGTCGGTTACTTATATTACGGAAAGCAGGTCGGACGTCTGCGAGAGTTGATGGCGATCGCTTTTGGCGAAACGGATGAAACGCTGGCGGAAGCCGGCACAACGAAGGAGAATTATGATGCGTGAGCGTGAGCATGAACATGAAGATGATTCGCAGGAATGGATAGCAGGCAAGCATCCCGTAATGGAGGCGCTGCGTTCGGGACGCGAAATCAATAAAATCTGGGTCGCGGAACAAGCGCAGAAGAATGCGCAGCCGATTATTCTGGAAGCCAAGAAAGCGGGACTTATCGTCCAAATCGTCGATAAGCGCAAGCTTGACCAAATGGTAGAGGGCATGGCGCACCAGGGGGTCGTTGCACAGGCGGCTGCCCACCGTTACTTCGAGGTGGATGAACTGCTGAGCCGGGCGAAAGACAGCGGTGAAATGCCCTTCTTCCTGCTGTTGGACGAGATCGAGGATCCCCACAACTTGGGCTCCATTCTGCGGACGGCGGAGTGCACGGGAGTACACGGCGTCATTATTCCTAAGCGCCGTTCGGCGTCTTTGACGGCTACCGTGACCAAGACATCAGCCGGGGCGGTAGAGTACGTGCCGGTCGCGCGGATCACGAATATGGCACAAACGATCGACAAGTTGAAGGAAGCGGGCGTCTGGGTAGCAGGTGCGGATGTCGGCGCGGAGCGGGACGTGTTTACATCCGGGATGAAGTTCGATATGCCGCTGGCTATCGTCATCGGCAATGAAGCGAAGGGAATCGGAAGACTTATTCGTGAGAAATGCGATTTTCTCATCAAGCTTCCGATGCACGGACAACTGAATTCGTTGAACGCATCCGTCGCTGCCGGTGTTCTGATGTATGAAGTGTTGCGCCAGCGTCTCGGCAAATAGCCGTGCGCCGGCGAGATGATGTCCTGCTCGTTGACGGTTACAATATGATCGGAGCATGGCCGGAGCTTGCTGTCCTCCGGGACAAGGATCTGGAGGACGCGCGCGACCGTCTGTTGGAGTTGCTGGCGGATTATCAAGGATTCACAGGGATGACGGTCGTGGTTGTGTTCGATGCCCATCAGGTGCCCGGTGTTGGATCTACGTTCAAGCAGCATCGGTTGACGGTCGTTTACACCAAAGAGAAGGAAACGGCAGACGCCTGCATCGAGCGGCTAGCCTCGGAACTGGCCATGCGCAGCCGGAATATTCATGTCGCCACTTCAGACTTGGTGGAACAGCATGTCGCTTTCGGTAAAGGCGCGCTCCGTATATCCGCAAGGGAATTGCTTATCGCGATCAAGCAGAACCGTAAGGCCATTGAGCAAAAGGTCGAGCAGAAAAGCAAGGTTCGGAATGAACTGGACGGCAACCTTAGCATGGATATCCGAATGAAGCTGGAGAATTGGCGCAGAGGGAAGAATTAGTGTCGATTTCATGTGAAATCAAGGTCAAAATAACTGACACGAACATCTGTTTTTTCGGATCGAAATCCCATTTTTGCTAGATAATAAGCGACGTTTTGAGGGGATCGTCATTGACTGTTAAAGGTTACGTACTGTATACTGAGTCTATGTTTCTGAACGGTGATTGCTGCTAGAATGATGATTCTAGCTTACACGATCTATTTGGTATGACATTGCGGGCCGGTAAATACGTTTTAGCTGCTGAAGTTAAGGGGCATTCATGCCTTTCGAGCCGGAGGGATTGTTCGTGAGCATCGACCTCAGAGAATGGAAAACGCTGGACTTTGACTGCAAAACGGACGAAGACGTTGTCGAGATGGTTCGCGAAGGCGACGGCGAAGCGTTGGAGTATTTGATCAATAGGTATAAGAACTTTGTCCGGGCAAAGGCGCGTTCCTATTTTCTAATCGGGGCCGACCGCGAAGATATTGTCCAAGAGGGCATGATCGGACTCTATAAAGCGATTCGAGATTTCAAAGGCGAGAAGTTAGCTTCATTCAAGGCGTTTGCCGAGTTGTGCATCACGAGGCAGATCATTACGGCCATCAAGACGGCCACGCGCCAGAAGCATATCCCGTTGAATTCTTACGTTTCGCTGGACAAGCCCATTTACGACGAAGACTCTGACCGAACGCTGCTGGACGTTATCTGCGGAACGCGGGTATCAGACCCGGAAGAATTGATCATTAATCAGGAAGAGTTTGTGGGCCTTGAAGACAAGATGTCAGAGATTCTAAGCGATCTGGAGCGTAAAGTTCTGATGCTTTATCTGGACGGCAAGTCTTATCAGGAAATCGCGGTTGAACTTGACCGTCATGTGAAGTCGATTGACAATGCACTGCAGCGCGTCAAGCGGAAGCTTGAACGATATTTGGAAGTCCGTGACATCGGAATTTAACCCTGTATGATCAGAGCCGATATGGCTCTTTTTTAATGGGAAGGGTTTTCGGTGTTTGAAACCACCTATCGGTGACGATACTGGTTACTGACGAAGAGAAAATTTTCGCCTGCTTTGCGCTGTTGTGCCTCGCACCAAGACGAATAATTGCTAAGCTGATAGAGAGGTGCTGCGGCACGGTTTTCCATTGACACTCCCTATTGCTTGTGATAAAGTGTTTTGGTAGCCCTAAATAGGTCTTTTTTTATTATGGGTCAATCAGGCTAGTTTCACATACAGTGCTACAAACTTTATCTATGCTTAGTTTGGGAGGTGTCAACAATGCGGGTAATTATTACGTTGGCTTGCACAAACTGCAAACAAAGAAACTATGCTTCCAGCAAGAACAAACGGAATCACCCTGACCGTATTGAGATGAAGAAGTTCTGCAAGTATTGTAACGAGCATACTCCTCATCGCGAAACAAGATAGGTCATTTTGGAGGTGTGGACGTGGCATTTTTAGCTAAACTGAAGCAAAGCTTCGGGTCGACGTTTTCCTTCTTCACCGACAGCTTCGCGGAATTAAAGAAAGTCCGCTGGCCAAGCCGTAAGGAATTGACAAGCTATTCGCTCGTAGTTTTCTTTACGATCATAGCGGTGACAATTTACTTCTGGGTACTTGACATCGGAATTTCCGCATTGGTCGAACTGATTGTTTAAGAAGGGGCCAAGGGTGGCTTGTTATGGAAATGATGGAGAAAAGATGGTATGTTGTTCACACCTATTCAGGGTATGAGAACAAAGTGAAAGCGAACCTCGAGAAACGCGTTGAATCCATGGGCATGGAGGACAAAATCTTCCGTGTGCTTGTTCCGATGGAAGAAGAAGTGGTAGACAAAGACGGCAAGAAAAAAACCGTCATGCGTAAAGTTTACCCCGGCTACGTTCTAGTGGAAATGGTGCAAACTGACGATTCTTGGTATGTTGTTCGTAACACTCCAGGCGTAACCGGATTTGTCGGTTCGACAGGCTCGGGTTCAAAACCAACTCCGCTTTTGCCTGATGAAGTGGAACAAATTTTGAAACACATGGGCATGGAAGAACCGAAACCGAAAATCGAATTCGATTTGAAGGAGACGGTACGCGTTAAGGTCGGGCCATTCGCTAATTTTGTCGGAACGGTGGAAGAGATTCTGCTCGACAAAAGCAAGTTGAAGGTTCACGTTAACATGTTCGGCAGAGAGACTCCGGTTGAGCTGGATTACGGCCAAGTGGAGAAGGTATAATAAACCTGTTTTTCGCTGCAAGCATGTGATTACTACGGCAAGGAGGTGTTCATCATGGCAAAAAAGGTCATCAAGTTGGTAAAACTGCAAGTTCCAGCGGGTAAAGCGAATCCGGCTCCGCCGATCGGTCCAGCGCTAGGTCAAGCAGGTGTTAACATCATGGCGTTCTGTAAAGAGTTCAACGCTCGTACAGCTGATCAAGCGGGTCTTATCATTCCGGTTGTAATCACAGTGTTCGAGGATCGTTCGTTCACTTTCGAAACGAAAACTCCGCCGGCTGCTGTTCTTCTTCGTGTTGCTGCTAAGATCGCTAAAGGATCCGGCGAACCGAACAAGAAGAAAGTTGCTACGGTTAATCGTTCCGTCGTTCGTGAGATCGCAGAACAAAAAATGCCAGACCTCAACGCAGCTTCTGTAGAAGCAGCTATGCGCATGGTTGAAGGTACTGCGCGCAGCATGGGCGTTGTAATCGAGGACTAATTTCGATTGGCGCATGCTTTAGACACGCTAGAGTGCGTTGTCTAACCGACGGAGCGAAACGTTCTGTCGGGTGGGAGGGTCTCCAGGAACATTTGGAGGATTTTCCGCTACTACCACATAAGGAGGAAATTTCTAATGGCTAAACACGGCAAGAAATACCAAGAAGCTACAAAGCTGATTGACGCCGAAGCAACTTACGAGTCGGCCGAAGCGATCGAGCTCGTTAAGAAAGCCGCTACTGCAAAATTTGACGAAACTGTCGAAGTTGCTGTGCGTCTGGGCGTTGACCCTAAGAAACAAGACCAAGCCGTTCGTGGTGTCGTTGTACTTCCGCACGGAACTGGTAAAACAAAACGCGTACTCGTTTTTGCAAAGGGCGAAAAAGCCAAAGAAGCAGAAGCAGCAGGCGCGGATTATGTTGGCGACGCTGACGTAATCGCTAAAATCCAACAAGGCTGGTTCGAGTTCGACGTTTGCGTTGCAACTCCGGACATGATGGCTGAAGTTGGTAAACTCGGCCGTATCCTCGGCGGTAAAGGCCTTATGCCTAACCCTAAAGCGGGTACAGTAACGTTTGACGTTACGAAAGCCGTACAAGAAATCAAGGCTGGTAAGATTGAATACCGTCTTGACAGAGCAGGTCAAATCCATGCACCAATCGGTAAAGTATCGTTCGACTCCGAGAAGCTGAACGAAAACTTGAAAACACTGATCGATGCGCTGAATCGTGCAAAACCGGCTGCAGCTAAAGGGGTTTACCTGAAAGGTATTTCCGTTTCCTCGACGATGGGACCTGGCGCTCGTTTGAACGCTGCTTCGTTCCGCTAAGAGATCAGACGGGAATTTGAGAATTGAATATGCATACCGAAGACAGTAGGTGCCGTCATCGGCTTAATTTCCTACCGAGGTGTTATGATAAACGTGTTTGTGCGCCCTGCCCCATTGGGGTTGGCGAGTAACGGACCATCATGGCCTTCGCTCTGTCTGCGGGGGCCTTTCTCATGCATCGCGGGGAAGGATTCCGCTTCAACTATCGGGATGTTGACAACATAACGGGAGGTGTACATTTTGGCAAACGCAAAAATTATTGAAGGTAAAGAGCAAGCCGTTGCGGAAATCACAGCGAAACTTCGTGAGAGCTCCAGCACGGTTGTGGCCGATTACCGTGGTCTAAACGTTGCGCAAGTAACAGAACTTCGTAAGCAATTGCGCGAAGCTAACGTCGAGTTTCAAGTATTGAAAAACTCGCTCGTTCGCCGTGCGACTGCACAAGCGGAACTGTCTGAATTGGATGCTGTCCTAGCAGGCCCTACGGCTATCGCTTTCAGCAAAGAGGATGCAGTTGCTCCAGCCAAAATTCTGGCTGACTTCGCTAAGAAGAACGATGCTCTGAAACTTAAGGGCGGCGTAGTAGAAGGTCAAGTGTTTAACGCGGATCAAATCAAAGCGCTGGCAGATCTGCCGTCCCGCGAAGGTTTGCTTTCCATGCTCCTCAGCGTGCTTCAAGCACCTATGCGCAACTTTGCCCTTGCGGTTAAAGCTGTTGCAGAAAAACAAGAAGCTTAATTTCGTTCCCGGCTTGCCGGAATACAAGCACGACCATACTAAAACAAATTATTGGAGGTTTATCTCATGAGTAAAGAGCAAATCTTGGAAGCCATCAAAGGCATGAACGTTCTTGAACTGAACGACCTGGTTAAAGCAATCGAAGAAGAATTCGGCGTAACTGCTGCAGCACCTGTAGCATTCGGCGGCGGCGCAGCTGCAGCTGTAGTCGAAGAGCAATCCGAGTTCGACGTTATCTTGAACAACGCTGGTGCTTCCAAAATCAACGTTATCAAAGCAGTTCGCGAAATCACAGGTCTTGGCCTGAAAGAAGCGAAAGACCTTGTTGACGGCGCTCCTAAAGCAATCAAAGAAAAAGTATCCAAAGAGGATGCTGAAGCTGTTAAAGCTAAACTCGAAGAAGCTGGCGCTTCCGTAGAAGTGAAGTAATAATCCGCTCAGCAGCGGTGAACCCCTTGAAGCGACCGCTTCAAGGGGTTTCCTTATGCAAGGGCATGCCGGCAAGAAACAGGAGGAACAACATGTCGGACCACTATTACACGCAATCGCCGGGAACCAAGCATGATCGACAGCAGATCGAAGCCGCCCTTCGCGGTCATCAACTGCGGTTTGTGACAGATGCCGGCGTATTTTCGAAGACTGGCGTCGATTTTGGGAGCCACGTGTTGCTTGATGCGCTGGAAGTTGGCGAAAGCGACCGTATCTTGGATGTGGGCTGCGGGTATGGGCCAATGGGTATTACGGCGGCAAAGCTCGCCCCCGGCGGTCAAGTGACGATGATCGACATTAATGAACGGGCTGTGGCGCTGGCGAACGAGAACGTTCGTTTGAATGGCGTGAAGAACGCGTCTGCCATACAGAGCGATCTTTACGAGCGTATCCAGGGTCAACTGTTCGATACGATTCTCACCAATCCCCCGATAAGGGCGGGTAAGGAAGTCGTTCATCGGATCTTCGAAGAAGGAGCTAAGCTGCTGAAGCCGGGCGGTTCGATGTGGGTCGTCATTCAGAAGAAGCAAGGAGCCCCTTCCGCGGAAGCGAAATTGGAAGCTGTCTACGGTAACGTGGAAGAAGTAACGAAGGAAAAAGGGTACCGCATATTCAGGGCTCGCAAAGAGCAATAGGGAAACAGAATCATTTGTTGACTCGACTTCCCTAATGTGGTATCATTATAAAATGTCAGCATTAAAATGGGCGCATTCTCTTTAGTTGACTAAAATGTCAAGCGCGATTTTAAACGTATAAAAGAAGCGAATTTGACGTATAATGTTTACATTTTGGGTCAAAATTACTTGGTATGAGACTTTTACGGGTTGTGCTGCGTAGAGGGTTGACTGACAGAAGCATGCTCTTTTTTCGAATTTTCGATAAGGGCTTTTCTTTATTTGAATCAGAATTTGCCTGCTGCACATTCTGGTTACAGCAATGTTTGTGTATACAAGGTCATTGTTCACTTTCTGTGAAGCAGACATGAGGGGTGAGGTTAAGTTGGCAGGACAACTTGTTCAGTATGGGCGTCGCACGCGTAGAAGCTATGCCCGCATCCGCGAGGTGCTCGAAGTTCCGAACCTGATTGAAATCCAACAAAAATCGTACGAGAAGTTTTTGGATAAGGACTTGCTTGAGCTTTTCCAAGACATCTCGCCGATTCAGGATTTTACAGGTAATTTGATGCTTGAGTTCATCGACTATTCACTTGGCGAGCCTAAGTATTCTGTCGATGAGTCGAAAGAACGCGACGTGACTTATGCAGCTCCGCTTCGTGTTAAGGTTCGGCTCATTAACAAAGAAACTGGCGAAGTGAAAGAGCAAGAAGTGTTCATGGGTGATTTCCCGCTGATGACCGAGACGGGTACGTTTATCATCAACGGCGCAGAACGCGTCATCGTCAGCCAATTGGTTCGTTCGCCTAGCGTTTACTTTAGCACGAAAGTGGACAAAAACGGCAAGAAAAATTACACGGCTACGGTGATCCCGAACCGCGGTGCTTGGCTGGAGCTCGAAACCGATGCGAAGGACATTATTTATGTCCGTATTGACCGTACTCGTAAAATTCCTGTGACGGTTCTTCTCCGCGCGCTTGGTTTTGGAACGGATGCCGAGATTTTGGATTTGCTGGGGCATGACGAGTATATCCGGAACACGCTCGATAAAGATAACACCGATTCCACCGAAAAAGCGCTTATCGAAATTTACGAAAGACTTCGTCCGGGCGAGCCGCCGACGCTGGATAACGCCAAGAGCTTGCTCGTTGCGCGTTTCTTTGATCCGAAGCGCTATGACTTGGCGAATGTCGGCCGCTACAAAATTAATAAGAAGCTGCATATCAAGAACCGGTTGTTCAATCAGCGCTTGGCTGAAACGTTGTTCGATCCGACGACAGGAGAAATTCTGGCGGAGGCAGGACAAATCGTGGATCGCCGTTTGCTGGATGAATTGATTCCGTTCTTGGAGACGAACGTTGGCTTCAAGACGTATCAAGTTGCCAATGGCGTACTTGATGCGGATAGTATACCTCTTCAAACCATTAGCGTATTCTCGCCGCTGGATGAGAGCAAAGTCATTAAAGTAATTGCCAATGGCGTTATCGATAAGGCCGTTAAACACATCACGCCTGCAGACATCATCGCTTCTATCAACTACTTCATTGATTTGCTTCACGGTGTAGGAAGCACGGACGATATCGACCACTTGGGTAACCGTCGTCTGCGTTCCGTTGGCGAGCTGTTGCAGAACCAATTCCGTATCGGCTTGTCCCGTATGGAGCGCGTCGTTCGCGAGCGGATGTCCATTCAGGACGCCAATGCGATTACACCGCAGGCGCTCATTAACATCCGTCCGGTCATTGCGTCGATCAAGGAGTTCTTCGGATCCTCCCAGTTGTCGCAATTTATGGATCAGACGAACCCGCTTGCCGAGCTTACGCATAAGCGTCGTCTGTCCGCACTGGGACCCGGCGGTTTGACGCGTGAACGCGCGGGCTTCGAGGTTAGAGACGTTCATAACTCTCACTATGGCCGTATGTGTCCGATCGAGACGCCAGAGGGACCGAATATCGGTTTGATCAACTCCTTGTCTACCTTCGCTCGTATCAACGAGTATGGTTTCATTGAGGCACCTTACCGTTGGGTTGATCCGAAGACGGCGATCGTAACGGAGCAAATCGCATATTTGACCGCTGATGAAGAAGATAACTACGTTATCGCACAAGCGAACGCCAAGCTGGACGGCGACGGTAAATTCATCGATGACGCGGTTATCGTTCGTTACAATAAGCAAGCAGATAACATCTTGACCATGCCGACAGAGCGCGTGGACTACATGGACGTTTCGCCAAAACAAGTTGTATCCGTCGCGACGGCGCTCATTCCGTTCCTCGAGAACGATGACTCCAACCGTGCGCTCATGGGATCCAACATGCAGCGGCAAGCAGTTCCGCTTCTCATTCCGAAATCGCCGCTGGTCGGCACAGGGATGGAACATAAGTCCGCGAAAGACTCCGGGGTATGTATCGTTTCCAAGCATGACGGTATCGTCGAGCGCGTTTCGGCCAATGAAATTTGGGTCCGCCGCGTCGAAATGGTTGACGGCAAACCGGTAACGGGCGACTTGATTAAACATAAACTGCACAAGTTTATGCGTTCTAACCAAGGAACTTGTATCAACCAACGTCCGATCTGCCATAAAGGCGATATCGTGAAAAAAGGCGATATCCTTGCAGACGGTCCTTCCACGGAAATGGGCGAATTGGCGCTCGGCCGCAACGTTGTCGTTGCGTTCATGACGTGGGAAGGCTACAACTACGAGGATGCCATCCTTCTGAGCGAGAAACTGGTTAAGGAAGACGTGTACACGTCCATTCATATTGAGGAATATGAATCCGAGGCGCGCGACACGAAACTGGGACCGGAAGAAATTACGCGCGACATTCCGAACGTGGGCGAAGAAGCGCTCCGCAACCTCGATGAGCGCGGTATTATCCGCGTTGGCGCCGAGATCAGCGCAGGCGATATTCTCGTCGGTAAAGTAACGCCTAAAGGGGTTACGGAACTGACGGCAGAAGAACGTTTGCTGCATGCTATCTTCGGTGAGAAAGCACGCGAAGTGCGTGACACGAGCTTGCGCGTACCGCATGGTACCGACGGTATTGTCGTGGACGTGAAAGTATTTACCCGCGAGAACGGCGATGAGCTGCCTCCTGGCGTGAATCAACTCGTTCGCGCGTACATCGCACAGAAGCGTAAAATCTCCGAAGGCGATAAAATGGCTGGACGTCACGGTAACAAAGGGGTTATCGCGCGTATTCTTCCTGAGGAAGATATGCCATTCCTGCCGGACGGCACGCCAGTAGAGGTTGTTCTTAACCCGCTGGGCGTACCATCGCGGATGAACATCGGTCAAGTGCTTGAGGTCCACCTCGGCATGGCTTGTAAACGTCTTGGTATTCATGCCGCGACGCCGGTATTCGACGGTGCGCGCGAGTACGACGTTTTCGATTCCATGGAAGAGGCGGGCATGCAGCGCAACGGTAAAACGATCCTCTACGACGGACGCTCCGGCGAGCCGTTCGAACGGGAAGTTACCGTCGGCGTCATGTACATGATCAAGCTGGCGCACATGGTTGACGATAAAATCCATGCGCGTTCCACAGGTCCTTACTCGCTCGTTACGCAGCAGCCACTGGGCGGTAAAGCTCAGTTCGGCGGACAACGTTTCGGTGAGATGGAGGTTTGGGCGCTCGAGGCATACGGTGCCGCTTATACGTTGCAAGAAATTTTGACCGTCAAGTCCGATGATGTCGTCGGCCGCGTCAAAACGTATGAGTCCATCGTTAAAGGCGAGAACGTACCAGAGCCTGGCGTTCCGGAGTCGTTCAAAGTTTTGATCAAAGAGCTCCAAAGCTTGGGTATGGATGTCAAAATCCTGAGCGAGGACGAACAAGAGATCGAAATGAAAGAGATCGACGACGAGGACGACGGCGCTTCAGATAAGCTGAACCTCAATCTTGAAGGTGCAGAAGTCGGCGTGGAGTAACAGTTTCCACGGCCTTTGAATACACGATGCCGATTCGTCTTCACGGGCGAATCAAGCCGGGGAGCGCCTGAACGGGCACGATCCGGCTGAGCGGCATTTCGAGCAGCAAGAACAAAGTGAACCATGACGAAGGAGGGTTGCTCCTTGTTGGACGTGAACAACTTCGAGTATATGAAGATTGGATTGGCATCTCCGGATAAAATCCGATCGTGGTCCCGCGGAGAAGTAAAGAAACCGGAAACGATTAACTACAGAACATTGAAGCCGGAGAAAGAAGGTCTTTTCTGCGAAAAGATCTTCGGACCGACGAAAGACTGGGAATGCCATTGCGGCAAGTACAAACGCGTTCGTTATAAAGGCGTCGTTTGCGATCGCTGCGGCGTTGAAGTTACGCGGGCGAAAGTACGTCGTGAACGGATGGGACACATCGAGCTTGCAGCTCCTGTATCGCATATTTGGTACTTTAAAGGTATTCCAAGCCGTATGGGGCTTGCGCTTGACATGTCGCCCCGCTCGCTGGAAGAGATCATTTACTTCGCATCATATGTAGTAACGGATCCAGGAGATACGCCGCTTGAGAAAAAACAACTGCTGTCCGAGAAAGAATACCGCAGCTACCGCGAGAAATACGGCTACGGATTCCATGCAGGCATGGGTGCGGAAGCAGTGAAGAAGCTGCTTCAAGATATCGATGTTGAGCGTGAGCTCGAGACGTTGAAAGAGGATCTTCGCACTGCGCAAGGCCAACGCCGTAACCGTGCGATTAAGCGTCTTGAAGTTATCGAGGCGTTCCGCAATTCCGGCAACATGCCGGAGTGGATGATTCTTGACGTATTGCCGGTTATCCCGCCGGAGCTTCGCCCGATGGTTCAATTGGATGGCGGACGTTTCGCGACGTCTGACTTGAATGATTTGTACCGCCGCGTAATTAACCGTAATAACCGTCTGAAGCGTCTGCTTGATCTCGGTGCACCGGACATTATCGTCCAGAACGAGAAACGGATGCTGCAAGAAGCGGTAGATGCATTGATCGATAACGGACGCCGCGGCCGCCCTGTAACGGGTCCAGGTAACCGTCCGCTTAAATCGCTCAGCCATATGCTGAAAGGTAAACAAGGACGTTTCCGTCAGAACTTGCTCGGTAAACGGGTCGACTATTCCGGTCGTTCCGTTATCGTAGTTGGTCCTAGCTTGAAAATGTTCCAATGCGGTTTGCCGAAAGAAATGGCGCTGGAGCTCTTTAAACCGTTTGTCATGAAAGAGCTGGTCAACAAGAACTTGGCTCATAATATTAAGAGCGCGAAACGTAAAGTTGAACGCGTCAGCCCCGAAGTTTGGGATGTACTGGAAGAGGTCATTAAGGAACACCCGGTTCTTCTGAACCGTGCCCCGACCCTTCACAGACTCGGTATTCAGGCATTCGAACCAATTTTGGTTGAAGGCCGCGCCATCAAACTTCACCCGCTCGTATGTACAGCGTATAACGCTGACTTCGACGGTGACCAAATGGCTGTTCACGTACCGCTTTCCGCTGAAGCGCAAGCTGAGGCACGCTTGTTGATGCTTGCATCGGGCAACATTTTGAACCCGAAAGACGGCAAACCAGTCGTTACGCCTTCGCAGGATATGGTTCTCGGAAGCTTCTACTTGACAATGGATAATAAAGAAGGAAAAGGCTTCGGATCTGTCTTCGCGACGGTTAATGAAGCAATTTCTGCATACCAGCGTGGAATTGTATCGCTGCATGCGCGTATCTTTATGCCTGTTAAGGTGCTGAAGAAAACGTCCTTCACGGATGCGCAACAGAAAGCGCTGATTTGCACGACTGTCGGTAAAGTCATTTTCAATGAGATTTTCCCGGCTGATTTCCCTTTCATCAACGAACCGACAAAGGTGAACTTGCTGCAAGGTACGCCGGATAAATATTTTGTCCATGAGAAGGGCGCAGATTTGCTGCAATTCATGGATGGCCTGGCCCAAATCGGCGGCGTAGGCAAAGAGTACCTCGGCTTGATTATTGCGGAATGCTTCCGTCAATATCATACGACGCGTACTTCGGTTATGCTTGACCACATTAAACAACTTGGATTCACTTACTCAACGCGTGCGGGTATCACGGTAGCCGTTTCTGACGTTATCGTACCGCCGGAGAAAGTAGAGATTTTGAAAGAATCCGAAGATAAAGTTAAGGTCGTTACGAATCAATACCGTCGCGGTTTGATTACGAACGAAGAACGTTATGACCGCGTTATCGAGATCTGGAGCAAAACGAAGGATCAGATTACGGAAATCCTCATGAAATCGATGGATCGTTACAATTCCATCATGCTCATGGTAGATTCCAAAGCGCGGGGTAACAAATCCCAAATCACGCAGCTCGGTGGTATGCGCGGTCTGATGGCCAATCCATCCGGTCGAATCATTGAATTGCCAATTAAATCGAACTTCCGTGAAGGTCTGACCGTCCTTGAGTACTTCATCTCGACGCATGGTGCGCGTAAAGGTCTTGCCGATACCGCCCTTCGTACTGCTGACTCAGGTTACCTGACTCGTCGTCTTGTCGACGTTGCACAGGATGTTATCGTCCGTGAAGACGATTGCGGTACGGACAAAGGCTTCGCGGTTAGCAAGATTCAAGACGGTAAAGAGGTCATCGAAGACCTGTACGACCGTATTGAGGGGCGCTACTCGTTCGAAACGGTTCGTAATCCGAAGACCGGTGAAGTTATCCTTCAACGCAATCAGTTGATTGATTCGAACAAAGCGGAAGAGATTATCGCTGCCGGCGTAGAGCGTCTGCAAATCCGTTCCGTGCTGAGCTGCCGTGCTCGTCATGGCGTATGTAAGATCTGTTACGGACGTAACCTGGCAACGGGTAAATTCGTTGAGATCGGCGAAGCGGTCGGTATCATCGCTGCACAATCCATCGGTGAACCAGGAACGCAGCTTACAATGCGTACATTCCACACCGGCGGTGTTGCAGGAGACGATATCACACAAGGTTTGCCGCGTATCCAAGAGCTTTTCGAGGCGCGTAATCCGAAAGGTCAAGCGATCATTTCCGAAATCGACGGTGTTATCAAAGACATCCGCGAGACGAAAGACCGCCGCGAAATCGAAGTTCAGGGCGAGGCAGAATCCAAAGTATATCCAGTTACTTTTGGTTCCCGGATCCGTGTAGTTAAAGGCAAGCAAATCGAAGCCGGAGACGAGCTGACGGACGGTTCAATCGACCCTAAAGATATGCTGCGCATTAAGGGTATCCGCGGCGTGCAGAACTATATCCTTCAGGAAGTTCAGCGCGTTTACCGAAACCAAGGCGTAGAAATCAACGATAAGCACATCGAAGTTATGGTGAAGCAAATGCTTCGTAAAATCCGTATCGTCGAAGCTGGCGACACGCCGCTTCTTCCAGGCGCGTTCGTTGACATTCACGAGTATGAAGCAGCCAACCGCGAAGCTATTCTGTCTGGAAACGAGCCAGCGGTAGCGAAACCGGTCCTGCTCGGTATTACGAAAGCATCGCTGGAGACGGATTCCTTCTTGTCCGCAGCATCGTTCCAAGAAACGACTCGTGTCTTGACGGACGCTGCGATCAAAGGTAAAGTCGACCAGTTGCTTGGCTTGAAAGAGAATGTTATCATCGGTAAGCTGATTCCGGCAGGAACGGGCATGCAGCGCTACAGAAGCGTACACGTGGCCGGAATGGACGATGAGCAGCTCGATGAGCAGCAGCTTGAAGCCGAAACCGTAACGATTGAATCTTAATAACTAGCAAGTATTTGCATAAGGGAGAAGAGCGACCAAGGCAACTCTATCCAGTAGAGTCCGAGTTCGCTCTTCATTCTGTTGTGAATATAGGATTTACTTAATTTGCATGACATTATCTTGTGTCGAAGCTTGACATAGCCTAAGTAGAGATGCTAATATGTCGTAGTGTGCCTAATCGCACAACCTCTGCACTTGTCAGTTTTGATTGACTTGGAAGGAAGGTTATTATGCGATACGTTATAGGTAGTAAGCAAACGATGAAGATGGTGGAGCAGCGCAAAGCCACTCTCGTCTATGTTGCGCAAGATGCAGATCCGCGGCTGAAGAACAATATTGTTCGGCTTTGCGAAACGGCAGAAGTGCCGATCACCTGGTCTGAATCAATGAAGAGCCTTGGGGAAACCTGCGGCATTGAAGTTGGTGCAGCAATGGCAGCGGTTGTACCGGAAATCGAATAAGAACATGTCGTTTTTACCGAACCAGTAGGTGAAGTAAAAACTTTCGTTTGTTTCTTTATGAACCGCCTGGATCTGTGGGCTTAATAAGCCAATATGTCTTGAAGCTTTACTATGTGAGGAAGGGGGATGCAACATGCCAACAATTAACCAACTGGTCCGTAAAGGCCGTGAAGCGAAAGTCGTTAAATCGAAATCGCCAGCACTGCAAAGAGGATTCAATGCACTGAAACGTGAAGAAACAAACCTGAGCGCGCCACAAAAACGCGGGGTTTGCACACGTGTAGGCACGATGACACCGAAAAAACCGAACTCCGCCCTGCGGAAATATGCGCGTGTACGTTTGACGAACCGCGTAGAGGTTACAGCTTATATCGGTGGCATCGGTCACAACCTGCAAGAGCATAGCGTAGTATTGGTTCGCGGCGGCCGGGTAAAAGATCTTCCGGGTGTTCGTTACCATATCGTTCGCGGTGCGCTTGATACTGCAGGCGTTAACAACCGTAAACAAGCTCGTTCCAAATACGGAACAAAACGTCCTAAAGTTAAAAAATAATTCAGGAATAACCGGTAACGGTTATCCTCACCCTAAAATGAAAAACTAGAAGAAAGGGGGACTTCCACATGCCACGCAAAGGTCCTGTAACAAAACGTGATGTTTTGCCAGATCCGATGTACAGCAGCAAACTCGTTACTCGTCTGATCAACCGTATCATGGTTGACGGCAAGCGCGGTGTAGCAGCTACAATTTTGTATGATGCGTTCAAGCTTATCAATGAGCGTACAGGCAAAGATCCGATGGAAGTTTTTGAAGTAGCAATTAAGAACATCATGCCAGTGCTTGAAGTTAAAGCACGCCGTGTCGGCGGTTCGAACTATCAAGTGCCGATCGAAGTGAAACCGGAGCGCCGTACAGCGCTTGGTCTCCGTTGGCTCGTGAACTACTCGCGTAACCGCGGTGAGAAAACGATGGAGGAGCGTCTGGCTGCCGAAATCATCGATGCTTCGAACAACACAGGCTCGTCCGTTAAGAAACGCGAAGACACGCACAAAATGGCTGAAGCGAACAAAGCATTTGCTCACTACCGTTGGTAGAATTCGCTTAATCGAAGGGAGATCGAATTATGGCAAGAGAGTTCTCCTTGAAAAATACGCGTAATATCGGGATTATGGCGCATATCGATGCTGGTAAAACAACCACGACAGAACGGATCCTGTTCTACACAGGCCGTACCCACAAAATCGGCGAAGTGCACGAAGGTGCTGCGACGATGGACTGGATGGAGCAGGAACAGGAGCGCGGAATCACGATTACTTCCGCTGCTACAACTGCTCAGTGGGATGGACACCGCATCAATATTATCGACACCCCGGGGCACGTTGACTTCACTGTTGAAGTTGAACGCTCCCTGCGCGTATTGGACGGGGCCGTTGGTGTTTTCAGTGCAAAAGAAGGCGTAGAGCCGCAATCCGAAACTGTTTGGCGTCAAGCTGACCGTTACGGCGTACCGCGGATCGCGTATGTCAACAAAATGGACATTATCGGCGCAGACTTCCTTAACGTAGTTAGAGATATGCGCCTGCGTCTAAATGCAAATGCAGTGGCTATTCAATTGCCGATCGGTGCAGAGAACGACTTCGTTGGAGTAATCGACTTGGTTGAACGAGTTGCTTACAAATACAAAGACGATCTTGGTAAAGATCCGGAGAAAATTGAAATTCCTGCAGAGTACAAAGAACAAGTGG
Source organism: Paenibacillus rhizovicinus (assembly GCF_010365285.1). Lineage (NCBI taxonomy): Bacteria > Bacillati > Bacillota > Bacilli > Caryophanales > Paenibacillaceae > Paenibacillus > Paenibacillus rhizovicinus. Next base: position 4,214,447 of record NZ_CP048286.1, read on the forward strand.
AAGAACTCCGCTTGGAATTGATCGAGAAAGTCGCTGAGCTTGACGAAGAGCTCACGATGAAATATCTCGAAGGCGAAGAAATCACGATCGAAGAGATTAAAGCAACACTCCGTAAAGGCGTTTGCGAAGTTAAGATCTTCCCTGTAATCGCTGGTTCTTCGTACCGTAACAAAGGCGTTCAAATGATGCTTGATGCAGTTGTCGACTACTTGCCGTCGCCAATCGACGTTCCGGATATCAAGGGTACCCTTGAAGATGGTACAGAGACGGTTCGCAAGTCTGCTGACGACCAGCCATTCGCAGCATTGGCGTTCAAAATCATGACTGACCCTTACGTTGGTAAACTGACGTTCTTCCGCGTATACTCCGGCGTACTTAGCTCCGGTTCATACGTTGTGAATGCAACGAAAGGCAAACGTGAGCGGATCGGTCGTATCCTTCAGATGCATGCTAACAGCCGTCAAGAGATCAGCGAAGTTTACTCCGGTGATATCGCAGCTGCTGTAGGTCTGAAAGATACAACTACTGGCGATACGCTTTGCGATGAGAAGCACCCGGTTATCCTTGAGTCGATGAACTTCCCTGAGCCGGTTATCCAGCTTGCGGTTGAGCCTAAGACTAAAGCTGACCAAGACAAAATGGGTATTGCTCTTCAAAAGCTGTCTGAGGAAGATCCTACGTTCCGTGCTCATACGGACGAAGAGACCGGCCAAACGATTATCGCTGGTATGGGCGAGCTTCACCTTGAAATTCTAGTTGACCGTATGCTTCGTGAATTCAAAGTTGAAACGAACGTTGGTAAGCCGCAAGTAGCTTACCGTGAGACGTTCAAAACAGCGGCGAAGGTCGAAGGTAAATTCGTTCGTCAATCCGGCGGACGCGGCCAATTCGGACATTGCTGGGTTGAATTCTCCCCGCTTGAGCCAGGATCCGGCTTTGTATTTGAAAACAAAACCGTCGGTGGCTCGATTCCGCGCGAGTTCATTGCTCCAATTCAAGCAGGTATCGAAGAGTCGATGAAAAATGGTGTCATTGCCGGCTTCCCGGTCGTTGACATCAAAGCAGTCGTAGTCGACGGTTCCTACCATGACGTTGACTCCTCGGAGATGGCGTTCAAGATTGCTGGATCGATGGCGCTTAAAGCAGCGAAAGACAAATGTGCTCCAATCCTGCTTGAGCCGATCATGAAAGTTGAAGTAAGCGTTCCTGAAGAGTACATGGGCGACGTAATGGGTATGTTGAGCTCCCGCCGCGGTCGTATCGAAGGTTCGGACACACGCCATGGCGCGTTGATCGTTCGTGCTAAGGTGCCTCTCGCTGAGATGTTCGGTTACTCCACTACACTTCGTTCCGGTACACAAGGTCGCGGCGTATTCTCCATGGAGCTTTCGCACTATGAAGAAGTACCTCGCTCGATTTCGGAAGAAATCGTCGCTAAGTCCAAAGGCGCTTCCTAGTCGAAGTCCTTTACCGCTAAGGTATAAGTTGTATCTTGGCCGGATGATGGACGTCCAAGCGACGTTCGTCCGGCCGATCACATAATCTTCTAAATATTGAGGAGGAAGAGTTCAATGGCTAAGGCTAAATTTGAACGTAATAAACCGCACGTTAATATCGGTACTATTGGTCACGTCGACCATGGTAAAACAACGCTGACTGCTGCGATCACAACTGTTCTTTCGAAAAGATACGGTGGTGCTGCTGTAGCATTCGACCAAATCGACAAAGCTCCAGAAGAGCGCGAACGTGGTATCACAATCTCCACAGCACACGTTGAGTATGAGACTCCTAACCGTCACTACGCACACGTTGACTGCCCAGGCCATGCCGACTATGTTAAAAACATGATCACTGGCGCAGCACAAATGGACGGCGCTATCCTGGTTGTATCCGCAGCTGACGGCCCAATGCCGCAAACGCGTGAGCACATCCTGCTTTCCCGTCAAGTAGGCGTACCTTACATCGTCGTATTCCTGAACAAATGCGACATGGTTGAAGATGATGAGCTGCTTGAACTCGTTGAAATGGAAGTTCGCGACCTTCTTAGCGAATATGAATTCCCAGGCGACGACACTCCAATCATCCGTGGTGCAGCTCGTGAAGCGCTGCAAAACCCAGATGGTGCATGGGCTGACAAAATCATCGAACTGTTCGAACAAGTTGATACTTATATCCCGACTCCACAACGTGATACAGACAAACCGTTCCTTATGCCAGTCGAGGACGTATTCACGATCACAGGTCGTGGTACGGTTGCTACAGGACGCGTTGAGCGTGGCGTAGTTAAAGTATCTGACGAAGTCGAAATCATCGGTATCGTTGAAGAGACTCGCAAATGCGTGGTAACAGGCGTTGAAATGTTCCGCAAATTGCTTGATTCCGCACAAGCTGGTGACAACGTCGGCGCATTGCTTCGTGGTGTTGACCGTAAAGACATCGAGCGTGGTCAAGTTCTGGCTAAGCCAGGTTCCGTTAAACCACACACGAACTTTACAGCTCAAATCTACGTACTGACTAAAGAAGAGGGCGGACGTCACAAACCTTTTTTCACGGGTTACCGTCCACAGTTCTACTTCCGTACAACTGACGTAACGGGCATCATCTCCCTGCCAGAAGGCACTGAGATGGTTATGCCAGGCGACAACATTACGGTTACTGTTGAACTGATCGCTCCAATCGCAATTGAAGACGGTACTCGCTTCGCTATCCGCGAAGGCGGCCGTACAGTTGGTGCCGGTGCAGTAGCATCCATCCAAAAATAATAAAGCTGCAGCGTAAGCTGTCGCTTTGAAGAAGCCCTCACCCCGGTGAGGGCTTTTTCTTTATTCGCGAGTCATTGGTTTGATCGTATCTGTTTAGGGTGATGTTACGATTCAAAGGCTTCAATAAACATTTTTCTCATTATTTGAGGTTTGCAGTGAAAGCGTTTCTTCAATAATAGTAAAGACGAAATTGGCGCGACGAATTAAGTTAAACAGGGAAGTACGACACGAACGTCAAAGTCTTAATGGGCTTGAAGAACATGGCAACATAAAAAAACGTTGAAATCACGAGGTTTTTGTTGCATTCGCCTATTGGTTTAGATATAATAGTGAAGTTGGTCTGAGACGTTGCGATGATGTAAGAGGTTGTCGACACACACGGCTCCTTTGCCATGAGGGGCGTGTCGGGTTTTCTTGCGGAGTATGTCCGATACTAAATTGGGCGATAGAAGGAGGGACTTATATGGCTAAGCAAAAGATTCGTATTCGCTTGAAAGCATACGATCATAGAATTCTGGATCAATCCGCAGAGAAGATTGTTGAAACTGCGAAACGTTCCGGTGCAGGCGTGTCTGGGCCGATTCCGCTTCCAACTGAGAAGCAAATCATCACCATTCTGCGTGCGGTACACAAGTACAAGGATTCTAGGGAGCAATTCGAAATGCGCACACACAAGCGCTTGATCGACATTGTTAACCCAACGCCGCAAACGGTTGATGCATTGATGCGTCTTGACCTGCCATCCGGTGTAGATATCGAAATCAAACTGTAAGAATTGTACTCTCAACATGGAAAGGGAATGAGGTGTCAACATGAAAGGTATCTTAGGTAAAAAACTTGGCATGACGCAAGTATTCGCTGCCGATGGTAACGTGATTCCAGTAACGGTTATCGAAGCAGGTCCTTGTGTTGTATTGCAGAAGAAAGACCAAGAGAACGATGGATATGTATCCATTCAAGTAGGTTTCTCTGATAAGAAAGAAAGCAGAGCGAACAAGCCGGAAATCGGCCACGCTAAAAAAGCCGATACGGCTCCTAAGCGCTACATTCGTGAATTCCGCGGCGTAAACGGGGAATTTGAAGTTGGCCAAGAGATCAAGGCTGACCTATTCACTGCTGGCGAATTCGTTGACGTAACAGCTACATCCAAAGGTAAAGGTTTCACGGGTACGATTAAACGTTGGAACCAAAGCCGCGGACCAATGGCTCACGGCTCGCGTTACCACCGCGGACCAGGTTCGATGGGTTCCATTCAAGCGAACCGCGTACCGAAAGGTAAGCATCTGCCGGGTCACATGGGAAGCGAAACCGTTACGATTCAAAACCTTGAAATCGTACGCGTTGATGTTGAACGTAATGTACTGCTTGTTAAAGGCTCCGTACCAGGTGCTAAAAACAGCTTTGTAAAAGTTAAATCTACGGTGAAGAAATAATCGTTTAAAGAAAGGAGGAACATGAAATGCCGAAAGTAGCACTTTTTAGCGTGAACGGTTCGCAAGTGGGCGAGATTGAATTGTCCGAAGCGGTATTCGGTGTAGAACCGAACGTTCACGTCCTGCATAGCGCAGTTTTGCTTCAGCAAGCTTCTGAACGCAGAGGCACGCACAAGACGAAAGGACGCTCTGAAGTACGCGGTGGCGGCCGTAAACCTTGGAAACAAAAAGGTACAGGTCGGGCTCGTCAAGGCTCCATTCGCGCCCCACAATGGGTTGGCGGCGGTACGGTCTTCGGACCAACACCACGCAGCTACAGCTTCAAACTTCCTAAGAAAGTTCGTCGCTTGGCTATCAAATCCGCATTGTCTTCGAAAGTGATCGACAACGAAATCATCGTTCTTGATCAACTGGCGTTTGCTCAACCGAAGACAAAAGAATTCGCTGCTATCTTGACTAACCTGAAAGTGGCTCGCAAAGCACTGATCGTTACAGCGAACTATGAAGATAATGTAGCACTCTCTGCTCGTAATCTTCCAAACGTGAAGTTCGTTGCAGCCGATGGCATCAATGTTCTCGACGTTATGAAATACGACCAGCTGATTATCACTAAAGAAGCGGTTGAAAAAGTACAGGAGGTGCTTGCGTAATGAAAAATCCTCGCGATATTATCAAGCGCCCAATCATTACGGAACAAACGAGCGATTTCATGGCTAACAAACGCTATGTTTTCGAAGTTGATCTTCGTGCAAACAAAACCGAGATCAAACTCGCGATCCAATCGATCTTCAAAGTAAAAGTAACGAAAGTGAACACGCTGCGCATGCCGGCGAAACCTAAACGTTACGGAAAACACAGCGGATACACATCCGAGTGGAAAAAAGCGATCGTTCAACTGAGCGCTGATAGCAACGAGCTTGAATTTTTTGAAACAGTTTAATTCACGCGCGGCCCTCGGGCCCAACGTGATTAAACGAGATATCGGTTAAGGAGGGAATCGAAGTGCCTATTAAGAAGTATAAACCGACTTCTCCTGCGCGTCGTGCGATGTCTGTTTCGACATTCGAAGAGATCACAACAAACACGCCAGAGAAATCGCTTCTTGCGCCGCTTTTCAAAAAAGCTGGACGTAACAATCAAGGCAAAATTACGGTTCGTCATCACGGTGGCGGCCATAAACGTAAATACCGGATTATCGACTTCAAACGTAATAAGGACGGTATTGTTGGTAACGTAGCGACGATCGAATACGATCCGAACCGTACATCCAACATCGCGCTTATCCACTATGTGGACGGCGAGAAAAGCTACATCATCGCTCCTAAAGGTTTGAAAGTTGGGGATAAAATCGTATCCGGACCGGAATCGGACATCAAGATCGGTAACGCGTTGCCGCTTGAGAACATTCCTGTAGGTACAGTTATCCACAACATCGAGCTGAAACCAGGCAAAGGCGGACAATTGGTTCGTGCTGCTGGAACGGATGCTCAGCTTCTTGGTAAAGAAGAGCAATACGTAACGATTCGCTTGACGTCTGGCGAAGTTCGTCGTATCCTGAAGACTTGCCGTGCAACAATCGGTTCTGTTGGTAACGAAGATCACGAACTCGTGAAAATCGGTAAAGCCGGCCGTTCCCGTTGGATGGGCAAACGCCCTGAAGTCCGCGGTGTTGTAATGAACCCGAACGATCACCCACACGGTGGTGGTGAAGGCCGTGCTCCAATCGGTCGTAAATCCCCAATGTCTCCGTGGGGCAAACCGACGCTTGGTTTCAAAACACGCAAGAAGAAAAAAGCATCGAGCCAATACATCGTACGTCGTCGTACGAAATAATAGGCGCCTTGGCGTCAACTGCGTGACGCGCAGCGTCGCGTAACGCTAGCGTGAAGGGAGGATCATCCATGGGTCGCAGTTTGAAGAAGGGTCCGTTTATTGACGGCTACCTGCTGAAAAAAGTCGAAGTGCTGAACGAATCTAACAAGAAAACCGTTGTTAAGACTTGGTCGCGTCGTTCTACGATTTTCCCGCAATTCATCGGACACACTTTCGCTGTTTATGACGGTAAGAAACATGTGCCGGTTTATGTGACGGAAGATATGGTTGGACACAAACTCGGCGAGTTCGCGCCAACACGTTCTTACAAAGGTCACGGTAACGATGACAAGAAAACAGGTCGTCGTTAATCGTTCGAATAGCAAGGATTAATGATCGAGAGGAGGTTCATCCATGCCAGAAGCAAAAGCATTAGCTAACCACGTTCGCATTGCTCCTCGTAAAGCGCAGCTGGTGGCGGACTTGATTCGCGGTAAGCAAGTTGGCGAGGCGATCGCAATTTTGCGTCATACGCCAAAATCGGCTTCCCCAATCGTTGAGAAGCTGCTTAACTCTGCTATCGCAAATGCGGAGCACAACTTCCAATTGGACGTTAACAAACTTGTCATTTCGCAAGTGTTCGTTAACCAAGGTCCAACGATGAAACGTTTCCGCCCGCGCGCAATGGGCCGCGCTAGCCGGATTAATAAAAGAACCAGCCACATCACATTGGTGGTATCCGAAAAATAAGGAGGGACAACGTGTGGGACAAAAAGTAAACCCGGTCGGTCTGCGTATCGGCGTTATCCGTGATTGGGAATCCAAATGGTACGCTGGCAAAGACTTCGGCGACTTGCTTATGGAAGACGTTAAAATCCGTGAGCACCTCAAAAACAAATTGAAAGATGCGGCTGTTTCCAAGTTCGAAATCGAACGTGCAGCAAACCGCGTTAACGTTACAATTCATACAGCTAAACCAGGTATGGTTATTGGTAAAGGCGGCTCCGAGGTTGAAAACCTGCGTTCCGAGCTTTCCAAAATCGCTAAAGGCAAAAAGGTACACATCAACATTTCCGAGATCAAAAACCCGGAATTGGATGCAATCCTTGTAGCTGAAAGCATCGCACAACAACTTGAGCGTCGGATCTCGTTCCGCCGTGCAATGAAACAATCCATCCAACGTACAATCCGTTCTGGCGCAAAAGGCATCAAAACTGCCGTTAGCGGTCGTTTGGGCGGCGCTGAGATTGCTCGTCAGGAAGGTTACAGCGAAGGTACGGTTCCACTTCATACGCTGCGTGCAGACATTGATTATGGAACTGCGGAAGCTCATACGACTTACGGCCGCATCGGCGTAAAAGTATGGATCTATCGCGGCGAAATCCTTCCGACTAAGAAGAAAGCTCCACAGGAAGGAGGCAACTAATCATGTTGGTACCAAAACGCGTCAAACACCGTAAACAACAACGTGGTCATATGAAAGGTCGCGCTAAAGGCGGCACGGATGTAGCCTTCGGCGAATTCGGTCTTCAAGCGCTTGAGCCTGCATGGGTTACTAACCGTCAGATCGAAGCAGCGCGTATCGCGATGACTCGTTACATCAAACGTGGCGGTAAAGTATGGATCAAGATCTTCCCAGCGAAACCAATTACTCAAAAGCCTCTTGAAGTCCGGATGGGTAGCGGTAAAGGTAACGTTGAGAAATGGGTTGCAGTCGTAAAACCGGGCAAAATAATGTTCGAGCTTGCTGGCGTATCTGAAGAGATCGCACGTGAAGCTATGCGTCTTGCAGCACATAAACTGCCAGTTAAAACGAAGTTCGTGAAACGCGAAGAAGTGGGTGGTGAAGCAAATGAAAGCTAATGATTTCCGCAACCTTACCTCTGTTGAACTCGAACAAAAAGTCGCTGGTTTCAAAGAAGAGCTATTCAACCTTCGTTTTCAATTGGCTACCGGCCAACTGGAAAACCCAACTCGTATCCGCGATGTTCGCAAGGATATAGCTCGTGCCAAAACCGTTCTTCGTGAAAGAGAACTCGGAATTAGCAGCTAGTCTGTGATCGTCCGTGACGAATAACGAATGTGTGGAAGGAGGATGAACATGAGCGAACGCAATGCCCGCAAAGTTCAAGTCGGTAAAGTCGTGAGCGATAAAATGGACAAAACAATCGTTGTATCGATTGAAACGTACAAAAAACACGATCTCTACCACAAACGGATTAAGTACACGAAAAAATTCAAGGCTCATGACGAGAACAACCAAGCTAAGATCGGCGATATCGTCAAAGTCATGGAAACTCGCCCGTTATCGAAAGACAAACGGTTCCGCCTGGTCGAAATCGTTGAAGCTGCTGTTATTTTGTAAGAATGCTTCCCGTAAGCATTTTCCCGAAAGGAGGACGTTGAAATGATTCAACCATTTACACGTTTGCATGTCGCTGACAACTCCGGCGCTAAAGAACTGATGTGTATCCGCGTTTTGGGCGGTACTGGACGTCGCGTAGGCCATATCGGCGATCTGATCGTCTGCTCCGTCAAACAAGCAACACCCGGTGGCGTTGTCAAAAAGGGTGATGTAGTCAAAGCGGTTATCGTTCGTACGAAACGTGCTGTACGCCGTAAAGACGGTTCTTACATCGCATTTGACGAGAATGCAGCTGTTATCGTTAAAGAAGACAAAAGCCCGCGCGGCACACGTATTTTCGGACCAGTTGCTCGTGAACTTCGCGACCGTGACTTCATGAAAATCGTATCGCTTGCTCCGGAAGTTATCTAATAAAGACTTTGCGCATTCCGCGCATGCACGCAGGAGGTGTAACTCATGCCACGGTTGAAAAAAGTGTTGGAGTCCCACAACAATAAATTGCACGTGAAGAAAGACGACACGGTTATGGTCATCACGGGCAAAGACAAAGGCAAAAAAGGCCGCGTCATTGCTGCGTATCCGCGTCAAAACCGCGTTCTTATCGAAGGCGTCAATATGGTGAAAAAACATACCCGTCCTTCGCAAGCTAATCCGCAAGGCGGCATCATCGAGCAAGAAGCGGCTATTCACGTATCCAACGTTATGCACATTGATCCGAAGAGCGGTAAAGTAACTCGTATCGGCTACAAAGTGCTTGATAACGGTAAAAAAGTCCGGATCGCTAAAAAATCCGGCGAGGTAATCGATTAATTGACCGATACGGAAAGGAGGTCCACTTTTCATGGCAGTAAGAATGAAAGATCGTTTCTTGAATGAAATCACTCCTGCTCTGATGCAGAAGTTTAACTATTCGACGGTTATGCAAGTACCGAAAATCGAGAAAGTCGTCATCAATATGGGTGTCGGCGAAGCAGTTTCCAACTCCAAGCTGCTGGATGCAGCTGTTGAAGACATGCGTCTGATCTCGGGTCAAAAACCGGTTGTAACTCGCTCGAAGAAGTCGATTGCAGGTTTCAAACTTCGCGAGAATATGCCAATCGGGGTTAAAGTAACACTGCGCGGTGAGCGTATGTACTACTTCCTTGATAAACTGTTCAATGTCACTCTCCCACGCGTACGCGACTTCCGCGGCGTATCGAACAAAGCGTTCGACGGTCGTGGAAACTACACACTCGGCTTGAAAGAGCAACTGATCTTCCCGGAGATCGAGTACGATAAAGTAGATAAAGTACGCGGCATGGACGTCGTCATCGTCACGACGGCAAAATCGGACGAAGAAGCTCGTGAACTGCTGACCCAAATGGGCATGCCGTTTACGAAGTAATCCACAGGAGGTGTAATACCAAGTGGCAAAAACTTCGATGAAGGTTAAGCAGCAACGTGCTCCTAAATTCAAAGTGCAGGCTTACACACGCTGCGAACGTTGCGGCCGTCCGCATTCCGTTTTGCAAAAGTTTAAAATTTGCCGGATTTGTTTCCGTGAATTAGCATACAAAGGCCAGATTCCTGGCGTTAAAAAAGCAAGCTGGTAATCAGCCTAGTTCGGGAAGGAGGTTTACACAATGGTTATGTCTGATCCGATCGCAGATATGCTTACACGCATTCGCAACGCAAACGTTGTGCGTCACGAGACTGTAGAAATGCCTGCTTCGAAAGTGAAGAAGCAAATCGCTGAAATTCTGAAACGCGAGGGCTTCATTCGTGATGCTGAGTATATCGAAGACAACAAACAAGGGATTATCCGTATTTTCTTGAAATACGGCCCGAACCAAGAGCGTGTTATCACGGGGCTGAAACGCATCAGCAAACCGGGTCTGCGCGTATACACGAAAAGCACTGAAGTGCCTCGCGTACTTGGTGGCTTGGGAATGGCGATTATCTCCACGTCCCAAGGCATTATGACTGATAAAGAAGCTCGCCAACAGAAATCCGGCGGCGAAGTAGTCTGCTACGTTTGGTAATTAACCGTCACAACGATTGGAGGTGTAACAATGTCTCGTATTGGCCGTAAACCGATCCAAGTTCCTGGTGGAGTAAACATCGACTTGGACAACAGCTTTATCACAGTAAAAGGACCTAAAGGTACACTGAGCCGCGCAATCCACAAAGATATGAAAGTGGTTGTAGCGGACAGCGTCATCACAATCGAGCGTCCTTCCGATAATAAATTGCATCGTTCCCTGCACGGTACAACTCGCAGCGTCATTGCTAACATGGTTAGCGGTGTAACTGAAGGTTTTGCAAAAAACCTGGAGCTTGTAGGCGTTGGTTACCGTGCAAACAAAACTGGCGAGAAAATCGTTCTTAACGTTGGTTACTCGCATCCAGTTGAAATTACGCCTGAGAGCGGCATCGAGTTCGAAGTTCCTTCGAACACGAAAATCATCGTAAAAGGTATCGACAAAGAACTCGTTGGTGCAACTGCTGCGAAGATCCGTTCCGTACGTGAGCCAGAACCGTATAAAGGTAAAGGTATCAAGTATGAAGGCGAGCGCATCCTTCGTAAAGAAGGTAAAGCCGGTAAGAAAAAATAAGCAGCCACTTAGGGCAGCTTAATCGAATAGCTTCTTAAGACAACGGAAAGGAGTGTACAACGAATGATTACAAAAGGCGATAAAAACAAAGCACGTCATAAACGTCACCTGCGTGTTCGTAAGAAAGTAAACGGAACTACGCAGCGTCCGCGTCTGTCTGTATTCCGTTCCTCCAAACACATCTATGCTCAACTGATTGACGATGTTCTAGGCGTAACTGTAGCTTCGGCTTCTACGCTGGACAAAGAAATCGTGGAGCAAGTAGGCAATGGCGGTAACACCGAAGCAGCCCGCAAAATCGGCGAATTGATCGCAGTTCGCGCGAAAGCGAAAGGCGTAGAACAAATCGTGTTCGATCGCGGCGGCTATTTGTACCACGGAAGAATTCAAGCGCTGGCTGACGCAGCTCGCGAAGCAGGACTTGAATTTTAATCGATAATACTTATGAAGGAGGTTAATCGACTTGCGTATTGATCCAAATGCGTTGGAACTTACCGAGAAGGTAGTTCAAATCAACCGCGTAGCGAAAGTTGTAAAAGGCGGACGCCGTTTTAGCTTCAGCGCGCTTGTAGTTGTAGGCGACGGTAAAGGATACGTTGGCGCAGGGATCGGTAAAGCTGGCGAAGTACCTGATGCAATCCGCAAAGGTATTGAAGATGCCAAGAAGAACCTGATCCACATTCCACTCGTAAAAACAACAATTCCACATCAAGTACTTGGACATTTCGGCGCTGGCCGTGTATTGCTGAAACCAGCATCCGAAGGTACAGGAGTTATCGCAGGCGGCCCGGTTCGTGCCGTTCTGGAGCTTGCTGGTGTGGGTGACATTCTGACCAAATCGCTTGGTTCTTCGAACTCCATGAACATGGTCAACGCGACACTTGAAGGACTTTCCCGTCTGAAACGTGCCGAAGAAGTTGCTAAACTTCGTGGAAAAACCGTGAAAGAGCTTTTGGGCTAAGGAGGAGAATACGATGGCAAAATTGCAAATCACCCTCGTTCGCAGCCTAATCGGACGCAACGAGGCACAGCGTGCGACTGTTGCAACGCTTGGACTTCGCAAAATTCGTCAATCGGTTGTCCACAACGACAGCCCGGCTATCCGCGGCATGGTCAATAGTGTCAGCCACTTGGTAAAAGTTGAAGAAGTACAAGCATAAATAGCCATTCAGGGCTAGCAAGACAACGAATGCTTCGTGAAGGAGTACTGCCTCGGGCAGACTCTGACAGAAGCAATGCAAAACATTAAGGAGGTGCAACGACGATGAAATTGCATGATCTCAAACCAGCTCCGGGCTCTCGCAAAGAGGGATTCCGCAAAGGCCGCGGTATCGGTAGCGGCAACGGTAAAACTGCGGGTAAAGGTCACAAAGGTCAAAATGCTCGTTCCGGCGGCGGTGTTCGCCCAGGATTCGAGGGCGGTCAAAACCCATTGTACCGTCGTCTGCCTAAACGCGGCTTTAATAACCCGTTCCGTAAAGAGTATGCGATTGTGAACATCGACGAGTTGAACAGCTTCGCAGCAGGTACAGAAGTAACGCCTGAATTGCTGCATGAGCAAGGTATCGTTAAAAACCCGCAAAGCGGCATTAAAGTGCTGGGTAATGGCGAAATCACAGTTCAACTTACGGTAAAAGCAAACAAGTTCTCTCAATCTGCGGTAGAGAAAATCCAGGCTGCCGGCGGTAAAACCGAGGTGATCTAATTGTTCAAGACCGTGTCTAACATCTGGAAAGTGGAAGATCTTCGCAAGCGGATCCTGTTCACGCTGTTCATCTTGTTGATTTACCGTATCGGTTCCTTTATTCCGGTTCCGGGTGTTAATAAGGATGTGTTTACACAGACTGACCAGGCCGGTTCTGAATTGTTCGGTTTGCTTAATACGTTTTCGGGTGGGGCGTTGTTCCAGTTCTCGATCTTCGCGATCGGGATCATGCCTTACATCACCTCATCCATCATCGTACAGCTCCTGTCGATGGACGTTATTCCTAAATTGGCCGAATGGGCCAAGGAAGGCGAGAATGGAAAACGTAAACTTGCACAAATTACACGTTACGGTACAATTATTCTTGGACTTGTTCAAGGCTTTGGTACCGCGATTGGGTTTAACCGACAATATCAGTACGATATGATTCCTGGTGCAACCGTTACGGATTATATTATGATTGCGATTATCCTAACGGCAGGAACAGCCTTCCTCATGTGGCTCGGTGAGCAAATTACGGAGAGAGGCATCGGTAACGGTATCTCAATCCTGATCTTCGCCGGTATCGCGGCTAGACTTCCAGCTCACGTTCGTTCCATCTATTCGCAAGAATTTGTGGATGCGGGCGATGCGCTTTTCCTAGCGATCGTTAAAGTAGTGGCAATCGTCATTGCTGTGGCAGCGATCATTGTTGGCGTCATCTTCGTTCAACAAGGGATTCGCAAAATTCCGGTTCAATACGCCAAGCGCGTGGTTGGACGGAAAATGTACGGTGGTCAGTCGACTCACATTCCGCTGAAAGTAAACGGAGCAGGCGTTATCCCGGTCATCTTCGCGGTATCGCTTCTAATGTTCCCGGTTACGATCGCGAACTTCTGGTCGACTCACGAATGGGCAAAATGGGTTCAAACGCATTTGTACTACGACAAGCCGCTTGGCATGGTGTTGTACGTAATCTTGATTATCGCGTTTACGTTCTTCTACACGTTCGTGCAAATCAATCCGGTGCAGATGGCTGATCAAATGAAGAAAAATGGCGGATACATCCCAGGCGTTCGTCCGGGCAAACCGACTTCTTCTTACATTACACGCGTCATGTCGCGGATCACGCTGAGCGGAGCGATCTTCCTGTCGCTCATCTCGATTTTGCCGGTGTTCTTCGGAACACTTGCCGATTTGCCTCGTGACGTGAAGTTGGGCGGCACATCGCTCTTGATCGTAATCGGCGTTGCGCTGGATACGATGAAGCAAATCGAGACGCAGCTGATCAAACGCCACTACAAAGGGTTTATTAATAAATAACAATAGGTTCGCAAGCGGGATTCCGCGCATCTAGCGAGGTGACGGAACCCGGCCGAGCCTATTATGTTTAAAGCGAGGAACACGCTAATGAACATCTTATTCATGGGCCCTCCAGGAGCCGGAAAAGGCACGCAGGCTGAACGGATCGTGGACACTTTCAAAGTTCCGCATATCTCGACAGGCGATGCTTTTCGCTTGGCAATGAAGCAAGGCACTCCGCTTGGACAAAAGGCAAAAGAATTCGTCGATCAAGGTCTCTTGGTTCCGGATGAAATCACGAACGGTATCGTACGTGAGCGCCTGCAGCTTGAGGATTGCAACGGTGGCTTCTTGTTAGATGGCTTTCCGCGCACGCTGCAGCAAGCAGAAGCACTGGATGGAATGTTGGCTGAAATGGGACGCAGTATCGACCATGTTGTTAACTTGAAGGTTGACCGGGGTCTGCTGCTTGCTCGTCTGACCGGTCGTCGCATTTGTAAGTCGTGCGGCTCCACGTACCATGTCATGTTCAACCCGCCGAAGCAAGAAGGCGTATGTGATAAATGCGGCGGCGAGCTGTACCAGCGGTCAGACGATACGGAAGCAAAAGTAGGCACGCGTCTTGACGAATACATCTCCAAAACGGCTCCATTGCTTGATTACTACTCAAGCAAAGCGGTTTTGCGGGAAGTAGACGGCGAGAAGGAAATCGACGAAGTAACGGCGGACATCGTAAACTGCTTGCGGGGAACTGCGGAATGATCGTATGCAAGTCCGAAGCGGAATTGCAATATATGAGAGAAGCTGGACGAATTGTAGCGGATACGCATCGTTTGCTTAAAGCAGCGATACGCCCGGGCGTGACGACCAAGGAGTTGGACGAAATCGCTGAAACGTACATTCGCAGCCAGGACGCAATACCTTCTTTTAAAGGGTACAATCAGTTTCCTGCCAGCATTTGCGCTTCTGTAAACAATGAGCTGGTACACGGTATTCCGGGCTCACGCAAGTTGAACGATGGCGACATCATCAGCATTGATATCGGTGCGCAGTATAAAGGGTACCATGGCGATTCGGCATGGTCCTACGGCGTTGGCGATATTAGTGATGAGGCTCAGCGGCTGCTCGACATTACAGAACAATCGCTTTATGCAGGACTCGCGCTCGTGAAACCGGACGTTCGTTTGTCTACGATCTCGTATGCGATTCAACAAGTAATCGAAGCTGCCGGCTTTTCCGTCGTTCGCGATTATTGCGGGCATGGGATCGGAACGGATCTCCATGAGGATCCGCAAATTCCGAACTACGGATTACCAAACCGCGGACCTAGCCTGAGACCAGGAATGGTGCTGGCGATTGAACCGATGGTTAACATCGGAGAGCGGTACGTGCGTACACTGGCGGATAATTGGACAGTCGTCACCGAAGACCAATCATGGTGCGCTCATTTCGAGCATACGTTGGCTGTGACGGAAGACGGATGCGAAATATTAACCCGTTCCAGGGAGCAGGCAGGTTGAGAACGCTTGGAGTATAAGCCGGAGATTGGCCGTGTCGTAAAAGTGCTGCGAGGTAAAGACGAAGGCTCATACGCCGTAATCATCCAAGTGATGGATGAACGTTTCGTCCTAGTAGCCGACGGAGACAAACGTCGCTTCGATCAGTCGAAGAAGAAGAACGTACTGCATCTTCAGATGCAGCCGGATGTCAGTCACGAAGTGATTGACAGCATGCAGGAAACCGGCCGTGTAACAAACGCTAAATTGCGTTATGCCATTCAGAAGGCTGTGCAAGGGAAAGGAGAATGACTATGGCCAAAGAAGACGTCATTGAAGTCGAAGGTACGGTCATCGAACCACTACCTAACGCCATGTTCAAGGTGGAACTGGAGAACGGACATCAGATTCTCGCCCATGTATCGGGCAAACTCAGAATGCATTTCATCCGTATTCTGACGGGAGATAAAGTTGTCATTCAGTTGTCGCCTTATGATTTGTCTAGAGGACGCATTACCTATCGGAAGTAGGCCGCTGGCGGCCTGCCGACGAAAGATATCGGGAGGTAATCACAATGAAGGTTAGACCTTCGGTCAAGCCGATTTGCGAGAAATGTAAAGTCATTCGCCGCAAAGGCAATGTTATGGTAATTTGTGAAAATCCGAAACATAAACAAAAACAAGGATAAAGGAGGGATAACTTTACATGGCACGTATTGCTGGTGTAGACTTACCGCGTGATAAACGCGTTGTCATCGCGCTGACGTACATCTTCGGTATTGGCAGAACGACTGCTAATAAAATCTTGAGCACGACTGGTATTAGCGAAAATACTCGTGTTCGCGATCTGACGGAAGATGAAGTGAGCCAACTTCGCGAAACAATCGATAAAACGGTTAAAGTGGAAGGCGACCTTCGCCGCGAAATTTCCCTTAACATCAAACGTCTGATCGAGATCGGCTGCTACCGTGGCGTTCGTCACCGTCGTGGACTTCCGGTTCGTGGTCAACGGACGAAAACAAATGCTCGTACGCGTAAAGGTCCTCGTCGGACTGTAGCGAACAAGAAGAAATAAGAAGGAGGGATAACCGATAATGGCTAAACCAAAAAAAGTGGTGCGTACGAAACGTCGTGACCGTAAAAATATTGATTCTGGCGTAGCGCACATCCGCTCGACTTTCAATAATACGATCGTTACGATTACCGATCCGCACGGCAATGCGATTTCTTGGGCAAGCTCCGGTAACCTCGGCTTTAAAGGTTCCCGTAAAAGCACGCCTTACGCAGCTCAAATGGCTGCTGAATCCGCAGCAAAAGCGGCAATGGAACACGGCATGAAAACTGTTGAAGTTATGGTTAAAGGTCCTGGCGCAGGTCGTGAAGCGGCAATCCGCTCCCTGCAAGCAGCAGGTCTTGAAGTTAACCTCATCAAGGACGTAACACCGGTTCCGCATAACGGATGCCGCCCGCCAAAACGTCGTCGCGTATAGTCCAAAATTTGTGGTATCAAATTACTGCAACTTGTGAATAATGGTTGTGAAGGTTTGCCATACTACATGATTTGACTAAAATCGCGATAATGGTAACGGAGCGACGTTTTGAGGGAGGGTTCTATTAGTGATTGAGATCGAAAAGCCGAAAATCGAATCCGTAGAATTGAACGAGGATGGCACATACGGACGTTTCGTTGTTGAACCGCTTGAACGCGGTTATGGAGCGACATTGGGGAATTCTCTTCGGAGAATCCTGCTGTCGTCTTTGCCTGGCGCAGCGGTAACATCCGTTCAAATCGACGGTGTACTTCACGAGTTCTCTACGGTTCCAGGTGTGATGGAGGACGTAACTGAAATCATCCTGAACCTCAAGGGCCTTTCGCTGAAAATCCATTCCGACGAAGAGAAGGTATTGGAGATTGACGCGGAAGGTGATGGCAACGTTACGGCTGGCGATATTCGCGCAGACAGCGATGTCGAGATTTTAAGCCCAGATCTTCATATCGCGACGCTGGCCTCCGGTGCACGGCTCCACATGCGGGTATTTGCTAACCGTGGACGCGGTTATGTGCAAGCAGATCGTAACAAACGGGAAGATCAGCCAATCGGCGTGATCCCTGTAGACTCGATCTACACACCGATTACCCGTGTTAACTACACGGTTGAGAACACTCGTGTTGGTCAAGTGACCAACTACGACAAACTCACACTTGAAGTATGGACCGACGGAAGCATTCGTCCGGAAGAGGCTGTCAGCCTCGGCGCCAAAATATTGACTGAGCATCTGGATCTGTTCGTCGGTCTGACCGACGAAGCGAAAGACGCTGAGATCATGGTTGAAAAAGAAGAAGACAAGAAAGAGAAAGTATTGGAGATGACGATCGAAGAGCTCGACCTCTCCGTACGTTCTTATAACTGTCTGAAACGTGCAGGAATCAATACCGTTCAAGAGCTGATTACGAAAACGGAAGAAGACATGATGAAAGTCCGCAACCTCGGACGCAAGTCTTTGGAAGAAGTTCAGGAGAAGCTTGAAGAATTGGGTCTTGGCCTTCGCATGGAGGAATAGAGAGCAGCACAGACTAAGGTCGTTAGACTGTTTTAAGGAGGGGAAATTCGATGGCATATTCTAAATTGAGCCGTGACGCTAGCTCCCGGAAAGCACTGTTCCGTGATCTCGTCACTGACTTGTTCCTGTATGAGCGCATCCAAACAACGGAGGCGAAAGCGAAAGAACTTCGTCCAATCGCCGAGAAGCTGATCACGTTGGCAAAACGTGGCGATCTGCATGCACGTCGTCAAGTGGCAGCTTTTGTTCGCCGCGAGTCCATTGCAGCAGGTGAACAGGATGCAATTCAAAAACTGTTCTCCGAACTCGCTACCCGTTATTCGGAGCGTCCGGGCGGCTATACGCGTATTTTGAAACTAGGTCCTCGTCGCGGTGACGCGGCGCCAATGGTTTACTTGGAACTGGTAGATCGCGCGTAGCAAACGAAGGGTGGACCTTGCGGCCACCTTTTTTTGTTGCCCGTGATGGCCTTTGGAGAGGGGAGGCTGGCTATGCGGAACATTCGAATCGCGGTAAGTTATGATGGAACGACGTATCACGGCTTTCAGACGCAGCCGATCGGGAATACCGTGCAGGATGTGTTGGAGCACGCAATACGGATGCTGACGGGTGAGCAGACCAGCGTTACGGCTTCGGGCCGTACGGACGCCGGCGTTCATGCCCGAAGACAAGTCATCAATTTCGAAACCTCCTCTCCCATACCGGTGAACCGGTGGGCGCTGGCGCTCAATTCCTGGCTGCCAGGCGACATCGTCGTGCTGCAGGCGGATGAAGTAGCGCCGTCATTCCATGCTTCTTACAACGCCAGACGCAAAACATATCGGTACGGAATTGACACCAGTAAATTCGGCGACGTCTTCGAACGGAATTACCGCTTGCATTATCCCATGCCGCTGCGGCTGCAGGAGATGAAGGCAGCCCTAGCCCATGTTGTGGGCAAGCATGACTTCACTTCTTTTGCCTCGCGGCGTTCTACCAAGACCTCTCATGTGCGAACCATTTTGGATGCGCGTATGGAAGAGAGCGAGGGCAAGCTGGATATTTTTCTGACCGGCGACGGATTTCTGTATAACATGGTGAGAATTATAGTAGGTACGTTGTTTTGGGTGGGGGAAGGCAAGCTGAGCGCAGACGATTTCAAGCGGATTCTTGAAGCGCGGAATCGTACTGCGGCAGGGCCGACGGCGGTAGCGCATGGATTGATGCTATGGGATGTGGAGTATGACGATTAGCGTGATTTTACCAGCGGTAATTGCCATTCGAAGCATTAGAAATAGCTTGCACTTGCTAGGCCGTTGTAGTAGAATATAACTTGTGCTTTCTTAGTGGCTCTCCCACAGCCCCGACTAAGAACGGCCACCAACAGCAGTGCTAATGAATGTAATTAACCGGTGAACCGGTAACGTAATGT
This sequence comes from Paenibacillus rhizovicinus, assembly GCF_010365285.1. Taxonomy (NCBI): domain Bacteria; kingdom Bacillati; phylum Bacillota; class Bacilli; order Caryophanales; family Paenibacillaceae; genus Paenibacillus; species Paenibacillus rhizovicinus. The sequence goes on from NZ_CP048286.1 coordinate 4,233,867, forward strand.
CATAAATGAATTGATTGTTTGAATGAAGAAGGAGGATCACCCATGCGCACTACCTATATGGCTAAGGCTACTGAAGTTGAACGCAAATGGTATGTCATCGACGCAGAAGGCAAAACTCTTGGCCGTCTTGCGAGCGAAGCTGCAAGCATCATCCGCGGCAAGCACAAACCAACATTTACTCCGCACGTTGATACTGGCGATTTCGTCGTTATCATCAATGCAGAGAAAATTCACCTGACGGGCAAGAAACTGCAAAACAAAATGTACTACCGTCACTCGATGTACTCGGGCGGTTTGAAAGTAACGCCTGCTCAAGAAATGATCAAGAACAAACCAGATCAAGTTCTGGAACAAGCTATCTACGGTATGTTGCCTAAGAACCGTCTTGGCGACAAAATGAAGATGAAGTTGAAAGTGTACGCCGGCCCAGAACATCCACATCAAGCACAAAATCCAGAAGTTTACGAACTTCGCGGGTAAATAGAGGGAGGACAGTTTCATGGCACAAGTTCAATACTATGGAACCGGTCGTCGTAAACACTCTGTAGCACGTGTACGTCTCGTGCCGGGTGAAGGACGAATCATTATTAACAAGCGTGACCTGAATGAGTACTTCGGTTTGGAAACACTCAAACTGATCGTTAAACAACCGCTTGCTCTGACTGAAACGACAAGCAAATACGATGTTCTGGTTATTGCGCATGGCGGCGGTATGTCCGGCCAAGCAGGCGCAATCCGTCACGGTATCTCCCGTGCGCTGCTTAAAGCAGATCCGGAATTCCGTCCATCCCTGAAACGCGCTGGCTTCCTGACGCGTGATCCACGGATGAAAGAGCGTAAGAAGTACGGCTTGAAAGCCGCTCGTCGCGCTCCACAATTCTCGAAACGTTAATTTACAAAGCAAATGCCTTCTCTGTTTACAGAGGAGGCATTTTTTTAATCATTTTGGCGTATTTCAGTCATTGAACATTATGCCTAATGGACGTATAATTTAATGTAGATTAATTTACTAGGAATTCGCAAACGGAGGGACTCATCCATGAACCTTTTTGAAAAAGAAGCGTTAATCACGCAAAAGGCGGTAGAATTGGAAACAGCTACACCGCAGGAGATTTTGAAATTTGCGGTTGAAACATTCCCGAACATTACGTTCGCCTGCAGTTTTGGAGCAGAAGATGTCGTGCTTGTCGATATGCTGCAAAAGATCAGCCCGAAAACGGATATTTTCTACCTGGACACCGACTTTCACTTTAAAGAAACATACGAGACGCGTGATCGTATGGCGGAGATCTATGGTTTGGAATTCGTAAGAGTGCAGCCAGCCATAACGCCTGAAGAACAAGCAGCACAATTCGGTGAAGAGCTGTGGAAATCCGATGCCAACGAATGCTGCAACATTCGTAAAGTACAGCCGCTGACGCAAATCCTTTCCAAATACGAAGCTTGGATTACGGGAATTCGCCGCGATCAAGCGCCTGCACGTGCGAACGCGAAAAAAATCGAATACGATACGAAGTTCGGTTTGGTTAAATTCAACCCGATCGCAAACTGGACATCCGAGGATGTATGGAACTACATCCGCGAGAACAACGTGTACTACAATCCGCTTCATGACAACCACTATCCGAGCATCGGCTGTGAACACTGCACACGCCAAGTCATGCCAGGCGAAGACCCGCGTGCGGGACGTTGGTCCGGTCAAGAAAAAACAGAATGCGGTTTGCATAAATAAGCTCAAGCATTCAAGGCAGCAATACTCGCAGTGAAGCATATCCATCAGGCACCCGACAAAACATTAGGAGGCACTTGCAAAACATGAGCAGCATTAATCCACATGGCGGCGTACTCGTCAATCGAGTCGCGGCTGGAACTGAACGCGAAGCATTGCTTGCAGAAGCAGCAGGACTTACTTCGATTATCGTAAACAACTGGACGATTTCGGATTTGGATTTGATCGGTGTAGGTGCATTCTCCCCGCTCAAAGGCTTTATGAACGAAGCGGACTATCGTTCTGTCGTGGACCGCATGCGTCTTGCAGACGGTACGGTTTGGAGCATTCCGATCACACTGGCTGTAGAAGAAGCGAAGGCTGCGGAACTGTCTGCCGGTCAACGTGCCGCGCTTGTCGGTGAAGACGGCATTGTCTATGCCCTAATCGATATCGACAGCATCTATAATGTCGATCAGAAGCACGAAGCGGTTAATGTCTTCAAAACAGACGATGTGGAGCATCCAGGGGTTGCGAAGCTATACAGCCGTCCTTCCACCTACGTTGGCGGTTCCATTACAGTGTTGAATCGTCCGGTGCCTGAGAAGTTTAACGAGTTTTATTTTGATCCTTCGGAAACGAGACGGATTTTTGCGGAGAAGGGCTGGAAGACGATCGTTGGCTTCCAAACACGCAATCCGGTTCACCGTGCGCACGAATACATTCAAAAATGCGCAATGGAAATCGTGGATGCACTGTTCTTGAATCCGCTTGTCGGCGAAACGAAGTCCGATGATGTCCCTGCGAATGTTCGTATGAAGAGCTACATTGCGCTTCTGGAGAACTATTATCCAGCAGATCGTACGTTCCTCGGCGTCTTCCCGGCTGCAATGCGCTACGCAGGTCCGCGCGAAGCGATCTTCCATGCAATGGTTCGTAAAAACTATGGCTGCACGCACTTTATTGTCGGACGCGACCACGCAGGCGTTGGCGATTACTACGGCACTTATGAAGCACAAGAATTGCTTCGTTCGTTCCCGGCTGAAGATCTCGGCATTACTCCGCTGTACTTCGAGCACAGCTTCTTCTGCACCAAATGCGGCAACATGGCATCCAGCAAAACTTGCCCGCATGATAAAGCAGATCATTTGACGCTGTCCGGTACGAAGGTCCGCGCGCTGCTTCGCGATGGCGTTTGCCCGCCACCGGAGTTCTCGCGTCCGGAAGTTGCAAAAATCCTTATTGAGGGCATGTCCAATCAGCCCGTTTAATGAATAAGAAACGCGCCATCCTGTTAAAAGGATGGCGCGTTTCGCCTTGTACAAGATTGTCCGCATAAGTGGCCATCTCGTTCCATAGGATGATAAAGAACGCAGGACAGCCTCCTGCACGAATCATCGGATGGAGATAGGGGTGGCCTTTTGCATGCGCGGAGTTCGGAAACGGTTTGTCGTTTGGATTACGTACCGGGGTGCGGTGCGGATCGGTTTAGGCATCGCAGCTGTGCTGCTGACGGTGCTACTGTTAACGCAGGAAGTGCCTGCATCGCGGACATGGACGTATTGGACGCTGCCATTGTCCGGTAAAGTCATCGCCATTGACGCCGGGCATGGGGGCGTCGACGGGGGAGCTGTCAGCAAGCAGGGACTGGTGGAGAAAGACCTTAATTTGGCGATCGCTTTGCAGCTGCGAGATTTTTTACAGCAAGCCGGTGCGATCGTCGTTATGACGCGGGAAGGGGATTATGATCTCGCGGACGAAGGGACATCCAAGATTAGCAAGCGGAAGACGCAGGATCTCCTGAAGCGTGCGCAATTCGTGAAAGACAAGCATGCCTCGCTGCTGCTCAGCATTCATATGAACAGTATTCCGTCGCCGAAATGGTCGGGGGCTCAAACGTTCTTCTACCCGAATTTGCCTGAAAACGCCATTCTCGCTTCACTTGTTCAAGACGAAATTCGGCGCAACCTGGGTAATACGGAGCGGCTTGCTTCAACGGTGAACTCTATTTATTTACTGAAGGCCATGGATGAGGTGCCGAGTGCGCTCGTCGAAGTGGGCTTCTTATCGAACCCCGGAGAAGCGTCTCGTTTGGCCGATGCGGAGTATCAGAAGAAAGTCGCGGCATCCATCTATCAAGGTATCCTGCGGTTTACGGCTGGTGAGAAGTGGAGTACGGGGGCAGGGAAGTAGATACGTTGGATATTTGGCTGAAGCGCAATTTGGCCGAGGCCGCTTGGAACAGCTTCATCGTATTGTTATAATGGATGGAGTCAGTACCAAGGGACAAGAGGAGAGATCCATTCATGATTACACGCGAGGATGCATTGAAAGCCGTCGAGTCTGCGACGGCCGCATATAATGCGGAAGGCACGATCACCTTCCGCGATGTTGTTGTAAAGGACCGTAACGTATCGTTAACGGTCCTTGGTGCTGCCGCGAGCGCGGAGCGCGCGCTTGAGGCTGCGCTGCGCGAAGCGCTTGCCGCTGCCGGCGCCGAAACCGTACACTGCCGGTTTCGGGCCGGCGAGGCCGCCCCGGCGGGCGCGCAGGGCGCTGCGCCCGCCGCAGGCGCTGCCGGCGGCGCGGGGAAGGCTGCGCCGCCGCCGAAGGGCCCTAGCCCCGTACGCGGTCACGGGGCAGGGCTAGAGGCACACCCGCTGCTGAGCGAAAGCAGCGGGGTGCAGTTCATTGCCGTCGCCAGCGGCAAGGGCGGCGTCGGCAAGTCCACGGTGACCGTGAATCTCGCGGTCGCCTTAGCCCGCAAGGGCAAACGCGTCGGCATCATCGACGCTGACATTTACGGCTTCAGCGTGCCGGATATGATGGGAATTGAGGAACGTCCGCAGGTCGTGAACGAACGCGTCATCCCCATCGAGAAATTCGGCGTGCGCGTCATGTCCATGGGCTTCTTCGTTGAAGACAACGCGCCGATCGTTTGGCGCGGCCCGATGCTCGGCAAAATGCTGCGTAACTTTTTCGCCGAGATCGAATGGGGCGAGCTGGATTACGTGCTGCTCGATTTGCCGCCTGGAACGGGCGATGTCGCCCTTGACGTGCATCAGCTCATCCCGCAGAGCAAGGAAATTATCGTGACCACGCCGCATGCGACGGCAGCTTTCGTAGCGGCGCGCGCCGGAGCGATGGCCATCAAGACTGAGCATGAGATCCTGGGTATCGTGGAGAACATGTCGTTTTACATCAGCAAGAGCGGGGAACACGAGTACGTATTCGGCCGCGGGGGCGGAGCAAGGCTCGCAGAATCGCTTAATAGCGAACTGATGGCCCAAATTCCGCTGGGAGCGCCGGACAACCACGTGTCCGAACCGGATTTTGCGCCGTCGGTGTACAAAGAAGATACCGACACGGGCAAGATCTACCTGGAAATCGCGGACCGGGTCATCGCCAAATGCGAAGCTTAATTTAACCCATTAAACAAAAAGCCAACATTCCCCAATAGAGGATGTTGGCTTTTTGATTACCGCCCTATATTACCGCACATTGTCACCGTCACACCGCATTATGCAACCGCCCTGTGTAACCGCACACCGCACTATGCCTCACATTTCACACGCAGCCAGCCCACCATCAACCGCCGCCTTGTTCGCCCATACCGCTGTCGCCCCCACCACTATCACCACTATCACCGCCGTCGCCGGAATCTCCGCCACCGCTATCGCCTTCCTTGGACTTCGTAACCTTTTCATCAGGCTTCGGTTTCAGCTCTTCCTGAACGGCCTTCTTCAGCAGATCAAGGATCTCCATGCGGAAGAGGGGACTTTGCATCGACTCCTGCATGATGGTCATGACCTGCTTGCGATATTGGGTACTCTGCAAGACGTCTAGAATCATTTTATCCATCTCTGGACTCTTCATGGCCTTAATCATGTCCTGCTGGTAAGTAGGATCCTTCAGCAAATCCTTGTGAATTTGCTTGTTTTGTTTATTGACCGCTTGCGAGAACTCGCCGGCGAACCGTGGATCCGTCATTAGCTTCTCAATAACTTTGTTATACTCGGGCGAAACGAGCGTTTCCTTGACGGCCAGCCGAACTTGCTCTTGATCCTGTACAGTAAGCAGTTTGGAGGTCATACCCGTATTGCCGGTGGAAGAGATAGCCGATTCCTGAAGCGCTTTTTGCGCATCTTCCGTCTTCAGGATGTCGATGACCATCGATTTCATGTCTTTATAGCTCATGGGCTCGCTTGCTGCACTGGATGGCTGGGATCCGCAGCTTGAAAGCACGGAGGATAAAATTATTGCGGCACCTACCCTGGTCACTAACTTCGTTAGCTGCGAGGGCCTGCAACCCGCCCATACGAAACGCTTGAGCATGATGTCCCGTCTCCCTTCTGGAATTACGACATTGTCCTGGGGATAGTATGTGACAATGTTCAACGGATTATCATGGACTCGGCGTAGCTTTTTATGAATGACATGGTAAAATGGAAGGGATTCAAGGAAGGCAACAATTTGCCGGCATACGCAGCCGTTTTATTCATGGAAAGCAATTAAACGTTTAGGAGACATGATCGTGAACATTCGCAAATGGTTTTTCTTATTCTGGAGCACGATGGCCGTAGGCGGAGTCGTTTCCGCAATCGTCGGAACGACCATGCAATGGGTCGACCCGGATTTCGGCATCCTCGATTTGAAATCGACGGGTTTTAACCTGCTTACCATGGCGCTCGTGGGACTGTTGTTCGGTGCTTTCAGCCAAATGGGCTTCTTCTCGTACCTCACGCTTAACTACATCGCGCTCAGCGTGCTTCGCAAAGGGTATCTATGGAACGCCTTGCAAGCCTACACATCTTTGTTTGCGCTTGGCGGCGTAGGGTACATGCTGTATAAGAATCGTGCCGAACAGAACAACTGGATCTTTTGGGTGCTTCCGCTGGTGCTTCTGTTGGCATCGGCTGCAGTCTCTTATGTAAAAGCGAAGCAAACGAAAAATTCAGCATTCATACCGACCATGTTCCTTCTGATCGTCGTGACGCTGCTCGAGGCGTGGCAGGCTCTCCAAAGCAACGTATCGGCGATGACATTCATGCTGATCCCCATGTTCGTTTGCAATGCCTACCAAATCATGTGGCTGCATCGTTTGCTGCACAAAGAACAAACAACCGGCTCCGCATCTTCCAATGCGAAACCGGTCGTTTAACTGGTACTTCTTATCCTATAGGATTAACCGCATTACTCTTCAGCGGAAGCGTCGAGCTGCTCGAACATGGCGGTTTTATCCTGCACCGTTTTGCCTTGCAGCTCCGTTTGCGCGATGAGTTCCGATACGGTAACGAATTCATACCCTTTTGCGCGAAGCTGATCGATGATGATGGGCAGCGCTTCATGCGTCTGTTTGACGGAGTCGCTCGCATGCATCAGAATAATATCGCCGGGATGAGCCTTCGACACCACGCGATTGACGATTTTATCCGTTCCGATATTCATCCAGTCCTGGGAATCCGTGTCCCATTGGATCACTTTATAATTCATCTGCTCCGCGATCCGCAGCACCCGTTTATCGAAATCTCCGTTAGGCATCCGGATCAAGGATGGCGTTTTACCCGTCACTTGCGTCAAAATCGACTGCGCCGTCTCGATCTGCGTGCGAATTTCCTCGTCGCTGTAAGTACTGTAATTGCCGTGTTTATGGCCATGGCTTCCGATTTCGTATCCGGCATCCACGATTTTCTTGACGATATCCGGGTGTGTCTGGCTCCAGGGGGAGGATAGGAAGAACGTCACGTTCTTAACGCCTTTTTGATTCAGTACATCAAGAATAGGCTCTGTTCGTTTCTCCCCCCAGCTGATGTCAAAGGTAAGCGCGACGACCTTCTTGTCCGTAGGGACGCTGTAAATCGCTGCCGGCTGATCTTCTGCGAATACGGTAATATTGTCTTTTTCCGCATAGATGATTCCTGCCGCAAACACAATCCCCACAGTCATCAGAAAATACCGCTTTAATTTCTTGCCGTTCATGACATAAAACATATTCATACGGTGGATGGCACTCCTCTCGTAAAGGCTTGTTTTAGTACAATCTATGCTCGTACCACCAACTTATTCGTCTTCACGCCAAAAATCAGCTTAAACGAGGTGATATCCGATGTTCGCTCCTAGCGCCATATGGCAGCATTTGAAATCCATGGGCCATTATCTTGCCTTCAGTACGATTTTTCTGCTCGCGGGCATGGTCGTTGGCGCCACGAATCCTGCACTCGAGAACTTCATGCAAAGCCAGCTGAGCGGCCTTCAGAATATCGCGCAAAACATTGATTCCAGCAGCCATCCGACAATGTTCTTAATGCTGTTTATCTTTTTGAATAATGTCATTAAAGCCGTGTTGGTCATGTACTTGGGGATATTTTTCGGCGTCATCCCGATCATCTTCCTGGCGATCAATGGCATGATACTCGGATATTTGATCCATCACACGGCAGAGCAAGGGAATGATATGCTATTCACGGTTATCGTCAAAGGGCTGCTGCCGCATGGAATTCTCGAATTGTCAGCCATTGTCATCGCCTGTGCATACGGGCTTCGTTTTGGAAAAATGATGCTGCATGGAGCGGGAACGCTGTTGACGCGCAAAAGCGGGTGGGGGAAGCAGTTCGAACAATTCGTGCAGCGCACGCTTCCGGTCATCGTGCTGGTTGCCGTCATGTTAGTCGCGGCAGCCGTTATTGAAAGCACGGTTACGGTATGGCTGCTTGGGGAGTAATAAAATTTCCAGTTTTTGTGCATAACAATAAGGCGGCGTTTATCGCGACATGCGATAGACGCTGTTTTTGGTTTTCGGGAAAGCGCAAGGCTTCCCGCGACCATAGAGATGGGCGCAGCGAATAGAGACATGAAGCTGCGGCTTGTTCGTCTCTTGGCCGATGTTTGGGCCGAATTACATAAAGGGGGCCGCCAGACGGTTATGC